>JACETR010000012.1 GCA_013911165.1 Planctomycetota bacterium | reverse complement strand
CCAAATCGCCTGCTGGATCAGAGCGGTGTTGCTCGTCATGGCCACTGGATGGGTATCTACCGGCCTGAATGCTTCGGAAACATTTCCCCTTGGAATCCTCGGCGGCACCGGAAAGGTCAGCCCCGAATCGACCTGGATTCAGATCGAAACCGTGGCGGACGATTCGCCGGGAAAAGTGGCAGGGCTTCAAGTCGGTGACCGACTGGTCGGTCTCAACGACACTTCTTTTACCCCCCATTCAGCCAAAGTGGACGCCGGCGGTTCAGGGCCCCAGAAAAGCCTGGGCGAAACGCTCGATTCCATCGCCTCAAAAAAGGAAGAAAAAGACCGGATCCTGTCTCTGAAAATTCGCAGGCCTTCAGAAGAAAACCCGGAAGGGGAAGCCCTCACCCTCCCCTGCCCTCTCCCCCATCGTCCTTCCCTTCGCGAGCAAGCCGGGGTTGACCTGTTGATCCTCAACTCCCGCAAGCAACTGCTTCGCTCCCTGAAACCTGCGGGTTACTGGGATGCTCCGGTAGGGCTGACTGGAGATCGGGTCTTGACTGCGTGGGCCTGCGTAGCGCTGCTCGCAACCCAGCCCGACAAGGACAAGAAAGACCTGACCCCCATTTTGAAATGGCTTCAGGGCCCTGGGGGCCGCGCTTGGATCCCGGAAGATCCGAAACAAAAGGGACCGGACAACCTCGGTAACTGGGCACTGACCGCCACAGCCGTGGCCCTCTCTGAAGCCCAGCTGATCGCCCCCACGGAAGAGAACGCCAAAGTGATTCAAACCATCTGCGACGGCCTGCGAGCAAGGATGGATGAGCAAGGCATGTTTGGACACGACGTTGTCACCGGCTATCGGGGAAAGGGATTCAATGTGATCAATACCCTTTCCCACATGGCTTGGTCCATCTCAGAGATTGCCGGAGCAAAAATCCCGGATGAGTCGTGGAAACTGAGCCTCGAACAGATTCGCCAGTCCATCGATCCCAATGGGGGGATTCGCTATTGGACGATGAAGAATACGGGAACTGCAGATGCCTCCCTGCGTACTTCTTCGATGGCCCTCGCCCTGTTGCTGAAAAGTGGTGAAGAGAAATTGAAGGACCGCTTCTGCAACTATCTGGATCAATACCGTGCACGAACGAGAGAAGCACACGCGGTCGGTTCCATGGGAATGCTGCTGGCCCCTGCGGTTCTGTGGCAACACGACCGCCAGGCTTACCAACGCTTCGTCGATGAATGGCGCTGGTATCTGGCCCTGACTCAAAACCACCGCGGACAGATTCGCTATATCGGTGGAAAAAAGAACAATGGTGGCGACGGCTACCTGGGAAAACACCGCATGGCATGCGCCATCGCCCTGATGATGCTGAGCCCTCCCCAAGAGAAACTGCGAATCTTCCGGTCAAATTAGGGCCCTCCTGCCCAATTGAACATCAGAAGGGCGGCAGTCGGAAAGACACCGGGGGATCGCTATAATCGGGGCATGCGAAGAAGAATTCTGACCCTGCTACTCTTCATGATCACGATCCTCGTCTCGACCGATCGAGCCGTCGCCCAATCCGGGGAGGTCATGATTGAACCGGGCCCTCTGGTCTGGGATTCAGCCTCAGGGACCGGAGTCTTTCCGGTTTTTTTCACCAACGATGTCGCCATTGTCGGATTTCAATTCGACGTCATCCTTGATTCACCCACAGGAGTTCTCGATGAAGCCTGTTGTGGAGTCGCAGGGTCTCTCGGATACGACATCGGTTCCGGCAGCACGACCATATTGGGGTTCAGCATCACCCTGACTCCCATCCCTCCCGTTCCGACTCCGCAGACCCTGGTGGAAGTCACCATTTCGACGACAGACGGATTGCCCTACGACGGAACCATCTGTCTGGAAGCAGCTGTATTTTCCGATCTCAACGCCAACGCCATCCCCACGACCATCGGTCCCTGTTGGGATGGTGGCTCTCAGTTTCGACGGGGTGACTGCAATACAGATCAGACCTTTAATCTGGCCGACGTGATTTTCCAGTTGGCGTTTCTCTTCACCGCCGGGCCAGCCAGTTCCTGTCAGGATGCCTGTGATACGAATGATGACGGCAGTGAAAATCTCGGAGACGCCGTCTATTCTCTGGCCGCACTCTTTTCAGGCGGCCCCTCCCCGGTCGCTCCAGGTCCGGTGAACTGTGGCATGGATGCCACCACGGATGCCCTCGATTGCGAGAACTACGTCAACTGCAACTGATCACTCCGGCTGCGGATGAGCCTCATAGGCTTCCTGCATCCCGGGAGCCCATTCAAACTGGGGCAGCGACTGGCCTTCCAGTGTCGACAGATGAGTTTCCTGCATCCGTTCACGGGGATGAACGTAGCGCCATTCCCCATCGCCGAAGATCTCTTCACACAACGCAGCCACTGCGGGGTCGTACTCCCTGAGTTCTACCCGGGTATTCACATGATTGTGCTGGGGATCATTTTCCCGGTTGGTGTTGAACCAGCTCTGCACCGCTTCTGCCCAATATTCCATGCGATTGGTGGAAGCGTAGACACCCTTCCAGAGGCCGCGATCCATGGCATCCTGATACGCCTGGTTGAGTCGAGGGTCGAACGTCGGATCGACGATATTCAGCCCCATCTCATGAATGGCATGGGCGAACTCGTGAATCAGAATGTTCTCCGTGGCATAGGGGTCGCCTTCGAATCCCAGCAGATTCTCTTCGCCGCAGGAAACACACGGCCGCCACTTCGTCGCTCCGAGACCACGGGCACGCCGGTCCCAGTACTCCGGAGGACGCAAATCGGAATGCTCGGGGACATCGGTGGTCCACTCGTCATGGGCCATCACCGTGAAACGGGTCTTCGCCACCCCCATCGCCGACAGGATCTCCGGACGATGGCCAACCATCTTCGTGATCAGATAGTGGGCCTCGAGCAACGCCTCGGGATAGACCTCCCTGCTCGCCACCACAGGAACACCGCCCGCATCGCAGTACTGCTGATAGAACTCAGCCATAGTGAAGTCTTCGCGGACTTCTGCGGGAACTTCCGTGACCTGTAAATCTCCTCTGGTGTTTCCCATGCCCAGTTGAGCACAGCCTGCAAGAAACAGTACTCCTGTGATCAGCGAGCCACGAAGAAACATGAAATCACTCCTCATCGTCTGCAGGGACGTGATCCAGTACAGCGCTGTCCGAATCGAGACCCCGCACCACTCCACCGATCACCGAAAGATCCGGGAGCGTATCCTTGGATCCGGTCTTCATCGTCATCGATTCGATACTGCGTGCCTTGGGGAGAACTCTCCCCTGATAAGACCCCACCGCTGAGTTGTAGGCATTGAGTGCCTTGGTGAGATTCCCTCCCACCTTGCCAAAATGATCAGTAAAGGTTTTGAGGCGATCGTGCAACTGCGAGGATTCTTCCCAAATCTTCTGCGCGTTTTCCGCCAGCTCTTCCTGTTTCCAATAAAGAGCCACCGTTTTCAGAAGCGCAATGAGGGTGACGGGCGTAGCGATAAGAATCTTGTTCTTCATCGCTTCTTCCTGCAGATTCGGTTGGACAGCAAAAGCAGCAGCCGCCACCGATTCGATCGGAATGAACATCACCGTGAAATCGACCTTGCCACCTACCACAGTCGGGTAATCACGTTTGGCGAGATCCAGCATTGTCGAACGCACCACTTTTCCATGAGCCTCGAACTCTGCATCGCGTTCTGTCGGATCGGTCGATTCCATCGCCCGATCGTAAGCCGCAAAAGGCACCTTGGCATCGATGGGAATCTTGCCCTTCCCGGGCATGTTGACCACCAGGTCAGGGCGCTTGCCAGTACCCTCCTGATCCTGAAGAGTGAAATCACAGTGCTTGGTCATGCCGGCGAGCTCACAAATGTTTTCAAGCGCGATTTCACCCCAGCGACCACGGGTTTGCCCTGATCCCTTGAGGGCAGTCGAAAGAGAGGCCGCTTCAGCCCCCACCTTGACTGTTTGCTCTGCCAGCAGCTTGACCTGTTCATTGAGTGAACTGAAAGACTCGGTGCGGTTTTTTTCAATTCTTTGATGCTGTTCCTGAAACTTCTCCATGTGTTCACGCAATGAAAGAAATTGTTTCTCAATTGATTCATGGCGCTTCTCAAGTTCAGAAACATGCTTTGTTTCAGAAACGCCCAGTCTCTGTTCTGCGTGATCGAGAAATTGTTTGCGATTTTTCTCCAATTGCTCGGCAGAAAACGCCTGCATGCTCTTTTCCAGAGACTCCCGATCCGCTCGCAATTGCTGCAACTGGGATTCGGCCGCTTTCTTTTCAGCGTCGGCGCGCACCAGGTTTTCCCGTGCCGTCATGACTTCTGCCTGCTGACCAGAGATTTCATCCCGGAGGCTCGCCGCCTCAGCCTGATGGTCAGAGACTTCCTCGCGGAGCCTTGCCACTTCCTCCTGAGCTACGTCTACCTGTTTGGAAACAAGACTGCGGGCGACGAAAAAACCGACCAGAAGGGTTACAACAGAAATCAGGGGCCACACAAATTCCACAGAGCCTCCTCAAACACCGGAATCACCCGGTTGCTACGGCGTACGATTCTTCAGACTAAGGTCTATACGGAGTGGGAGCCACTCCCTGACAGATCAACCGGTGATCACTTCGAGAAAACCTGATCCGGCTATTCCGGCCTTTCCTGGCCGCCCCCCTGAAAATATCGCCATCGGATCCAGAGGCGAGGGTCTGAACTGAGAGATCTCGCCCCCACTGGCAGGCCAAATGGGGATTCATCGCCCCTGTCGGGGATCTGTTCAGGAAGAATCCTTCGACTGAACCGTTTTCTTCAAGACATCCTGGAACGCGGTCATCAAGGCACCCGTGGAAACACCGATCATGAGTGCACCGTTGACCGCCTGCAGGGGACCCAGAATTTTATGTTTCTCCGACATGACAACGTCGCCATATCCCAGAGTGGCAAAGTTGACCGCAGAGTGATAAAAGGCGGCCCCAAATTCTTCAAACTCACCAAGGGTCATGAAAATCTGTGCCCACACCGCCATTTGAATCAGGTTCCCGACCAGCAACAGAAACATCACCCCCTGAATCACCTTCAGCCCAGCCCAGAAGGATGGGCTTTCCTGACTGCTGTATCGGCTTCGATAAAACCTCAGGATCCAGATCAGAATTGCCGTTTGAAGAAACAGGCAAATCATGATCGTAATGAAACCAATCGCCAAATTTCCTAGCATGACACGGACCCCAATTCATCGGACTGTGGCTTCTTTTTTGAAGACATGTATTCAAGAAAAGTGACCGCGAGCCATGCGTATGCTGTGACAACCAGAAACAAACTGATGCGCGTTGCAAATGCCTGGTACACATCTTTGCCGTTTTCGCTATCCATGACAGCAGCTCCCAAAAGAATCACCAGAGTCGTAGCAACGCTCTGCCAGAAGGATGCTGAAAATCGACTTTTCAGAACCCCATAGATCTTTGCGGAAAAGAAAGTGAGAAATGCCAGGGCCCAAAGAAAGAACATCCACAGGTTGACGGCCAAACCCAGAAGCCACCAAAACAAAACGGCCAGAATTCCTCCGAGTATCGTTGCCCCCAGAAGATCCCGGCCTGAATTTCTCATTTCCAACAAAGATCCCTGCTGGCCCAATGCGATCGACTTCAGGGCCAGCGGCAAATAGAGTCCCGGATTTGTCAGAACCACCAGATAGGTCGGCATCACGATGGCTGTTGAACGCATGGCAGGCCATAAGCCTGTCAATTTTAGAGAAGCATGCTGGAGTTCTTCGTCTGCGGGATGGGCATCTTCACTGAAAAACGGATACACCACCCATTGGCACAGAACTGCAAATCCAACCCCCAGAACCATGCTTTCGATAACTACCAGAGAGATTACGGAACTGACCGAGCCCGCCACCGTCACCAGCACCAGTCCGGTTGCCAGAAAGTGCCCCAGAGCTTCGTTCCCCTTTAGCAATGAGAGACAAAAACTCCCAAAAATACCCAGCCCAACCACCATGACTGCCGCAAAGGGGTAAAACTCCATCCAGGGAATCAAAAGCATTCCAACGCCCAGTATCCCTGAAACACCGACCAATAGAGTGATCAATTTGATCGGTGAAGGAGGTGGAGCAGGTTTCGCCGTCAACAGGATTGCGAACATCGGAACAATGTAGGGAATCTGAAGCTGAAATGCATATCCGCACACCAATGACAGGGCCACCGTCAAACTCAGCCTGAATGTTCGCCGAGTTGCCAATGCCATATCAGCACACCTCAGTTCTGAGTGGTTGATCAATAGGCATAACTGAGCCAACTCAGGAAGCGGATGTACATTTCACCGCAAAGTTTCAACAGGGAATGGCCTTCGGTGTAAACGATCACATCTGCCTGACCACCAATACGCAACTGTTGATAGATCGAATTGATCTGATCCGAATCAAAACTGATGACAACGGGGAATCTCTGGGTCTGGCGGAGCCAGTCCCTGTTGTTCTGAATCGAGGGGAGACTGCCCGCGGGAGCAGGCTTTGCAGCACTCACTCCCAACCCGATACTGCGAACTTCTCCCCGTATAATTCTGCCAGGAAGTGAATCCAGAACGATTTCAACCGGACTCCCTACTGCCAGATTCCCCAGATTGTTCTCCGTGAACTCCGCACTGATCCAGACATCGTGCATGGCAATCAGCGTCATCGCCGGAGATCCCGCTCCGGCAAATTGACCGACATCCGTCTTCAGATCCGTGATCACCCCCCTGGAAGCGGCCCGAACCGTTGTATTACTGAGATCCTCTTCCGCTTTTTCAACTGCACTAAGGGCTGCTTTTACCTGGGCGTTGTTGGTCTCTTCACCACCACGCTGACCAATGGCTCTCTCAACTTCTGCCTCGGCACCACTGACCATCGCCCGAGCCTGCTCCAGAGTCGCTCGGGCAACTTCGAGTCGTCGGACGGAAATGCTTCCTGAATCCTGTTGATACAGACGTTCCTGACGATTGGCATCCTGCTCAGCCTTCAACTCGTTTGCTTTGGCAACCCGAAGATTGGCTTTTGCAGATTCTATCCCTGCACTCCCCGCACCCATCTGGCTCTCAGCCCGTTGAAGATCAGACTTCGCTTTATTCAAAGCGATCTCATAATTCACCCTGTCGATCTGAAAGAGTGGCTGACCTTGATCAACCTCCACATTGTTTTGGACAAAAACTTCGGTCACCACACCGGATACCTTGGGGGCCACTCCCACAACGAATCCCTGGACTCTCGCCTGATCGGTATAGGGAGTGAACCGATCTGCCAGCACATTCCAGATCAGGCTCACAATGATGAGTGCAAAGATCCACTTCACCCCTCTGGAGAGTTCTTTTTTCGGAGCCGCTTTATCTTCGGAAAGGCTTTCATTTTTTGCGCCTTCCTCCATGACTACGACCACCTCATTTTCAGCCCTGGATTCTGAATCGGTAATCTCTGAATGATCTTTTTCAGCCTGAGGAGGGCTCTTTTTTTCAGCGCTCTTGTTCTGATTACTCATTTTCAAGATCCTTGTTATTTTCAACGGGACTGTCTAACAGGGGAGCTCTGAACAGGTCTCCCCAATCCAGATTCTCACTCATTTTTTCACGAGTTTCTTCCGGGATGGACTCTTCGAGACTCATGCTTTTCCAGCCCCCACCGATACTTTTGTAAAAATTCACCACAGCACCCAGGTGAAGACCTCTGTTGAGAATCTGTCTTTCAACCTGAGTGAAATAAGCCCTTTGCGCAGTCAATACCCTTTGAAAGTCTGAGTAGCCTTCTCGATACCGGGTGTTGGCAATTTCAAGAGCTCTCCACGCTGCTTCCACCGATTCATCCAGAATCTTCTGTTGCTCATTTGACTTCACAACATTGTAAGTGGCAGTGTCCACCTCATTGGCTGCCTCAAGAACCGTCGCCTGAAACGACTCTATCGCCTGCTGTAATTTTACATTTTCAGCACGAATGCTGTTCAGTATCGCTCCATGATCAAAGATTCTCCAACGCAGAGCAGGGCCCACAGAAAATGCACTGGCGGATGGCACCGCATCGAGACTGCTCCCTGACCAACCCAGTGAACCCAACAGCGAAATCGCAGGAAAATAATCTGCTTCAGCGATTCCAATCTGAGCCGACTGGGCTGCGACCTGCCACGCCGCAACACGTACATCCGGTCGCTGTACCAAAATCTGTGACGGGAACTTTTTGAGCGTGGAAGGTTCAACCGAAGGCAGGTCAGTGGATTTTTCCGTTAACAGCGGTATCGGGCCTGGCGGTTTTCCCAATAGGAGACAGAGGGCATTTCGAGTGGTTCTCAGGGATTGCTCTAACTGCGGTATCACTGAAAGGGTGGCCAGGTACTGCGTCCGCGCCTGCTGAAAATCGAGTTCCGATTCTTCACCCTCGGCAAACCGCTCCTCGGTGATATCAAAACTGCGTTTTTGAATGCTTGCGTTGTTTCTGGTGATCGCCAGTCGTGACTCGGTCACTCTGTATGAAAAATAGAGATTTGCGACCTGAGCCGTCACCAGAACCTGAAGGTCTCTCTGCCTGGACACGGATGCGAAAAAAGATGCATCCGCTGTTTCAATGGCTCTCTGAAAGCGACCCCATAAATCCAGCTCCCAGCCGACGACACCCTGAGCCTGAGTCACAACCTGATCCTGACTTCCCGTACCACTCTGTTGGGTTGAGACCAGATCTGTCGCTGCTGTGATTTCCTGCAACTGTGGGTAAAGGCTGCTTCCAACGATTCCCTGAACGGCCCTGCTCTCAAGAATCCGGAGCGCAGCAATCCGAAGTGAAAGGTTTTCCACTCGTGCATTTTCAATGAGAGAAATCAGGACCGGGTCATCGAACTGTTGCCACCAGGAATGAATGGCGGGCTGGTCTTCGGTGGCTTTCTCCAACTCAGTACCGGCTTGCCAATTCTTCAGCCATTTGACATCCGGTTCTTCAAAATCCGGACCCAGTGTTCTGCATGAAGAAATCAGCAGCACCAACGACAGCAGCAGAAGCTGTCGCCATTTGCTCTGAATCAGCAGACTCAATTTGATTTCACTCACCGGTAGCCTTTGCCGCTTCAGGATCTTCGGCCTCAGTGTTTTCGACCCAATCCATGAATAGCTGATATCCCAAAGCCAACACCACTGCCCCCAAAAACAGACCGATCATGCCGTAGGTAAACATGCCCCCCAATGCCCCCAGCAGAATGATGGGCATGGGTACTTCTACCCCCCTGCCCAGGAGCAGAGGCTTCAGGAAACCATCTGACAGGCCAGCAACCACCAGATACACGGTGATCAGGACATTCTCCGTCGTCGAGGATTCACCGGTGGCCCAGACATAAATGATTACAGGAAGCGTGATGACGAGGGCAGGAAGCTGGGCAATCCCGAACAGCAATGCCAGTACCGCCAAGATCCCTGCGGCGGGGACGTCCGCCCAGACAAAACCGAGCCCCAGAAAAAGAGACTGAACAAATGCAACGCCCACGACACCCAACGCCACCGATCGGATCGTCAAAGTCGACAACTGATGCAGTTCCGGCCCCTTTTCAGGAGACGTCAGTCGACAAAGGATTTTACGAATGGCTGCACTGCCTGATTGGCCGTAAGCCATCATGATTCCAGCGATGATCAGGGCTCCCAAAAATTTGAATAGCGAACCCACCGTGTTGCCGATGGAGGAGAGCATTCCCTTTGAGATCTCAGTCAGCTCGGGTTTGATTTTATCTAAAAACTTTGGGAGATCTTCTGAGGCCAGCAGCCAAAACTTCGTGACCATTCCGCCAATCACTGGCCATTCAGAAACGGATTCGGGTGGTGGCTGAATGAAAAAGGAACCGGAATTCCATTTTTCATATTTCTCCAGGGCGAATTCAGAAAATGATGCACCCAGCATGAATGTAGGAGCGCCGATGAGGATCAACCCGACCAAAACCAGCAGGGTTGAGGAGTACCCCTGACTGTTTTTCATTTTCTTTGCCAGCACCTGCTGCAGGGGATGGAGAACCACCGCGAGAATCACCCCCCAAAGCATGACTCCCAAAAATGGTGAAAAGATTTTCAGACAAATCAACACCAGTAAAATGACAAGACCAAAGTGAATGAAAGTATCATTCAGATTACTGAACAAACGCTTTCGTTGGGCTACATCATCAAGATTCATGCTTCCCCCAGTTCATGGATCAGATAATAAACGAACCCGTGTTCGATAGTATCTTCAATCAGTGAAGACTATCGAACTGTGGAGAAACAAATGGCCCAAAGGTGTGATTTATGCCGTGATCACGTCGAGAAAACCCTGGCCCCACTTTTCCAGTTTTTTCTGGCCGACCCCGGAGATCATCGCCAACTGGCTCATGGTTTGCGGTTTGAGCTGAGACATCTCAACCAGAGTGGAGTCGTGGAAGATGGTGTAGGGCGGCACTTCCAGCTGGCGGGACAGTTCCAGTCGGTGTTGACGCAGTCGTTCGAAGAGGCTTGCCTCCATGGCATCGAGGCCCATCTCCTTCTTTTTGCGACGCTTGCGGGTGGCTTTTTTGACCAGGCGATCCTTGCGGAAGGAAAAGGTCTCTTCTCCCCGAAGGACCGCACGGCAACGGGGATCGAGAGAGATGCCGTTGTGACCCTCGAGATCGATACGCACCATTCCTCTGGAAGCGATTTGGCGAAACACCGAGTGCCAACCAGCCTCATCCAATTCGGTACCGATGCCGTAGACACTCAAATGGTCGTGACCAAATTTGGTGACTTTTTCCGTGGGGTTTCCCAGCAGTACATCGATCACATGGGCCTTGCCGAATCTCTGCCCCGTCTTGGAGATCGCTGACATCAATTTCTGGGCGAGCACCGTACCATCGGTGACTTCTATCGCACCGGAACAATTGTCACAGGTCTGATCTGATTCAGAACAAGAGTGTGCCTCTTCCCCGAAGAAGCGCAGCAGGCTTGCCCGCCGACACTCGGAGGTTTCACAATAGGCGAGCATCGCATCGATCTGATGGCGACGGATCTGCTTCTGTGCCTGATCGATCTCCGCTTCCGCCAGGCGGCGCTGGGCCATCATCACATCCTGCCAGCCGTAACAGAGCCAGCACTCTGCGGGCAGACCATCACGCCCGGCACGGCCCGATTCCTGACTGTAATGCTGGGGACTTTCGGGCATGTCGAGGTGGGCCACATAGCGGACATTGGGCTTGTCGATGCCCATCCCGAAAGCGACCGTTGCAACAACGACGATACCTTCCTCCCGCTGGAACAGCTGTTGATTCTGTGAACGCTGCTGGTTGTCCATGCCCGCATGGTAGGGAACCGCCCGGATCCCCTCCTTGCGCAACCAGACAGCAGTGTCCTCCACCTTTTTACGTGAACCGCAGTAGATGATGCCCGCTTCGCCAGCATGACGATCCTTGATAAAGCGGAGCAACTGTCGCTTGGGCTGATCCTTCGGCTCCACCAGATAACGCAAATTCGGACGATTCATGGAGGTCGAAAAGAGATCCTCGTCCGACATATCCAGCACACGAAGGATGTCCTTCAGGGTTTGCGGATCCGCTGTCGCCGTCAGGGCGACCACCGGAATCATCGGATAGCTTCTTCGAAGAACTCCCAGTTGTTGGTATTCCGCCCTGAAATCGTGTCCCCATTGGCTGATGCAGTGGGCCTCATCGATGGCGAAAAGACATGGGCTGAATTTTTCCAGATCGCTCATGAATCCATCAAGCAACAGTCTCTCAGGTGCCAGATAGAGGATCTTGATCTTTCCCGCATGCAACTTCGCCCAAACTCGACGTCGGTCATCCGGATCCATCGAAGAGTTCAGTGCCGCAGCAGGAATTCCCGCCTGGGTCAGGGCGTCCACCTGATCCTGCATCAGCGAAATCGTTGGAGTGACGACGACGGTCAGCCCCTCGCGGATCAATGCAGGGATCTGGTAACAGAGGGATTTGCCCCCCCCGGTGGGCATCAGAACGAGAGCATCTTTATCGGTGACAACCCGTTCGATCACCTTCTCCTGGGGACCGCGGAAGGAATCATAGCCAAAGACTTCCTGCAGAAGGATGGAAGCGGCCTGCTGGATGGCCTCGATGGGAGGATCGTCGTCGTCGGAAGAATCCGCTGGAATCTCTGTGACTGTCCCCGACACGCTGGGCCCCTTCCCCTGTGTTGCATAAGAGGTACCGGGATAGCCGAGGTTCTGACCCAGATCAAGGTCGGGGCGGGTTCTGATCCGAATCCGGGGGATGAATCAGGCCCTCCCGATCATCGAAAGGGGCCCGCGAAGTCAGCGCTGCCAACACCCAGCCCCACTCATGTCGTCGACCACTTTCACATTCCACTGCAGCCAACCCCCGGGGGTGCCACTCCCAGATCGCATCCTGCTGCCACTCGATTCCGATCCGGATGGAAGAATCCAGACTGTGGCCGATCCGGGCAATTCCCTCTTCTGCCCAGGATCCATCGCCGGCGGAGCCGGTTCCTTCGCAGATCTCTTCTCCAGCGGCCCTCAGTTGCCCAACCAATTGCTGATGCCGCTGAAGGTTCTCTGAGTAATCCATAGATTGGGAACGGGGATTCCATGCCGTGATGACATGAACCGGTGAATCAAAGGGGAAAGGGCCTTCACAAATGCCGCGGTCCGCTGGATGGACTGCCCACGCTTCTCCCGACGGGCTGACGATCCGCAACCATGTCTTTCTCCAGCCATCGACGGGGAATGAATCGTTCATTCTTCTCCTCCATTCGGTTCCACGGGGCATTGTGGTGATCTGATTGCGAAATCTGCAACCCTTTGGAAAGGTCCCCTGCTGGAGGGGTTGCCGGGGAACCTCCCGAACCGTTACGATCTGGTTCGCTGATTTGGCTGAGTTCAGACGATTGTTGGTTCAGCCCTCATACTTTTGATGCATTTGCTTTGAAGCAATTGACCCCTGTAATACTGCCGACTGGAGGCCACCCATGTCCGAAAACTCTCACCCCTGGCAACAGTCCATGCCTGAAGACCAGTTCACTCGCATGCGCGATATCCTCGCCGCACCCAGCCCTGTGGGACTTGAAGCCGCAATGACTGAAGGGGTCCTGGCTCCGATGTGCGAATCTTTCATGCCGGAAGGCTGGAAGCTGCATCGTTTCCGCGGCAACGCCGGTGTCGTCCTCGACACCTGGCCGGACGCCCCCGAGGGAACGTTGACGGTGATGGCCATCGGTCACGCTGACAAGATCCGCATGCAGGTGAGAAGCATTGGCGAAGACGGCAAGATCTGGATCAACAGCGACTCCTTCCTGCCGATGACCCTGATCGGTCACGAGGTCACTCTCTTCAGTGAAGATCCCGAAAACCCGGGCAGCTTCCGCAGCCTCACCGGAGGAACCGTCGAAGCCCTCGGAGCAATCCACTTTGCCGAACCCGCCATGCGCGACGGTTCAAGAGGCATCAAGGCCAACCAGCTTTACCTGGAGTTGCAGTTGAGTGGCGACGATCGCAAGAAGCAGGTCGAGTCCCTCGGCATTCGCTCGGGTGATCCCCTTCTGCTCGACCGTCCGATTCGCCGCGGATTCGGCCCCGACAGTTTTGTCGGAGCCTATCTCGACAATGGTCTCGGATGTTTTGTCGTCGAAGAAGCCGCACGCCTGATCGCTGCCGGGGATTCGCTGAAGAATGTCCGCTACCTCGCCGCCTTCGCCGCCTACGAAGAGATCGGCCGCTTCGGCAGCCGCGTCTTCGCCGGCGAAATGAAGCCGGACGTCATCATCGGCGTCGACGTCAACCACGATTACGATGCCGCACCGGGAATTGGTGATCGCCGCTACACCCCTCTGAAGATGTCATCTGGAATGACCCTTTCTGTGGGCGCCATCGCCACCGCCAGCCTCAATGCCATGATTCAGGAGGCTTGCAAGGATCAGGGAATTCCTTTCCAGGTCGATGTCTGCGGTCGTGACACCGGAACCGACGCCATGGCGGGTGTGCTCGCATCTGTCGATGCCGCAGCCACCAGCATCGGGTTCCCGATTCGCAACATGCACACCATTTCGGAGAGTGCTCATACGGGAGATATCCTCGCTGCGATTCACGCACTGGAAGCCACCCTGAGAAGGATGGATGCACAGGGCTACTCTGCAGATGATTTCAGAAGCTCCCACCCGCGACTCGATCAGGTGACCCCGGTTTCCCACGGACAGTAATCCTCTCGACCCGGAACAGGATCTCCATTGACCTCTATCATCCTCATCCTCGCTCTATTCAGTGGAATCAACGAGGATGAGGATGAGAGGTCTGTCGAGATTCGACCCGCGGACCTTCTTCAGAGTCTCGATCACCCCGACCGTTGGCGCTGGATTCCGGATGACCGAATGCCGGAGGGGAATCTCGTCAAACGCCTGTTGGTGACCTCCTTCGTTTCTCCCATCTTCTTCTTTGACAGTGATGTCGGAGCGGGCGGGGGATTCGGCATTACCGATATCGATTTTGGCAACAAGCGCCGCCGTCAGTTTGCCAATACATGGATCACCTACACCACCGAGGGACAACAACGCTTTGCCTTCTCCTGGAGAAAATGGCTGGCACACCAGGACTACCCCGGCCGGGGCAGCTTGCAGGGGGACCGGGATTTCTTTGGTATCTCCCTGGAGAGATCGAAAACCCTGACCAGTCGTTTTTTCGGTTTTGGCGCCGATACTCTTCTCGATCAGGAGTCCTCATACAGCCGAGAGACCAATTCACTCGGTCTCGGAATCCAGAAGTCTTTACCCAAGACCGGTGGTAACTGGATCTGGAACTTCAATCTCTTGCTGCAAACCGATGACATCGCCTCGGGAACTGTCAGTGACGCACTGGACATGACCGTGGCCTATCCGGAAGTGGCCGCCAGCTCCGACGATTTCGGTGCGGTATGGATTCAGGCGGGGATTCGCCATGATACCCGCGATGCCCAACACCTTCCCTACGAAGGCCACTCGGTGGGTATCTCTTTCTTTGGCTGCCCCATCACTTCCCAGGATCTCGCAGGTGAAGAACTGGATGGTGGAGTGGTGACCACTCTCTCTGGAACCTGGGTCAGCCCTGTCGCTCCCCTCTTCCATTCGGGTGGAACTCCCACCGCTGATCATCCATTGATCGACTCGGTGGCCACTTCCCTCAGCATCTCCGGAACTTCCGGTGAAATCCCCTTCTGGGCGTTACCCTCTATCGGCGGCAGTCAAAATCTTCGTGGGAGTATTGGTGGCCGCTGGCGTGATCGACACGCATGGAATGCAGGGTTTGAGTGGCGGCCATGGATCTTTACAAATGAGCTCCCCATCTATGGAAAGATCCGCCTCGAACGTTCTGGTATCGCACTCTTCTTCGATGCGGGATCTGTCGCCAACTCCTTCGATCAACTCTTCTCTGAAAAAGTTCACTACAGCTACGGAGTCGGCTTTCGTTTCACTTTTGAACGACAGGCACTGTTCCGTGCGGACCTCGGTCGATCAGATGAAGGCGAATTCAATATGAGCATCCGCTACGGTCTGCCCTTCTGATCAGGACAACCACTTCCATCTCTGAATCATTGTTGTGGGAAGGGGCGACTTTGCCATTCAAGAGGAGGGGATGATCTCGACAGCAGGCTCGAATAGTTTTCGTCGCTGATCATCTCTGCACCAAACCGCTCCATATGGGGAGTTTGCTGCTGGCAATCGAGAATGGCATAACCCAGATTTCTCAGGTGCTCGACCAAAGCAACAATGCACAACTTGCTCGCTCCGGTTTCTTTATGAAACATGCTCTCGCCGGCGAAGACACCGCCAACTGACAGTCCATAAACCCCACCCACCAGGCGACCGCGGTCATCCCAGGCTTCAATCGAATGAGCAAAACCCAAAGCGTGCAACTGCACATAGAGTTCTTCGATATCGTGACAAATCCACGTTTCACGGCGTTCCGCACACGCCTCGATCACAGCACGAAATGCCACGTCCGTTGTCAGACGAAACGGCTTTTTGTTGCGTAATTTTTTGAGAGAGGCAGGGATATGAAACTCTTCCAGATCAATGACTGCTCGTTCGAAGGGGCGAATCCAGAAAATCTGGCCATCCCGATGATCTGCCATGGGGAAGCAGCGCTCTCCATAGGCACGAAGAACCCGCGCCGGGCTGACCGGGATCCCCTCTTCATCTCGGATTCTTCGAATCGGCTTCAACGAACGACCTTTCCACGACCTCTAACCAGACCTGCCAGATCTTCAGATTCTATCGCTAATCTTTGCCTTTGCAGAGGAGGTCTCAAAGTGTCCCTCCGGAGATGGAGATTCCTCCATCACTGTAATCAATACTAGACCACCCCAATCCCTTGATGCCCAGACTTCGGAGTCCTCTTTTGACCTCTTCCAGACGCCACGGCTCATCCATCTCAAACTGGATCCCCGGGGGCACCGACCAGAAGAGCACCCGACTGGCAATCAACTCGGGATTCCGGGGTTCTTTCCAGGTCATGAGCATGTGCCGACCATGCATCGCCTGGATCTCATCAACGGATGGGCAGGTTTTGTTGGGATCTTTCCAAACGTGGCGGTCGCTGAGGGATTCCAGAGCTTCCGCAGAGTGACCCACCAGATCTTTCCCTTCCCGAATAATTTTAAACCGGGATGGTAACCCTGAGCTGTACATGGAAGTCGAAATGGTGAAGAGAGACTCCCCGGCATACAGGGGTGTAGCGGGTAACTCCTCAGACCCGGTCTCGTCAAAAGCAGAGCGGATATTGGAGTATTCGATCGCTCCGGAACTCCCCGGATCTTTCAATTGGTGAATCTCAAAGGTGGTGGCGTATGCATCCACATCCCATTTGGCATTCTTGAGGTCTGTTTGTATGTACACGTAATCCGGATGATCCAGACGAGTGGTTTTCAATTTGAAAACCACTCGCTTCTCATAGGTCTCAACAACGAGGAAAACCGCGCTTCCGGAAACAAGACTCTGGCTATTGAGGGCACTGAGAATCTCTTCCTCTTTCATCCCTGTGACTTCGTCCCGTTGGAGAAAGAGCACCGGTGAGAGATTGATGACCTTCTCCGGGCCCAGTGATTCAAATGAGATATCCCTGAACGGGTAAACATCTTCGACAGTAGAAACCATATTTGAGATTTCTGCGGACAGGAGCGGCTTCCCCAAATGTACTTGACCCAAAGATTGGGTCTTGACCGTCAGCCCGTCTTCCACCGGCTCGTCCACCTCGGTTGATATTGAAATCTTGTAAGAGCCCATCGTGCCAGAAACAGATCGTGTCATGCATCCGGTGAGCATAAAAACTGCAAAATTCAGAACGAGGAAGATGGATGTGAGAATCTTCAGCAACTTCATTACTCTCCAATGATTGGGATTCTGTTCAACTTGAATGGCGGGTTGCCGATTATAGCAAACTGTAGGCGTAAAACAGTGCTCCGCTGATCAACAATTGGAGACACCCGATTCCCATGTGGGCTCCCCTCAAGAATCCCAGAGACATTTGAATCAACCCTGCGGTCCAGAGAACTCCAATCGCACACTTGATCATTGTCACCCACGCCAGAATGCTCAGAACACCGAGCAAGTCAGCCGCAGGGTAGGGGTTTTCCTTGACCGCCAACGCTCCGATGACCAGCCATGCTGACATCAACCAGCGAACTTTGGGGGCATCCTGAGTGAAACGTTCTACCCGGCTTAAAAAATCCTGCCGCTGAACCAGTAATGAGGTACCGAAGAGAAACTCCCAAATCGCAACCAGAAGACAAAAATGATCGGGAGCCATCTTCCTGCTTTCAGTGACAACGCCCACGGACGATGCGAGGATGTCAGCAACATGAAAGATAACTCGTCTCAGCCACTGGAAAAAGAACGACTCACCGGGGTCCTGGAAGGACTCGGTGCCTATTTGTGGTGGGGCATGGTCACGACCTTTTATTTCCGCTGGGTACGCGAGGCGACCCCACTCGAATTACTGGCATGGCGTGTACTTGCCGGCCTACCGGTTATTCTGCTGATTCTCTCGCTACGTTCCGAGGTCGGAAAACTGAGGGAGATGCTCCGATCTCCAAAGGCGATTGGACTGTTGCTCTGTTCCGCATTGCTGATCATGGGCAACTGGCTGACTTTTATCTATTCCGTCGTCGAAGCCCGAGTTTCGGAAGCAAGCCTGGGTTACTACATTAATCCTCTGGTCTCCGTCGGTTTGGGAGCACTCTTTCTCAATGAAAAGCTCCGACCCTTGCAATGGTTGGCTGTCATGGTCGCTGCCGGAGGAGTCGGAATCTTCACCGCATTGGAAGGATCACTGCCGTGGATCAGTCTGGTCCTTGCGTTTTCCTTTGCACTTTACGGTTTGATTCGCAAACAGGTGAAAGCCTCCGCAGAAGTCGGACTGGCCGTGGAGATGATTCTGCTCTTCCTTCCAATGGTGTGCTTGCAGGCCTATTTGACTAATGAGGGCACAACCCTCTTCATGAAATCAAATGAGATCACATTCGGCTTGCTGGTAGGTGGCTTTGTGACAGTGGTACCACTTTGGCTTTTTGCGCGTGCCGCAAAAAAGTTGCAGTTAACCACGGTGGGCTTGATGCAATACATCGCACCTACTGCACAGTTGATGGTCGCTATCTTCTACATCGGAGAGAATCCTGGAACAAAGTGGATCCCTCTCACCTTGATTCTGGTGGCCTTGGCGATTTACAGTACTGATTCAATCCGCTTCCATCGCAAAAATGGAAATGGAAAGCCCTAGGCACCTCTTTCTGTAGAGCCTTTCTGCAGATCCGGGATGCGCCCTGCCCCTGAACCCCACACGAAAGGGATTTCCCTTTGTCGGCACCCGAAAACACACAAACCGCCCCATCCCCCTTCGCAGATAACGTCCGTGAGCATGTCCGCAAAACAGTGGTCGGTCAGGATGTTGTTCTCGAACGCGGGCTGATTTCACTGCTCACCGGAGGGCACCTGTTGTTGGAAGGGGTGCCGGGAACTGCCAAAACTCTTCTGGTCCAGTCCCTCGCCCACGCCATCGAACTCCAATTCGGACGGGTGCAGTTCACCATCGACCTGTTGCCTTCCGATATCGTCGGATCCGAGATCCTCGATAAAGACAGCGGGGAGTTTCGGACACACAAGGGCCCCATCTTCACCAATCTGCTCCTTGCCGATGAGATCAACCGTGCTTCCCCGAAAGTACAGTCCGCACTTCTCGAAGCGATGCAGGAACGGAAAGTCACCATCGGAGAAAGCACCTACTCTCTTCCGAGCCCTTTTCTGGTTATCGCCACCCAGAACCCGGTGGAACAGGCGGGAACCTTTGAACTGCCGGAAGCGCAGCTGGACCGGTTCCTGATGCGCCATCGCCTCACCTACCTGGAAGCCGATGACGAATCGGAAGTTCTGAAGCGGGCCCTGAATCTAAAGCTTCGCCGCTCTGATGACGGTGGAGCCATGCCGATGTCCGCCTTCGATGCCATCGACAAAAGTGCCCCTCTGGGAGTGAGAGACTTGACTGCTGCCATGGAAAAAGTTCTCGAGGTGCATGTCAGCGACGTCTTCGTGCGTCATTGTGTCGATCTCGTCAACAAGACGCGCAATCATCCTGATATCGAACTGGGTGGCTCACCCCGTGCCGGAATCTCTCTCGTGACCGCTTCGAGGGCACGTGCTTTCCTGCATGGTCGCGACTACGTCGTGCCGGAAGACATCTTTGCTCTCGCTGAGGATATTCTGCTGCACCGGATCCGCCTCTCTTACGAAGCGGTCGCACGTGGGCGCAATGATGCAGATGTTCTCGCTGAAATCCTGGATCAGCTGGCCTGAGAAGGGGATTCGAAATGGGAACCGGAGTCTCCCTGCCTCCCCCGGAGGCGTTGGGTCACCACGAGTTTGAAATGGTCGTGCGAAAGCTCGCCAACGATCTGGCCCACGGTGCCGACGAAAGCATCTTTGTGGGCAGCGGCCTCGAATATGCCCAATCGAGACCGTACGAACCCGGGGATTCCATCGCATCTCTGGATTGGAAAATCAGTGCCCGTACCGGGACTCCCTACGTCAAGGAATATGACACCCTGAAAAGAGTTCCGGTGCAGGTTGTGGTCGATACCTCCGGTTCGATGGTCACCAGCTCGGGGCCACTTTCCAAATACGCACAAGCCACGTGGATTGCGGCAGCCATCGGCATGGTCGCCCAAAGAAGAATGAGCCCGACTCGACTGATCGGAGGGGGGACGAGACAACTCCCCTCCCAAACAAGTCTATCCCGAGGTGCCCTGCAACAATCCATCGAGGCTCTGAGACATCCGGACCTTGAAGAGAAAACCCGTCTCGGCGAAGCTCTCGACTGGGTCCGGGCCACCACTCTTCAACGATCTGTCGTTTTCGTTCTCTCTGATCTCCACGATCCCGATGCCATCGATGCCTGTCGGAGGCTCTCCCAGGGTCACGATGTGGCAGTGCTGGAGTTTCAGGATCCCGTTGAAAGTGGGCTGAATCGCGGTGGGTTCTACCGCGGAACAGAGGCTGAAACGGGCCGCTCTTTTCTGGGCAGTCCCCGGACCCAATGGGGAATCGACCCCGAGAAGGGCCGCAGGGGTGAACTCGCCGAGGGCGGTATCGATCACCTCTTGCTGAAAACCGATCAGGATTTCATTTCCCCTGTTCGAAGATTCCTCAGTGACAGGGGGCAAGGTTGAGTAGCGGTATTCCCTGCCTTCGGCAGATCACTCTACTGTGTGTTTTCTTTCTTTGGGGTTCATCACTTCTTGCCCAAGAACCGCTCTCACAAAGCAGTGTCGGCATCGAGGGACATTTCCATTTCGACTGGGCGGGGGATCCACTGGAAGTGGCTCCGATCCCGGAGGATTCTCCGGTCTTGGTGCGTATCGCCCAGGTCAATCCGGGCGAGGCAGCTGAAGGTTCTTCCCAATACGATATCCGCTGGCTGGCACTGCTCCCCGGTAACCATGATCTCTCTGTCTTCTTTCGCCATGGAGAAAACCGCCCTGCTGAACTTCCACCGATGCTGGTGAATGCGGATTCCCTCTTGGGGTCGGATCACGAAGGCAACTTGGCCAACCTCCCCGGAACCCTGTCGCCAGTCATCGATTTCCCTGCATGGGTGCTGTGGGGAGTGGCTGGGTTCTGGCTTGTGCTGCCGCTGCTGATTCTCGGAATTCTTCGCTGGATGAGACCTCCCCCATCTGCGCCGGTTGTAGAGGTGGTGCTGACCATCGCCGACAAACTCCGACCCTACGTGGACCAGGCATTGGCAGGAAACCTCGACTCGGAAGGCAAAGCAGCCCTCGAACGCCTGCTTCTCGCATTTTGGCGTGACGATTTGAATCTCGGATCCTTCCGTCATGCAGAAGCCCTGCAGGCGATGCGCCAGCACGAGGTGGCCGGGGAATTGATCGTCACTGTCGAACGCTGGTTGCATTCTGGCAAAGAAACCGCGACAGACACCGAAGAGGTGGAAGCATTGCTTCAACCCTACAAGAGCATGCCTGTAGACAAGGTGGCCCCCGAGTGAGCTTCATGCATCCCTGGGTCCTGGTCTTCTGGCTGGTGCCAGTCTTTCTCCTGCTCTGGGAATCTTTCAGAGAAGGCCAGAAGGTTGCGATTCCCGTCGATTATCGGGAACACACCAACCGTTTCTTCCTCGGCAAGTTTCTTTGGCTCAGCAATGCACTTCCCTGCCTTTTGCTCTTCATCGGCATCGCTGTGGTCGCCGGTCCCCAGTTCATGGGTGAGCCGGAAAAGAAACGGGAAATCTCCAATATCGAAATCTGCCTCGACGTCTCCGGCTCCATGGGAGTCGACATGTCCGATGGCAAACTGCGGAGTGAGGCCGCCGTCGAAAGCATCCAGTACTTCTGCAAGATGCGCGAGGGCGATGCCTGCGGCCTGACCATCTTCGGTGGAGAAACGATCCGCTGGACCCCCCTCACTCGGGACCTCTCAGCGATTTCGTTGGCCGCCCCTTTCATCGATCCACAAAAACTCCCCCCACATATGGGTTCGACACGCATCGGTCTCGCACTGGAATCGTGCCTTGCAACGCTTTCTCAGGTAGAAGAAGGCGACCGACTGATCGTTCTCGTTTCTGACGGATTCTCTTCCGACCTTGGCGGTGGAGCCGCACGCCAGATTGGTCAGGAGCTTTCCGAATACAATGTGGCCCTCTATGCCATCTTCATAGGCGATGGCGCCGCACCCGGCCAACTTTATGAAGTGGTTTCGCAGACACAGGGGGAAGTTTTCGCCGTTTCAGATACGGCAGGACTGGAAAGAGTCTTTGCTCACATCGATGAAATGGAACCCGCCAAATTGAAACCGGCCGGTGCACGGCCCATCGAGGACTTCTCACCCTTTGCCTGGAGCGGTATCGCACTGCTGGGTGTCCACCTGCTTCTCTTCCTGCGCTGGAGGATCACACCATGGTAGAGACCGACCCTATCCAGGCATTGATCCATCAGGCGACCATCGTTGGGCTCCTGTGCGCGTTCGTGGCGGGTCTTGGAGAATGGCTGCACCAGCGGCGGATTAAAGAAACACGCGCGCTGTCCTTCGGTCCCGAAGGACCCCGTGGCTGGACCGCTCTCGTTCCTTTCCTGCGAACTGCAGCAGCACTGATTCTCGGCTTCTCCCTTTGGGTGTTGGCGCATCTGGAATCCAAGCCTCCGGAGATCGATCCGACTCAGGAACCCTCGCAACACCTGCTGATTGCTCTCGACGTTTCCCCCAGCATGTATCTGGAAGATTCGGGACCAGAAAGAAACATCCGTCGTGGCACCCGGGCTTCGGAAGTTCTGGAAGCGGTCTTCCAGCGTCTCGATATGTCACGGACGCGTGTGTCCGTGGTCGCTTTCTACACCGATGCCTTTCCGGTGGTTCTCGAATCATTCGACATCAACGTCGTCAACAATGTCCTCAATGGATTGCCGATGGAGTTTGCCTTTGAAGCAGGAAGCACCCAACTCCAGCAGGGAGTGGAAAAGGCACTCTCCTTTGCCAAGGCTTGGCCGAAGGGCAGCACGACCCTGATCGTCGTTTCCGATGGGGATACGGTCGGCGGATCACTCCCGGCAAGACTGCCACTCTCGATTTCCGATGTGCTCGTTCTCGGTGTCGGAGATCCACATAAAGGATCATCCGTGGCTGGACGCACTTCGCGACAGAACATTCAGGCCCTGCAAAGACTGGCAGTTCGCCTTGGGGGTCTCTACCACGATGCCAACACCAAACATCTTCCCACTGAAGTGGTTCGCAATCTCGCGATGGCGGTGCCCAGTGTGGAGGACCAGACTTTATTGCGAGATCTCTGCGTTGCCGGATCCGGAATCGGTACAGCAATCCTCGCCCTGCTTCCGCTCCTCCTCGCTCAATTCGGTCGCAGGAGCCAACCCAGCCGATCTCCAGTGCTGACAGGTCAGGCCAGCAAGTAACGTCGAAACATGCCGTGATCCCTGCTATCATGAGGGAGTACACGTGCACTTCCGAAAGGACACGTCATGGATCGTAGAAAAACCCTGTGGACGCTGTGGGCGGTGATTCCCGTTCTCGTAGCGATCTGGTGGTTTGGGCCGGGACAGGACCTGCAGGCCCGCACCCGTCTCTCTTCCATCGTAGAAGAAGCGAGACTCTCCTCTGAGGCTGAGGACTGGAAGAAAGCGGTCGAACTCTACCAGCAAGCCCTGGCCGATGTTCCCGACGACGATATGGAAGCGATCCTGTGGTTGCGTCTTCAGACCAGTCACGCCGATTTCATGAGTGGCAATACCTGGGCCGGCATTACGGCGATGGAAGAAGTCATGAATGAAGCGGCAACAGAGCAGCCGGATCTGGCCGACGACGCCCGAGCCCGCATCGCTGCGGCTCAATACTTCGCTACTTGGAAACTTCGACTCGAAGGAGCCAAGCCTGAAGTCTGGAAACCGGAAGCTGAAAAGGCGCGCCAACACTTCCGACTTCTCGCCGAAGAAGCGGAGAAGAAGAATCTCGCCAATGCCGCCGATCTGAAAAAGAACGTCGAGTCGGTGATCTGGCTCGAGCGCATGGATCTGGCAGAACTCAAGGCATTGCCTCTGCCAGGGGGTTGCTGACAGGGTTCTGGGCTCCTCGGTTCGAAGGGCAAAAACGGCAAACCCAATATCAGTGACAGTCGCGGCAAAGCCAACAACGTCGGTGCTTCAAGAGCACGTGCTACGGGTGGCGGATCCTGATCACGGATCACAAATCTTGAATCAACATTGACCCCTTCAACCGCTCCGGTTGAAGGGGTCTTTTGTTGCATCGATCACCAATGTCAGCGATGATGATTTATCTCTTTTCTTTCAACGAATGATTCATCTCGTTGAAAGTCAAGACCCCCCGGGATCCCTCTGCAGAAAGAACTCTCATGATGGCAAATCTGCGTTTCCACCTGATCTTCGCTTCTGTCTTTACTTCCTGCATTCTCACTTCTACAGACCTGTCTGCCCAATGTGGCGGAGCCATCCAATTGCAACCGGCACAGCCGGTGAGAGGTGTGGCCGCCCCTGTGATAATTGCCCCGGGTATTCCCATTCCCCCCAACATCATCCTTGGTGAAGATGGCGAAGTACTGATGTTGGCCGAGGATCCCGCTGTTGCGATGGAAGCGAAATCAGAGGCAGAATCCGCTTCCGCCGATGCCCAGTCGTTCAAGGATGCCGTCGCCCAGTTGAGCCTCCCCCCAAAAACTGTCGACAGGGTGATCCAGGCGAGACAAAAGATGCTTCTCGATCCTCCCGTCAAGCCCGCTGAAGACGCTGAGGTTAGCGAAAAAATCGCCTATCTGACCCAATTGATCACTGCCTCTGACTGGCAGGGTGTCGCCTCCTTTATTTCCGGGGAAGCGGACTGTGAATCCTGTTTTGATCAGGTGATTGGACACCTCGCAGCACGGGATGAATCAGTGACACCCGGTGACGTTCTGATGCTGCTCTCTCTTCGAACCCAAATTCCAGACAATGACACTCTGAACCACCTCGGCCAACTACTGAAAAAATCACAAGCTCGAGGCAACGTCTCTCACCTGATCAAGAAACTTTCAGAAGGTCTCCCAGGCATCGGTGGCATTAACCCATTTGGCAGAGGACTTGCTTGCGACCTGCTGATTGAAGCGGGCCTGCATAAGGAAACTGTGAACTTCATGGATCCCCTTCCTGCAAGTGGAGATGCTCCTGCTGAGCTGAGGATTCGCCATGCGATCTACAATGTGGCAGTGGCGATGGATTCTGAAACCCCGGAGTTGGAACGCAGGAACTCCCTGATTATTGCTGCGGATTTGCTTCTTGGTCTGTTTCCGGATTCAGAAGTGGAATCGAGACAACGTGCTCGTGCTTTGGAAAAATTTGCGGAACTCATCATCATGATGCCCGCTGAGTGGAAAGAGGAATGGTACGGCAGTGCATTCGCAAACAATAATCCTGGCCGATTGTTGGTTCTGGAACTGCTTCACCGGCATGCACAACTGGCCAAGGCCAGGAACATCAATCCTCTCGAACTCCTGAATGTTCTCGACTCTCTCCATGAATTGACAACCGCTTTGCTGAAGGACGCAAGCAACAAGGATCTTCAAAGAGCATTAATGGATGACATTGCCCGGGTCTTTGTCATGGAGATGGATCGCAGTCTCAAAAAGTCAGGACGTAGAAACTCGTGGATTGAAACCGCTGATCTCTCCCGAATAGCCCCGACTGCCGCCTGGCTCCCTGAAGTGTCACCTGAGATTCGCCAGCCGTTGGCAGAAAAATCGATTCGGATCCTTGCAACCCAGGACGACCCCAAAAATGCCCTCGCCTTCGTTCGTCACAGCTGCTCCGACGAAGCCATGGATGCAGACTCCCTTTCGGCGGCGCTGATCCAATCCTGGTCGCAGAACCTCGACCCCAACCGCCCAGACGAAAACTACTTTGAGAGAAGGACGGTGACCTCTTCGGGAGTTTTCTACTATCCGGGAATGATGGGCGGACAACCGAGTGCTCCGCTTACCCGCTCCAAACAAAGAAGAAGCCTGAGACAGTTGGCTGACGTTCTCGTGGAGTTCAATAGCCTCGGCCTCAAGGATCTGGATTGGCCCGGATTGGTCAATGCCTTCACGGTCAGCCACAGCCGAGCCGAAGTGTATCGAGTTGAGGATATCGAGAAGATCTTCGGCCCTGTCGCCGAATTGGATCCGCAGATTTCCATCGAGATCGCCCGCAGTCTTTGGAAACGACTCCAGCGAAACTGGCGTGATCCCAATGTTCAAAAGTCTGCTGGAACCCGCAGAACCACCAAGGAAATTCAACAGGAGGTGGAGCGAGGCTACTCTCTCGGCCAAACCCTTCTCGAATCGGCCTTCACTCAGGATCCCGAATCCTGGGAAGCCCGCGTGGTCAGCGCAAACCTCTATTTTGATCTGGGAGAATACTGGCGTGAACTCGACCCGGATCTGGAGCGCTACATTCCCCAAAGAGAGGCCGCATTCTCCAACTATCGTGAAGCCAGCGACCTGTACATGAATCAGGTGCTCTCAGGCAGACAGCCCATCGATACCCGTCTCTACCTTCAGTGGTTTACCACCGCCCTCGGAGCCAGTGAGCTGAGTTTTCTGACGGTGACCACGCGACCGGAGAATGATCAGGTCATGAGAATTCTGGAAATCTTCAATGAACTCGACTCCCTGAAGAAGTCCGCCCATCTCGAACAGTTTTCCGCAGGGGTCGAATCTGCCATTGGAAACGTACCCGCAGATCTCCGGTCAAGATTTGTTCGCCACGCCATGCGCATCATTGAGGATCACCCCGCAGGAATGGGGACCCGCAGATTGGCGATGCTCTATGAAGACCTTGAAGCGGAGGTCGAATTCCATTGCAAGGTCGACGGCGGCACCGATGTGGGAACGGATCCATTCGGTCTTCACTTGTCACTGCGTTACACCGATGCCCTGGAGCGTGAATCCAAGGGTTTCGACATCTACCTTCACAATCAGGTGTACACGCCGCTCGCCCAGCAGCCGATGGATTACAAAGACGATCTGGAAAGTCGAATTCGTGAAGCGTTCTCCGAGCACTTCGAAATCGTCGCCATTCAATTCAACGACCCGGACTTCAAGCCCTTCTCCTTCAACCGTCCAGGCTGGATGGAAAAGTCATTCGCCTATGTGATCATGAAGGCGAAGGATGCCTCAGTGGATCTCATCCCTGAAGTCCGCATCGATCTGGATTTTGAAGATGGTACCAACGGATCTGTAAGAATCCCGGTGGTCACACCCGTGATTCCCATCGTCGCTTCCACCAATAGCACTCCACGACCCACACATGGCACAGCAAAAGTCGAGCTCACCCTCGATGATCGAGAATTGGAAAATGGAACTCTGGGAATGGAGATTCTTGCTGATGGTCTTGGGGTTCTGCCTCCATTGAATCAACTGGTTCCCAATTGGAAAAAAGCGTTTGCGGATTCAGGATTCCAACTCGCAGAGGTCGATGGCTTTCTCGATAACGGTCTGAACATCACCGAGATGCACGATGAACTGATCGCGTCCAATCCAATGGCGACTCCGATCGTTGCCAAGACTGAGAGATCCTGGACGCTGCGATTCCAGAGAGACCTCACCTCCACAGGCGCAGCTGTTTTTCAGTTTCCGGAAGTTGCCGAAGGAAGTGACCGAGTCTGCAAGCAATACACCGACTTTGACATCGTCACTTTGGATTCTCCCAATGCCGAATTGTCATTGGCTAAATCCAGTGGACTCGAGGTGTGGCAGATCGCTGCAGGTTTACTTGCACTCTTGCTCGGTTTCAGATTTTTGAGAAGCAGTCCAGAGACCACAGAGCACATCGACCCATGGAAGATTCCCGAAACCCTCAGCGGCTTGAGCCTTTTGCAGTACTTGCAAAAAATCGAGAACTCAAAATCAATCGGGGACGAAGCCCTGGTCAAACAACTTCAGGATGACATCCGCACGGTTGAATCTGCATTCTTCTCAGGAGACACAGATTCTCAGCCCGTTGAAATCGATCTGCGGCAATTGGCCAACGACTGGAACCAGAGGGTCAGCCCCCCAAGTTAAGTTGAAATTTCCAACACAACTTCAGCCACCGTTGCCCTTGAATTCGTCAGAAATGTCATACCTGACTAACGTTTGTTACCCTTCCATTGTGTATTAACATTCTATTGGGACGCCTTTGGGCAACCGGAAGAAGTATACCTCCTTGTATTCCCCAGACGTCCTCACCGGTTAACTACAACAGAATGCCTCAGTTCGCAAAATCCTGCTGCCTTGCACCTCCAGATCCAAATTCGGTCTCTCAGGGCCGTTTTACAACTATTCTCGGTACTGTCCCGATAGTTCTATTACAAAAACTTTTGTTAGTGCACATGCCATAACAACAGTAATGTTGCTGGTGTTGAGGATCTCCAAGGCGGGAATCCTGTACATCCATCACGTTTCGTGAAGGGGACACAGGTTCTTTTTGAAGAGTCTTCAGCCCTTTGTTTGCTGGTGTGTGTTTATTCCATTTCGTCAGGACGGCCCGAACAGAATATGGGCGGCTGACATATTTGCGAGAGGGTTATACCTATGAGCAACCTTTTTAGAGTTTCGGCAGTATTACTCGCCGTTCTGTTTACAAGCCCTGTGATGGCTCAAACTGCAAAAATCAAGCACCCCGGTGCTGACGGAGTCTGGGGAACCGCTGATGACACTGAGCGCATGCTGCAGCGTGATCCGGCTCTTCGCTTCTTCAATACCGAAGGCCCTGCTTGGGACATCGATCTTGACGCCTGGACCTGCACCGCTGTGGGTAAAATCGTCACAATTCCGCTGGAGCTCAATGGTGGCCCCTACGAATTTGAAGCCACTGAGATGATCGAGCTTGGTTTGAATGGTGAGCTGACTCATGCTCCGATTTCGACTGCACAGTTTGATCGCATGGCTGACATCAACGCCATGCCCGGTTCTCCCTACCTGAACCTCGGCGGCACTGAGCTTGCTCTGGTTTCCGGTGTGACCACCGGTATTGGTGGACCTCTTCGTTCCGGTGCGACTCGTTCTCTCTTCTCCACTCAGGAAGCACACCTGGCCACGGGTTTCCCCGGAGTGAACAGCCGTAGCGAGCGTGACGTGGCAAACACTATTGAGAAAATTGCCGCAAACCACTTCTCTTTGGTTGAGAATGCACTGAACCTTCCTGGAATCGCCGCTGCGCTTCCCGCCGACTTCCGTGCACGCAATGGACTCATTGACAACGAAGACGGTACAACGACCTACATCTACCCGAGACAGTCCGGTGGTACCTTCAAGAGTGCCGGTCACGTTTACATTGATCCGATCGACGGTGGAGAGTACCTGATCCCCGATACCGTGAATGTCTACGAGCTTTCCGAGAACACCGCAGCAGGTGAAGTCAGCTTCATCGCTCCGGGAACTCCTTCGCATCTGGACAACGACGGCAACATCGTCACCGGAACCCCCGACTGCTTCGTGGTCGATGGTCTTCTGTGCATGTTCAACCAGGATCCTCGCTTCCCGGCTGAAGTGTTTGGTGCCTTCGAGCAGGCCATTCCGCGTGAAATGTTCATGACCCAGATGCAAGGACAGGGAATCGACATGGTTGGATACATGGTGGGTGACCACGTGATGTACGCCATGGAAGTCTTCACCTCCCTTGTGAACTTCGACGGAGTCGTTGAGGTTTCTGTTGAGCGCTGGCGCTACAACGATAACGGAAACGAGATTCGTTTCCGTGGTGGCGTGGACGAGCCTGATGGCATCACGCTGGTCGCGATCATTCACACCGATAACGGTGGTTCCCTGGAGTTCAACATTCCGCTGGAGGCTGCCGTTGACGAAAACAACGCTCCGGCTCCGGGTGCCCAGTTCGGTGCTCGCATTGAGTTCGACCTGATCCCGACTGCCAATGCAGCCAACGTGACCGGAATCACCCTTGAGGCCCGTCACGCTACCGATGGCGTCGTCTTCTCTGAGCTGTTTGACCGTTGTGAGAACGATCCGGACAGCTGCATTCCTGACGCTGGATAAACCAGAATTTCCGAAGGGCACTTTCCGTGCTCAAGTGAAATCAAAGTGGGTCCCGGTGATTCGATCACCGGGACCCATTTTTCTTTTCTGGAATCAGATTCCTGCTTGAATGGAATCAATCCACTTCAGTCTGAAAAAGAACTCCAGTAGAGAGATTCAGCATTCTCGGCAGCCACCGTCTCTACTCCTGATCCACCCTCAACAAAAATCCTGACAGACTCCGTCATGGGGGCCCCTGGGCACTCGATCCAGGTTTCCGAGGTAGGTAGGCCTGAAGGGAAATTCTGGGTGTACACCTCAACCCAATTACCGTGACGATCCATCACTTCAACAAATATCGGATGTCCTGCATCGTTCCCCTGAATCAAGACCAGAGCTTCAGGGACGACCGGACCTTCAAATGAAAACACCTGTTCATGAATCACGGATTTCTTCGTGTCCTCAACAGTGAAATCATCTTCTGAGGCCTCCACTGGGGAATCTTCAGACGAATCGGATTCAACCGATGTTTTCTGGTTGGAGTGATTTTCCCTGAACTCTTCAATCTCTGACTTGAAGCCCTCCAACATCGCCATCATTTGGGGCTGCTGGGAACTGTTCTGAACCCGGTTCAGTTCTCCCTCGAGACGCTCGATTCGATCGATGAGATCTTGAATCAGGATCTCGTCTCCGGAAGCATAGGCAGGCTCCACGGCCTCAGGAACCGGTCCAGAGTCACCAATTGCCTCCCCCGGCATTCCGATCAGAAAGATTACGGCTCCACAGATGACCGCAGTCAAAAGGACAGCCGGAAACAGCGGTTTTTTACTCAATATTGACATCGTTGAATCCTCCATTGAAGGATACGATGTCCTGCGATTCCTGCCCAAAGGGCGAGAGGAAACGCTTCAGAGCCAAAACAGGAAACAGACGAAGATTGCTTACCGAACCAGTAATTCACGACAACGACAATGATGAATCATGGCTGACCCCAATTCGGGGAAGTTTTTTTCCAGAGGGTGCTCCAGAGGAAGAACGAGAGTCCTCAGTTGCCCTCGAAGAAGAATTAGACCACCTTTGGAAGGTCATCGTCTGGAACGATCCGGTCAATCTCATGAGCTATGTCGTCTACGTGTTGCAGAAAATCTTTGGCCACTCCAAGGAAACTGCCACTCGACATATGCTGGAAGTTCACCACGATGGTAAATCCATCGTCTGCACGACTGAGCAGGAAAAAGGGGAGCGATACGTCTCTCAACTTCACGCTTTTGGTTTGCAGGCAACCCTCGAGAAAGACGGTTAGAGTGGCCTCTTACCGAGTTGATTTGAGATGAAAAAGACCTATTCCATCCGATCCGTAATCCTCACGCTGATGATCAGCGAGGTGCTTGTCGCCATTCTGGTCACAGGATTCCTTTGGTATAGCAACGGGAAATCCGCAGTCGACACCCTCTCAAGGCAGCTCAGTTCAGAAATTGAACTGCGAATAGAGGAAAGAATCCTGACGGTTCTTGAATCCGCAAAATCACATTCTGAAAATCAAGCCAATGTCTTTTCCAGCCAACTGATTCCGCTCGGCTCGGAGAGCCAGCGAGGGCTGACTTACTCCTATCAAAAAGGCGTCCTCGAACGAAATTCTCATATCACGACTCTCTTTACTTGCTCTCCTGAAGGAGAACTTTTCGGAATTCAGCGCTCGGATTCCAATCAATATCTGAAACTGCAAAGCACCCCCGGAAAACCGGGGCTCACGGAAATCTCTCCCGACGGAAAGGTTTCCTTCATCTCTAATTTTGATGCCACCGTACGCCCCTGGTTCACCGAAGCGATGGCGAAAAAGAAGTCAGGCTGGACTCCTGTCTATCGCTTCTCAGGGGTTCCCCAACTGGGCATCACCCACTTCGAGGTCAACACTGACGAAGATGGCGTGAGTTTGATCAGCGCCTGTGATTTGACCCTCGGCCCTCTCAACCAGTTTCTCTCCGAATTGGACACCACGGAGCATGGAGAGATCGTCCTGCTCGACTCAAATGGCATTCTGGTCGCATCCAGTGCCCTCGATTCTTTCCAGTTACAAAAGTCCACCAGCGGAGAAGAGACGACCTACCGCAGGGTTCGTGGTGTGGATTCTCCCACCGCCCTTATTCGTGAGGCTGTTCAACACCTGACACAAATCCACTCCGATTCTCCCGACACCTGGCCGACAAGTGGCACAGTCGAGATGTCTTCTGAAAATGGTGACATTTTTCTTTCGTGGCTGATGGTCGAGCTCGACGTAGACCAAAAGTGGGTCAGTCTTTTGGCTATTCCCCGATCAGACCTGACGATGGAAATCAGCGAACGCACCCGCTTCACCGCCATCGCTTTTTTGATCCTGATTGTGATCACCGCTCCCCTCGTCTGGAGAACTGCGGAAGGCATCACTCGACCTGTGATGGAACTGAACAAGGGTATGGACCAGATCGCACAGTTCAAAATTGAGGAGTCGGATCGAGATCACCCCCCACGCCCTTCACGATTGCGAGAACTGAACGAGATGCAATCGCGGATGGAATTGATGCGTCACGCACTGACATCTTTCGAAAAATATGTTCCTTCACGAGTCGTACGAAAACTGGTAACGGAAGACAAGATCGCTGTTCCTGGCATGGAAGAAGCCAAAGCCTGTATCTTCTTCTCCGACATCATCGGTTTCACCGAAGTCGCTGAATCTCTCGATCCCGATCAACTGGTTCAATTGGGCGGTGAATATCTCGAAGGAATGAGTCAACAGATTCATCGCCAGTCAGGGATTCTCGACAAGTTCATCGGTGACGCCATCATGGCCTTCTGGATTGCGGAGGTCGATGGACGCCGGGTCACCTCCAAAGCCTGCCATGCAGCCCTTCAATCCCAACAAAGCCTGAAGGAACTGCGAGCAGACTGGCGGCAAAGAAATCTCCCTGCACTGCGAGCCAGAATCGGATTGCACACTGGTCCTGTCAGGGTTGGAAACATCGGTTCCTCAACACGGCTGAACTACACCATTCTTGGAGATTCTGTCAATCTCGCCAGTCGCCTTGAAGGCCTCAATAAAGTCTATGGCACCAGCATCATCACCAGCGAAGAAGTTCAAATGATCGCAGCGGAAGATTTCCACTTCCGAATCCTCGACAGGGTGGCAGTCAAAGGCCGACGTCAGGGGGGAACTATCTACGAGTTGGTTTGCCCTGTTTCAGAGGCCTCAAAAGAACAATTCGAGCTGGCTCAAATGCATGAAGCGGCATTGGATGAATACATTCAGGGAAATTTCGAACAAGCCCTCAAGTCGTTCAACGGCATCCGTTCCCTCGCACCGGAAGACGCTCCCTCTCAAATCCTTGTTTCCCGCTGTGAGGATTTGATCGCTCACCCCCCGACCGAATGGGATGGCGTGATCTCCATCGATCGCAATATCCGGGACAACGGATAGGCGGAGCAGGAGATGGCGCGTCGGTTTGGAATCTCCTGGCCCTATCGATCCCGATCCGAATACCATCATCACGATGACCGGGATCTCACCGACGAGTGGCAAAAAGAGGTCTATGAGCACGCGGCGAACCTGGCGCGCTCCAGTGGATATAAAAACATTCTCGATGTCGGCTGCGGATCCGGTTTCAAGTTGATTCATTCCTTTGAGGACTTCAACACCCTCGGCCTGGAGCTCGCCTGTAATCTCGATTTCCTGAAATCCCGCTACCCTCAACGAAATTGGGGGCTCAGTGATTTACAGTCGACTCCGGACTTTCAACCCGATCTGGTGGTCTGTGCCGACGTCATCGAACATCTGACGAATCCCGACGAATTGCTGTCTTTCCTCGTGCGATTGAATGCCGGTCACATCGTCCTCTCCACTCCAGATCGTTCTCTCCTCTATCGACCCTGGCAGAAACGCTACTGGGGTCCACCCAGAAACCCGAGCCACCAGAGAGAATGGACTTCGAGGGAGTTTTTTCGCTACATTTCGGATACATTTGAGGTGGTGGAGCACGCCATCACCCGCAAAGATCAGGCGACACAGATGATCGTATGCAAACCAGGGAGATAAACTCCCAGCAGAGTTCAGGGAAACGGACTTCTTTATGTTGCACGCGGAAAGATCAGAGGATGGTTCATTCAGGCTGACCGGGCACCCGGGCATCCTCAATGCCCTGTGGTCTGTTCCCAGTACTCTCAGGGGAGTCATTCAGAATCCGCAAGATCACCCCGAGGCTTTCCAGCGACTCTTTCCTTCCACCTATCTGGACGAGAAGAAGGAAAAGGAGCACCGTCGCCTGATCGGCGAGGCGATGCAGGAGCGGCAAATGGCCAAGATCGCTCTCTTCGAAAGAATCCTCACCGACAGCGAAGAAGGAATGGGCGTCCTGCGCATTCGCGAAAGGGATTTCGATGCGTTTGTCGCCCTGCTGACAGATATGCGTCTGGTTCTGGCAGAGATGCTCGGGATCGAGGACGAAGAGTGGGAAGACCAGCTCGATGAAGAACAGATGCTTCAGGATCCCAGAGTCCAACTGCTCCACCTGATGTCCGGTGTCCAACAGTTGCTCCTCGATGCCACCGGAATGGTCTCCGACCTGGAGATCGACCCTGAGACTGACCTCTAGGTCTTACCAGAGATAGAAGGACTCCCCCACCTCAGCGATGCCGAAACCGCGCTCGATGACCGAGCGACGGATCTCTTCATCATGAAGAGCCGGATTGGTGTGATTGAGGTGAATAAAGCGGAAGCGACCGGGGTACTTTTTTGCCAGGTCTTGTAATCGATCCATCGTTTCCACCATCGGTGGGTGGGGAATCTTGGACATATCCCGGCCGGGAAGTTCACGCCCATCGTAAAAGGTGGCATCCAGATAACAGACATCTGCCCCATCGATCAGCGTCTCCAGAATGTCATCATTCCAGCGATCGATGTCGGGACAGAAAACAACGGTACGACTGAAAGATTCAATTCTCCATGCCACCGTATCAGCATATTCATTGCGGTGCTTGACGGCGATGGGGGTCACTTTCAGCCCAAAACCGAAGTCTTCGAAGGTGATGGCCTGACCGGGTTCGCTCTTTTTCAGATCAATCTGTTCGAGTTTGACCAGTTGATCCCAGGGACCGTTCTCTTCCAGAAAACCCGCCATCTTCGGCGTGCAATACACCGGCATCGATTGGGTGGAAGCCACCTCTCGACCAAAGTGCATCAAGCCGGTGTAGTGACCGATGTGGGCATGGGTCAGCAGCACCGCTTCGACCGGTTTTCTCGGTCGCCCAGCGAAACTGATCATCGCCAGCTGCTCTTCAATGGCCGGGGTCGCCTCTACCAGAATCGCCTTCTTCTGCACCATGTCGACGATGGCCAGACAGGAGGGGCCCAGCCTTTGACCACTTCTGCGTGCCGACTCACAGCACTCTTTCAGACAACCGACGTGAGGAACACCACCATCCTGGGCATTGCCGAGAACAATGATTTTGCCACCGTGATTGGCCCAGTTGCGCCCACCCCCGTTTTCGTCCGTATTTTCAGGCCAACCGGGAGGCAGGACGATGCCATGGGGCTTCAGTTCCGCGCTCTGCTGACCGAACGGACCCTTCGAAATCCCTGCACATCCACTGAGTAGGAGTAAAACTGCGCCAATCAACAGAACGGAGAACGTGCGGGACATGGTGACCTTTCCGAATCAGCAACCGGCTGCTGGAGAAAGACTGAGATTCTGCAATCGAACTCTGTATTCGACATCTGAATAGTCAGCCTCAGGACCATTATCCACATTTTGTTGAAAGACTGTGCCAACCTGCACAGTGAAAAGCATCGATCGGTACCCGAAGATCGTTCCAAAAGAGATCGGGTTTTCGAAAGAGTTGGGTTCACAAAAATCGATGACTCCCGGCTCATTCACACTGATCAGAACTCCATTGGCGTGGACATCCAACACCGTCACAGCAAGCCTGGAAAAAGAATGGGACCACGGACCTTCTATTTTTCGGGGACGCTGCCTGTTTATTTGGCCATTCCGACGATGCTTTTCGAGAATATCGATGTATTGACTGGCAGATTTGTGAAACGGTCGATCATAAGACCAATGAACCGCTTGATCTTTATGGGTGATGTACTGATCAAAGTTATGAAGAACCTGCCCCTCCGGATGCCAGTCCTTCCTGGCCTCTGCGAAACTGCCGCTGTGCAGATGGTTGATCTGGTCACGAACGAGAGTCACTGCAAGCCCGGTGTATATGGCCGCATTGTTGTATTTCTGAAGATATTCTTTGGCGTTCTCCGTCAGGCGAACAAAAGGTGGAAAGGTCTCGGCAGATTCCTGATCGCCAAACTCTGCCATATCTCGCGTTGCTTTAACCTGTGGAGGCTGGGATTGAAACGCCATGGCCTCTGAGGCGATGGTTATTGCGGTCGCCATCAACCAGACTGATGTCAGGACGATCAGCAGCTTTCTGGTAAAATTCATCGTGCTCTCCTTTAAATGCAGCCAGAGAGAAAGAGTTTCCCACATTCAAAACTGCAGAATTTCGGATCCACAGGTATTGTATCGGATCCACGAGCCGATTCGGAATCTCCCCTTCTCCCCGATGGCAAACTTCACAGGCAATCAGCGGTGAGCCCGTTCCTTTCCTCGCCTGAGCCCCAATTCTCGCCTATATTGAGAGTCTGCTCGGGGCGTACCTCTTTTGAAGTACTGAGAAGCACCCGTGGAACCTGATCCGGATCATGCCGGCGGAGGGAAAGCAGCGGCTCATCCCGACTGCTCGCTCCCTGCCCTGATTCATCTTTTGACTGCACGACCCATGAAACTCATGGATCACCGAACAAGGAGTGACTTCGATGTCTTCAAATCAGGACTGGTCTCTGCCCCTGCGGGGTGCCGCCAATCCCTCCACTCAAAAGGAGGGTACCAACCCCGGCTCTTTCGCCAATGCCGCTCAGGTTGGTGGACCCTTGGCCTACTCTTCTCCGGATACTCCCGGGATGCCTCAGCCCTCCGACCTGACCGCCTGGGATTTCCTTCCAGCGAACTGGAGCCTCGAAGCGTCTTCCGCCGAGCAGGGATGTGCCGGACATAATCATCCGGAGATCGGCGAGTTCATTCGCGCCGTTGCTCCCGAGGGATTCGAACCGATCACCCAGTTGGAAAGCGCTCGTTTAGGCATTGTCACTGCCGAGATGAAAAGGGTCGCCGAGCGCGAGCCCCATCTCACCCCGGAGCAGATCCGGGATGAGATCGCTGCCGGCCGCCTGATCATTCCCGCCAATGTGCATCACCTGGCCCACCAGCTCGATCCAATGGCCATCGGCCGTGCCAGCAAGACGAAGATCAATGCCAATATGGGAGCCTCCCCTGTTTCTTCCGGAACCGATGAAGAAGTGGAAAAGCTGAAGTGGTCCCAGCGTTGGGGTGCCGACACGGCGATGGACCTCTCCACCGGTGGAGACCTGGATGCCTGTCGGGAAGCTCTGATACGCGAAAGTACTGTGCCCATCGGAACCGTACCGATTTATTCGATGATCATCGGCCGTCGCATCGAGGATCTCGATGAAGCCATCATTTTGGAAACTCTCGAGCATCAGGCCGCTCAGGGGGTCGATTACTTCACCATTCACGCCGGTGTTCGCCCCTGGCATCTGCCTGCCATTGAGAAACGCCTGATCGGCATCGTCAGCCGAGGCGGATCCCTGCTGGCCAAGTGGATGATCACCCATGACGACGACAACCCGATGGTGACCTGTTTCGACAAGATCTGTGAAATCATGCGTCGCCACGACGTCAGCTTCTCACTGGGAGACGGACTTCGCCCCGGGGGCCTCGCCGATGCTTCCGATGAGGCTCAACTGGGAGAACTCTCCGAGATCGCCAAGCTGACCGAGATCGCCTGGACCCATGGCGTACAGGTGATGGTCGAGGGCCCCGGCCACGTGCCCTTCGACCAGATCGAGTTCAACATGAAGTTACAGCGGCGCCTCTGTCACGGTGCGCCCTTCTATGTCCTCGGTCCTCTGGTCACCGATATCTTCCCCGGCTACGACCACATCACTTCCTGCATCGGTGCCACCGCCGCCGGCTACCACGGCGCTTCGATGCTGTGCTACGTCACACCCAAGGAACATCTGGGGCTACCGAAAGCGGATGACGTCAAGCAGGGTTGTATCGCCTACAAGATTGCGGCCCATGCCGCGGATGTCGCTCTGGGAATACCTGGCACCCGCGACCGCGACGACGAGTTGACCAAGGCGCGCGCCGCCCTCAATTGGCAGAAGCACTTTGATCTCTCCTTCGACCCCGACACCGCCCGTGCACTCCACGACGAGGATCTCGATGTGGATACCGACTTCTGCGCCATGTGTGGTCACGACTGGTGCAGCGTGCGCATCTCCAAGGAGATTCAGCAGTTTGCCAGCGGCAAGGCGGAAGGGTTTGAGCGGACTGGAACCATCCGCAGCGACGCCCTGACTCCGGAACAGCAGGAGATCCTCGAAAAACGGGGAGTCCTCGATCCTGCGGAGATTCACAAATTGGCCAGCAAGACCCGCAAGGCCGCCGGAGCAGACAGCGACAAGGCTTCTTGCCACAGTGACTTAGTCTCAGAAGATCAAGCCAAGAAGCTGCAGGCGGTGGAATCCGCCGAGGAAGAAATCAGCGCTCCCTGATCTTGAGACCCGATGCCTCCCTCAGTTCTTCAGGGAACTGAGGGGGACATCGACGGCATGTAACACTTTGCCCGTGTCCGCATTTCGCAGAGACAAGCGGATGGCCGCCCCTCCCTTGGCATCCCAGTCGAGATCGATGGTGCCAAAGTTGACCTCTCCAAAACGTGAGCCATCCCTGAAACGATTGGGCTCGTCGCCAATTCCAAAGGAAGCATTCAAGGAACTCGAAGTCAGTTCATAAAGCGGATACTTCAGCCCGCTGTCTGACCCGGGAAGCGCCATGATCTCGCCAGCGTGGCGATCTCCACTGACCACGATCAGGCCTTCAGCCTCAGAAGTTCGCAAAAGCGAAATCAGGCGTGCCCGTTCCAGCGGCATTTGAGCCCAGCTCTCCCATGAATGCTCATCGGGGATCAGCTGAATGCTGGTCACGAGGAGACGCACTTCTGCTGGCTCAGCGAGGACATTCTCAAGCCACTTCCATTGGGCCTCCCCCAACATCTGCTGCTGGCGATCTGGAGACGGGACATAAGGGCCATTCCAGTTCGGAACATCTTTTCGACGCAGACCCGACTTGGTCAGTGCCGATCGGTGGTACCGCGTATCGAGAAGAATGATCTGCACCCGCTGTCCATCTGGACCCATCATGTAAGATTCATAAACACCCTCCCGATTTCGACGGGGTGAATCCTCAGGCTCTCCCAGCCAGTCGAGAAAGACTTTCTGTGACTCCTTTTTGACGGGATATTCACGCCCCGCATCATTTTCGCCGTAATCATGGTCATCCCATGTGGCCAGAAGGGTCGACTCTTTCCGCAATTTCGCAAAGTCTGGCTGAGCAGACAGAGTTGCCCAATCCCTCGCCAGTTTGGAAACGTCCCGTGAATCCCCATAGATGTTGTCACCGCATAGAATCAGGACATCCGGCTGATACTTGATGATCGGTTTCCAGCAGGGCTGGGGTTTATCCTGTTTAAGACATGAGCCGACAACCAGTCGCTGGACCGGGTCGGCTTCTGACTCGTGACCACCCAAATCAAAACTGAAAAGTCCGGCCAGGATCAAAACAGACAGCAGCGGGATCAAACGGTTTTTCTGAGTCATTTCAATCCTTCCTTTCGGGCCTGTGGAGGCCCATTCCACAACTTTTCTATCAAACCAAACAGCTCAGGATCATGTAATTTCAGTTGGGGTTTCACAAATGGATGAAAATCATTGGTGCCAAAGTAGGACTCACACCCCTCCGCAAAATACTCCTTGGCATCTGTGAGTGCATAATGACGGGTGGTGCTGCCATTCATGTGCATCACCTTTTCATAGTTGCCCTTCTTCACCGCCTTGTCGAAGGCCGCATTGATGCCCGCATGATCAAAGCCCAGGAACTGGTGATGCCAGGCGTGAGCCATTTCGTGAAGCATCACCCACGGTTGAATGTTGGAACGCTTCAGTGAGACGAAGGAGCGCACCTGGGGGATGTGCACACACAGAGCAAGGTCCTCTGCATGACCATTGTTCTTCAGCCACTGACGGCTGGGGTGATACTGCATGCCCTTGAGTTTCGGATGGTCGAGATCGAGAACGATGACTACCTGGCGTAACTCCTGGATACGATTTTCCGGAAGAACCCAGGTCAGATCCCGAAGCTGCATTTCAGCCAGAGACAGAGCGTCTTTGGCCAGTTCCGGCTCCTGTTTCAACAGCGACTTGTCGACGCGGATCTTCCAGCCTTCCACGGTTCGCAGTTCGTGCGTTTCTGCCGTTGGAAGAGTGGTGAGGCAAAGCGTCATGATCAGGGTCAGCACGGCAACCTCCTTGAAGTTTGGATACCGTCTGTATTTCAAGCCCTGAGAGCCCCCGGGTCAAATCCGCTGTGCCCGATTGACCGGGGAAGATCGGCGATTACCTTGGAGATCGGCCCAATTCCTGAAATGGGGAGACCGATGCTTCTTCGTCTTTTATTCCTGCTCTTCTGTTCTGCTCTTCTTCCCCTGACCGCCATCGCTGAGGAGCCCAATGCGCTCACGCCTTCGCAGTCCGCTGCGGGCTGGGTCAGTCTCTTTGATGGAGAATCTCCCCGGGGCTGGAGAGGCTACCGCAAGGAGGCCTTCCCCAAGCAGGGCTGGTTTGTGGAAGACGGCTGGCTGAGGGTGATCAAGGCGGGCGGCGGTGGCGATATCGTGACCGTCGACCAGTTCGACGATTTCATTCTCGAAATGGAATGGAAAGCCGGCAAGGGTGCCAACAGTGGCATCATGTACCTGACCAACGAGAACAACGGAGCCCCCTACGAGTCGGCACCGGAATACCAGGTGCTCGACATCGATGACCTGACCAGTTCAGACAGCACTTCTGCCGGAGGTCTCTATGGCCTCTACTCGCCAATGAACAAGAAACAGAACCCCACCGGTGAGATCAATCACACCCGTATCGTCCATTGCGGCGGCTATGTCGAACACTGGCTCAACGGCGTTCGGGTTCTGACGGCCAAAATTGGTTCTCTCGACTGGAACCGTCGCGTGGCCAACAGCAAATTTAACGCCTGGAAAGATTTCGGTACTGTCAAAAAAGGTCACATCTGCCTTCAGGATCACAACGACAGCGATCTCTGGTACCGCTCCATCAAGATCCGCGAGATTCCGGCCACTGAGCGCTGGAGATTCACCGGCGAAGGCGAACTGCTCTTCAACGGCCGTAATCTGGATGGCTGGGATGCGTTCCTCAACGGCAGTGAAACCAAAGACCAGGTCTGGTCTGTCAAGGATGGCATCCTGACCTGCAAGGGAACTCCCGCCGGATACATCTACACCCAGAAGGATTACCAGGATTTCGTTCTCGAACTCGATTGGCGCTGGGACCCTGTCACCAAAAAAGAGGGCAACTCCGGGGTTCTCTTCCGGAAGATCGGCGAACACAAAGTGTGGCCCCGAAGCATTGAGGCGCAGCTGATGTCCAAAAATGCCGGGGACTTCTGGAATATTGGCGAATTCGTCATGACCGCCGACCCCGGTCGCACCAATGGCAGGAATACCAAAAAGACGGAGATGGCGGAGTATCCTGTCGGTGAGTGGAACCGCTATGAGATTCACTGCATCGGCGGCACCGTGACCCTGATCGTCAATGGCAAAGTAGTCAATCAGGCCACCGATTGTGAACAGGTGGCAGGCCCCATCTGTCTGCAGTCGGAGGGGACTCCGATTCAGTTCCGGGACATCCGTATCCACGCACCCTAGAGGTCAGCGGTACCGCTTCTGCATTTGATCGATGAAGGACCCCTCCAAAAAGGGGCCGTCCTTGCTGAAGGGCTTTTCACCCCGCTCGCCTTGAAATCTTTGGGCGGTGAGAATCTCATTCCAGAGATGGGTCGCATAACTGCCCTGTAACTCGTCCATGCTATCGCAGAACGTCTCATCAAAATGGTCGCGCCAGCGCGGGGCTTCCACCGGATAGAAACAACTCACCGGCTGGGCCTGATCGAGAAGCCCGGCATATTCGAGGGATCGTGTCAGTCCTTTGGGCCCTCCCGATTGACCCCAGCGAAGAAGGTCACGTCGATTGCCGCGCAGGTTCCGGTTGATCCATTTTCGACAGCGATCGCGAAAGGTATCCCAGGGAAGATCACGGTGGGGCTGGCGGCACGTCTCCGCAATTTCACAGGCGACCGGGTGCCCCTTAGGGAAGATGAGGACTCCCGTCGCCACCTGGCCTTCTCCCTGAAGACCAAAGACGATCTCATTCTCAAACTCAAAGGGCTTGAGGCAGATCATGTCCATATCGACCCAGCAACCTCCCTCTCGGCTCAACAACTCCCAGCGAAACTGGTCGGAGAAGATCGCCAAGCTGTCCCGCACCCGATAGATCTGGTCTTCAGCAATGATCTCTGACGCATCCCGGATCACCGTACCCTCAGGAATATTATCGACATTTCCGTAGGTGTAGAGATGGAAGGGATGGCCATGAAAGAGGAAGGACCGAATGCACAAAGCCTCCAGCTCCGACAGGGAATCGCCGATCCAGAGAGACTGTACGGTGATCACTTCCCGGTCCCCTCAACCGGTTGGGTCCATTGAAAAATGGGCCGGGCCGCAAGGACGATCAGAATCAGTCCGACTGCAAGAGGGGCATGATATGGGTCTTTGATCACAAAACTGTAACCGGCGTAAACCGCCAGAAGAACTCTCACGAGAGGCACCCACGGATACCACGGCACCCTGAAGGGTCGCGGTGTCTTCGGTTCTTTTCTTCGCAGCAGAAAAATGGTGATGGCTGTTGGAAAATCCATGATCAGCACACACATACCGTTGAGCAGCAACAGGTATTCTTTTTCAACAGCACTGACCGCAACCATCAGCAACAGGGCCTGCAAGATCAACGCCGGACGCGGAGTTCCACTCTCTGAAGTCGTCCCCAATTTTGTCGGCAATTCCCTGTCCCTGGCCAATCTCCAAATGACTCGGGAAGAAGCCTGCAAGCAACTGCTCAAGGTCGGAATCAGCACCAATACGAAGACCGCATCAAACATCAATGCTGCCGAATCACCGAAGAGCACCCGGGCAGTATGGGTCCCCAGATCCGGGATCTTCTCCCCATCGGGTCCCAGCATTTGTGCTGCGGGAGTCGCCCAGACAAAGACGGTATTGACGAGAAGATAGAGGACCGTGATGACCCCCAGGCCAAAAATCAGCGCTCGTGGAATATTGCGCTCTGGCTGATCCACATCTCCTGCCATCAAAACGATGGCGTTGTATCCGGCAAATGCAAATCCGGCGATGATGCTGGCGAAGAAGATCTGTTCAAACCAGTGGGCAACCGAGCCCTCTGTTTCACTCTCCGCTGAGGAAAACAGGGCCTCCGACAGGGTCGTCGACGTCTCTTCGCCAAAGCCCAATGCGGTCAACCCGGCGAGGATAAAAACCAGGATCAGGGCGACCTTGATCACAGTCATGAAATTGTTGAAGAGCACTCCCGTCTTCAACCCTCGCAGGTGAATGCCGAGGATCACGACAATGGACAGCAGGGCCGCCCATTTTTCATCGACCAGCGGAAACAGATTGGAGAGGTGCTTCCCCAGGGTTCCGGCGACAAACGCACTTCCCACCGTCCATGCACAGGGGCCAGAGATGATGCCAAAGACATAACTCGCCAGCGGGCCCAGGGCCCGTCGCAGGTAGACCACTTCTCCCCCACTGCTGGGAATCATCGCTCCCAGTTCAGCAGTAGTCAGCGCCGAGGCGAATGCCAAAAGTCCGGCCAGAAGCACAGCGGCCAGGACGGCCCAGCCCTCTCCCAAATCCGGAGCAAAATAGCCACTGGTAGTGAAAACTCCTGCACCGACGACGGTGGTAAAAACCACGACTGAAGATGAGAAGAAACCCAACTTGTTATTTTGAGGGTTGGACATGATTCCCCTGTGGCCGCTTCTGTGAGTGACGGTAAAATCCTTTGAGTTCAGGAGGTCGATTGGACACACCGGAATACCCGGGATTTTGCCCTCAAAAACACCTGGGGGGTACCGCCGGCTGCTCAGTCTGGTCAGGAATATGGCAGGAGGGAACTCCTGCCATTCTCAAGGCTCATTCACCGGGCCGTGGCTGGCAACAGGAAAAAGACGCTCTGGATCAGGCCCAACAGTTGGATCTTCCCCCGAGTGTCGTCACTCCGATGATTCTGGACAGCAGGTCTTCTCCCCCGGCACTGATCATGACTCCCGTCACCGGGATCAACATGGCTCACCACTCTTTCTCCATGGCAGATTGGTCTCAGGCCCAGCGCCTCGCGGCCCGTTTTCTGAAAAGATGGCAAAGCCAACACTTCGAAGACAACGACCCTCTGCCTCTGGACCAGGCCTTGTTGCAAAGACTGGAAAACTGGATTTCAAAAGGTTCCGACTGTCTTTCAAAGTCAGAGATCGCGGTCGCTCGCGGTCGGCTTGGTGATGGCAGTCTCTTTCGCGGTCACAGCAGGGTTCCCTGTCATATTGACTTCCAGCCTCGCAACTGGCTTTGGAATGGCCAACAGTTGGGGGTCATCGATTTTGAACATGCTCGCCCCGATCATCCCGCCTTCGACTGGGTGCGACTCGAGCTGGGGCTGTGGCAAAAAATGCCAGAACTGCGGGATGAATTTGTCGAAGAATGGGGAGGACTCCCCGATTGGGCCAGCCGGGAAGTGATCGATGCTGTCATTGGGATCCATGCAATCGGCTCCATCGTCTGGGGCCATGCTCATAATGATCGTGAGTTTGTTTTTGAGGGACGCAGGGTCCTCGACGAATAAATTACCGCTGGATCAGCGGTCGTCGGAAGTCTCCATCTGGTCGAGCAATTCCAGTTCCCGCTGGGCACTGGCATATCCCGGCGACCTCTTGAGAACATCCTGTAGTTGCTTGCGCGCTTCGTCCGTTCTCCCCAACAATCTCAAAATCCTGGCGCGGGTCACCTGGTGAATCGGAACGGGTCTTCTTTTGAAAATCCCATCCAGTTCTTCGAGCGCTTTTTCCAGATCGGAGACCGCACGGGACTCTTCCCCCTTGGCACGATAGATCTCCGCCCTGCGCTGATACCAGGGCGCCTTGAGGGAAGCCTCGAGCAACTTCTCATCGACCAGTTTCATGGCGATGTCGTATCCACCGCTGGCCGTTTCGGAACGTATCCGTGCAATCACCAGCAGCGAACTGTCGATCCCCGAATCCATCCCCTGACGATAGATTGCTGCAGCAAGGCCATGGGCACCACGACGTTCGTAAAGATCACCGAGGCGTAATGTCTTCGCCAAATCCGGTCCCAGTGAATGGACTCGTACCAGATCAACGATGGCTCCATCGATCTTCCCCATTCGGAGTCTCAGGTCCGATCGTTCATCGAGTGCTTCCACCAACAGTTTTCCCGAAAGCCCGACAACCTGATCGAGCATCTTCAAAGCCTTGTCTTCCTTGCCGGAATCACGCAGACACAGCGCCCGCTCCAGCAGTTCTTCCTCAGGATCGATTCCCAAACCCCGCGCCCAATTCAGATCCTGTAACGCAAGGTCAGGTCGACCGTGCTTGCGGCATAACTTGGCGCGAATCAGATAGAGAGGTCCCGGGTCATTGCTGATTTCGATCTGCTTGTTGACCCGGTCCACATCGACATGAACTCCATCATGGGCGGAGAGCCCGCTGGTGGGCATCGCCAGTACCCACACGAGAGCCCACCCCCAAAGGGGAAGGTCTGGATTCTGCCTGCGCTGATCGCTCGCCGAGTTCATTTCGATCCTTCTTGGGTCCACGGTTTCAGGGAAACCCACTTATTCTTCAGACGCCAGGCAGCCTGACTTCGGTTGTCAGGAACCTCTTCCAAAATCCAGCCGCCTGCCCCATCTGCCGGAGCCAGGGATCTCCCCTTGAGAGAACGCTGAATCGTCGCCAATTCGTTCCAGTGGTCCTCGACGGCCACCCACACCGTTTCCGATTCGGGAACCTGTTCCTCCACCCAACCAGCGAAATCTCCAGCAGGGGTTTCCGCTGTACGGATGGGCACAATCCAGACCAGCTGGATCACCGAGACACTGAACAACAGTAAAAGGATTCTCGACAACGCACCCGCAGACAAGACCCTGCAACGGTTTTCCGGAATCAGTGCGATCCCCAGCGTCGCCAGCGACCACACTGTGATTCCCCACGCAGCCGAGAGGGTCAGGACCGCCTCATAGGTTCCCCACCAGACTTCATAAAAGACCCCCACCGCTCCCAAACACAGAAGGGATCTCAAAAGGAAGCTGAAGATGCGGATTCCCAGGCCCTCTTTACAGGAAACCAGATAGGTACCTGCCCAGAAACAGAGGATGGGCATCAGTGGTAGCAGATATCGCGGCTGGGTATCAGGCCAGAAGAAAAAGATCAGCGAGGGAACACCCAGACTCGCCAGAATTGCCGCCTTCGACCAGTGCTTCTCTCGCCAGCTGGAGAGCCACCTCTTGGGTTCGAGCAGAACCAACACGGCGGGAATCATGCCAAGGACAGAGCCGAGTACAAACTCCAGCATATGTCGGGAACTGAAGAAGGCTGCTGTACCTTTGCGATTTCTCAACGTCTCCGATTGCCAGTAAGACAGGACATCAATCTCCGCAAGCCGATTCTGAACCAGCAAATACCAGAGACCGAGGGACGCGCCCATGAAGAGGGGAGGCCCCACTGAAAAAACCAGTCCGCGAAGGCTGTAACCATCCCGCAAAAAACGGCACAGAATCAATCCCGCCACAAAAGGCAGTGCTGCGGGGCCCTTGGCAAAACCGGCGATCAACAGTCCGCCACAGGCGAGAAAGAGATGCCGGACTTTCCACTCCCGGTCCAGCATTCCCAGAGCATAGACGGCGATTCCCAGAGTCAGCATCAGATCCGTTTCCCCGATCATCGCTTTCTTCTGCATCTCGATGGAGGAAACCAACAGAAATGAAGTCAGCAGTCCTCCTTCAGGACCACCCCAACGACGACCGAGAAAAAACATCACGACCGCCAGGCCGACTAAGGAAAGGTAGGCAGGGATCCTCACTGCCAGTGGATTGACCTCCCCGGTCACAAAACTGGAGGCCGCTACCGCCCACGGGTATCCGGGGGGCTTGTTCAGATAAGGCGCACCCCAAACCGTCGGCACTATCCCATCGCCGCTGGAGATCATTTCGCGGGCAGCGATGGCTCGACGACCTTCTTCCCCCTTGAACTCACCGAGGCCGAGACGCCATGCAGTGCCGATCAGGATCAAGACCATCAAAATCAACAATGCTGGCACGCCTGAACAGCGTGCCAGCATTGCTTTCTCATCTGCAGTGCCCACAGGTTGCATTGAAACCTTTCAGGAAAAATCAGCGCGCGATATCGCTGACCACTTCTCCTTCGATCACGGTTCCCAGGCAGTGGCTGGTGTACTCGAACGGATCTCCATCAAAGAGAGCGACGTCTCCATCCTTGCCAACTTCGAGGGAGCCGACACGGTCGCCGATCCCCAAAAGGGCCGCTGCAGAATGGGTGATCAATCCCAGTGCATCACGGAACTCACAGCCGTAGGCACAGGCGATGGCCGCTTCCCAAAGAACCACACGGGTTTTGGGAACGTAGGATTCGTAGCCACTGCCCATCGCTACCGGTACTCCTGCAGCGATCAGCTTGGCAGCGGTCTCCATGCTGGCATTCTTGCCCGCTCCGGAAGAGCGCATCATCGTCGGATGCAGAATCACCGGAATTCCCTGTGCTTTCAGAGGTTCGACGAAGTCGTAACACTCCGCTCCCCCCTGAAGGATCACCGGAATCTGCCACTCCTTCTGCAATCTCAGCACGTTCTGAATATCCACCGACGAATGGGCATTGATCATCAACGGCATTTTTCCGTCGAGGATTTGTCCCATCGCTTCTTTGCGCAGGTCACGGGCGGGGGCGTCCTTTTCCTCATCCGCGGCGGCTTTGGCCACCTTTTCCTGATAGGCCTTCGCCTCGATGAACTTTTGCCTCAGCATCGACATCTGCTTGGCACGAGTTCCAGGGCTTTCCTTGCCACTGCGAAGTGCATCCGATCCCAGAGTAGCCGCCACCATCGACTGTCTCTGCACTACGGCATCGTCGACGCTGTTGCCCCGGGTCTTGACGATGAAGGTCTGTCCGGAAATCAGCTGCCCGGGAGCATGCCCGGTGTGGAGGGTGGTGACTCCGAAGGATCGCACCCAATCGATCAGCGGCTCGCGCGGGTTGTAGGCATCCAGAGCAGCCAGCTCCGGTTGCATCGGCGAAGAGCGTTCGATGTGATCGGAGTCGTGATCGATGTTGAGCCAGCCGGCGAGACCCACTACAGAGCGGGCATCGATGAGACCCGGAGTCACGACCTTGCAGCGCTTCTCGGGAGTTCCCTCCGGAACTTCCACAGCAGAAGCGGGTCCGACCGCACTGATCTTGCCATCGATGATCAGGACGACCCCATTCTCGATGGGGTCTTGCCATTGGCCCTCGGCAGTCTTCGCCATGGTGTGAACGGTATCCCCATAGATGGCGATGTTTTGCGCCTGCACCTCAAGAGTGCCCGCCAAGAGCAGGATCAGTGCCAGGAATTGAATCAGGGTTGATGGAATTTTCATTAGTGATCCTCCCCGCCACAACAGTTGTAGGCGGTGTCGTCACCCGCTCCGCGACCACCGATGGCAAAGAGAAGATGCTCGGGGTTTGTGCGATCAAACACCTGCTTTCCCTCCACCCATGTTTGGAGGATCTGGGTGTACACACTGAACGGATCTCCGGAAAGAACAGCGAAGTCCGCATCTTTGCCCACCGCGAGGGAACCGGTTCGATCCGCAAGCCCGAGCATCTCGGCTCCGGAGAGGGTCAGGGCACGCAGTGCCCCTTCACGGGACATTCCCGCCCGGACTCCGAGAGCAGCGGATCGCAGAAAGAGGCGGCTGTCTGTAATCCAGTCGTCGGTGTGGAAAGCGACGTTGACCCCTTCCTCCTCCAGCACGGCTCCGTTTTCCAGTTTGATATCCCGCGCTTCCAGTTTTCCACCCGGTGAATCGACGACGATCAGCGAGCAGGCCGCATCGGCGGCGGCAATCTCCTTGGCGACTTTCCAGGCATCGCTGACATGGTGCAGTACCACCTCAAAACCGAACTCCTTCTTGAGTCGCAGAACGGTGAGGATGTCGTCATGGCGATGGGTGTGGTGATGAACGATGCGCTTGCCCTCGAGAGCCTCAACCAGCGCTTCCATGCGCAAGTCCCGTTCGGGCATCTTCTCCGGATCTCCCTCGGCGCGGGCGATCTTGGCCTGGTACTCCTGAGCCTTGACGTACGCCTGACGCACCAGTGATGCAGACTTGGCCCGGGTTCCCGGGAAAGGAGCAGAGCGCTGGGAGTTGGTTCCGTTGGCCATCTTGAGGCCACCCATCGGCCAGCCACTGGCGTCGTGGACCAGAAGATCTTCGACGGTGCCCCCATCCCGAAGTTTCAGGTACGTGGTGCGACCACTGATCAGGTGTCCCGATCCCGGCATCTGATTGACGAGGGTGAGGCCACCTGCGCGTGCGCGCATGAAACTGGCGGACCGGACGTCGACCGAATCGAGGGTATGACACTCGGGCTGGATCGGCTCGGAGCTGTCACCGCCCCCTCCCCAACCGATATGGCTGTGGGTGCAGATCAATCCAGGGATGATGGTCTTGCCAGTGACATCGATGCGCACTGCTCCATCCGGGATGATGACATCCTTCACCGGTCCGACCTGTTCAATCTTTCCATCGCGAACGAGAAGGATCCCCTCCTCAATCACCTCAGAAGAAACCGGAACGATGCGTGCACCGACAAAGGCCTGAACATCCGCAGCACTGGTCGAGGCTGAGAAAAGTAAACTCAGCATCAACAGGGAGCACTGTAGGAAGTTCCTTTTATGAACTCGAAAATGGAGTGACATGGGCACCCTTTCGAGAACCACCTGGGTTCTGTTTACTTGAATGAAACGTCAACAATGACACTGTTTGAAGATATCCGAGAGGCCTTCTGGAAGGAAGCATCGTCAGAGATTCAGGGTTATAATCGATGCTGGTTCTGATCAGCGATGATTCGAAAATGCATTGGGAGGTGCTTCAGATGCAACAGGCATGGAAACTGACCCTATTCCTGATCGTCCTGTGCTGTACTCCCACCCCCGCCAAGGCCGATTTCGATTACCCCGACTTCACCGACATGACAGGCCTGACCACCGTCGGCAATGCCAGCCAATTCATCAATCGTGTACGCCTCACCGTCTCTGCCATCTCACAGGTCGGCGCACTCTACACCTCCGAACCCCAATCGGTTGGTCAGGGATTTGACACCACTTTCCAGTATGCAATTTCACCGATCACCGGCGGAGCGGATGGCATGGCCTTTGTCATCCAGAATGACTCGGCGACGGCCCTGTTTTCCAATGGAGGTCAGTTGGGTTATCACGGGATGGCCCGCTCTCTCGTCGTCGAAATCGACAACTACACCAATGGAAACTGGGCAGACCCCGCCGGCCAACACCTCTCCATTCACGGATTGATCGGACAGCCCAACTCCGCCGACGAACTCACGGCCAGTCTCGGTGTGGTGAGCGTCAGCGTGACGGGCCTCCACACCATGAGAGTCCGATACGACGGAACCACCTTTGAGGTCTATCTCGACGACCTCGACAATCCCCTGATGTCCGTGGACCTGAATCTTTCAGAGTACCTGGAGGGTGACGATGCTTGGGTCGGCTTTACCGGAGCCACCGGTGGATTGACCCAGGCTCATGAAGTTTTCAGTTGGTCGATGACGACTTCTGGCCAGGTGGGAACACCCTTCACCCGCGGAGATCTCAACCTCGATGGATCGGTCAACCTCCCCGACGCCATCTACGGGCTGAGTTCCCTCTTCGTGCCCGGATCACCCTTCCCGGGCTGTGCCGATTCCGCAGACTGCAACGATGACGGCAGCTTCAATCTTCCCGATGCGGTGTTTTTGCTGAGCGCACTCTTCGTCCCGGGCTCCCCACCGATCCCCGAACCATCGAACTGCAGTATCGATGCCAGTGATGACACTCTGGACTGCCAGAACACTGTCTGTCCGTAAGACGGCACCGTAACCTAGGTCGAAGCCCCCGCTGCCTGCTGAAGTTTCCAGGCGACAAGAATCCCATCGAGATCATCCGGGGCCAATCCTGCTGGCGGTCGACCTGCGATCGTGCCGTCGGGTAATGGGCGGACTTCCCAACCAAAACCACGGAATCCCCGTTCGATTCCGTCGCGGTTGCCACGGAGAATGATCCAGCCATCTTCGGCAGCGATGCGATTGACTCCCCATGAACCGAGAGTGATGCGTAATCGCTGCTGACCGATGAGTCGCAGCGTCTCGCTGGGGATCGGTCCAAACTGATCTTCCAGATCCTCGGTGATGACATCGAGCTGGCCCGATCGCAGGGCTGTGGCGATCTGGCGATAGTGACGCAATCGTTGGCGGGTGTCCGGCAGATAACTGTCGGGAATCAGACACAACCCCGGCAGCGTCAGCTCGACATCCGGC
>JACETR010000011.1 GCA_013911165.1 Planctomycetota bacterium | reverse complement strand
TCGATACTGCTCCAGAATTGTTCCACTTGATTCCCCCTTTGGAATTGTCCGTGAGATCGGTGCCAGCGATCGGCAGGGAAGCCCACGGTCGTCCCCCCGCAGGGGGCGAAGTCCCTGAACCCTAGGCAATCCGCTGCCAGTTGGCAAGGGGAGAGTGCACTTGAGGAAAATCGGCGGTCTGGGCCTCAGGAGGTGGCCGGGAGGTAACTGGGAGGAAGCTATGAAGAAGCCAGGAGTCGTTCAAGGCGGTCGCGGGCCACATTGCCACCACTGACGACGGCGACATGGGTCTCGGAAGACTCGCCGACATATGAGGTCAGCAGAGGGGTGACGGAACACGCTCCGCTGGGCTCTGCACCGACCCCATTCTGGTGCTGCAGAATCCGCAGACTGGAGAGGAGGTCGGAGTCACTGATCCGGTGGGAAATTACGCCCGCGGCGGAGAGAACCTGCCAGTTGCCCAGACCCACCGACTGTGGCAATAGCCCATCCGCCTCGGATTGAGGGGATTCACAGCGAAGGTGTTCCCCTGCATCCAGCGAGCGGGCGAGGGCATCGCTCCCCTCCGGTTCGACGACATGGATCTGACATTCGGGAGCATGAATACGGGCCACAGCCGCACAACCGGCAGAGAGTCCCCCTCCGCCCACCGGCAGCCACAGGTGGTCCGGTGTTTTACCCAATTGCTCGATGGCTTCGAGGACGATGGTTCCCTGACCGGCCATGATCCAGTCGTGATCGAAGGGCGGAACGATGACCCAATCGCGCTCCTGCGACATCTCCTCCGCTTTTTGACGCCGCTCATCCGTGGTCGGACCGACCAGAACCAACTCCGCTCCGGCTCCCCGGACCGCTTCCGCCTTGACCGCATCGATCGTCGAAGGGGCGACGACGGCAACTGGCAGATCCAGTCTGGCAGCCGCTTCCGAAAGGGCCCGGCCATGGTTGCCACTCGAATAGGTGATGACCCCCCTGGGAGCGGACTCTTCCATGAGGCGCGAAAGAAAATGGGTCGCCCCCCGAGCCTTGAATGAGCCGGAAACCTGACAGCATTCCATCTTGAGCCAGACTTCCAAACCCTGATCAGGCATGGAGTTGGGGAGGACTCGCCGAAGCGGGGTCTGAAGGAGGGTGCCAGCGATTCGGGACCGGGCCCCCACCGCCAGATCGGCGATGTCTCGAATCCGCTGCCATGCCTGTTCGTTGCTCATCCGTCTCTCCTCATCGCCCCGTTCTGAAGCTGCCGACATCATGCCTCACCCCGTGTTGTCACGGTGAAAAAAAATCAACCGCCCGGGGTTCCTTGATGGCCCCGCTTCCCGTGCCTATGTTACGCAGTTAAGCGGCGGCTCGGCCGCAAATCACACTGACATTTCGATCCTGTTTTCGTTGCGGTTTTGCTCTGATCCCCCTCCGCCCATCACGGGCCGGAAAGGAACCTCATGGTCCGGCACACCTTCGAACCCTCCACCCCCGGAGAAGACTTCCTCACTTGGCATGCTGAGGCGGTCAGTCGCTGTCGCAGAGCCATCATTCAGATGACCAGTCTTGCAGGATCAGGACACCCTGGCGGATCGATGTCATCCCTCGATACCTATTTGACCCTGTGGGCGTGTGCCAATGTCGATCCCGCTGATCCCTGGAAAGAGGGACGGGATCGCATCGTTGTCAGTCATGGACACACCTCTCCAGGAGTCTACTCGGTGCTGGCCGAGTTGGGATTCGTAGATAATCAGGAAGCCGTCTCATCCTTCCGCAGTACGCAAAACCTTTTCGAAGGTCACATCGAGCGTGAGATCCCCGGTGTCGAGTGGACCACCGGCAACCTTGGACAGGGACTCTCTGCCGCATGCGGAATGGTTCTGGGAGATCGCCTCCACGGGCGTGAGATTCGTGCCTTTGTTCCCATGGGAGATGGTGAGCAACAAAAGGGACAGATCAGTGAAGCGCGTCGCTTCGCCGTCAAATACAACCTTCATGGCATCACTGCGATCATCGACCGCAATCGCCTGCAGATCGGTGGCGACACCGATGACATCATGCCGCAAGACCTGCGAGCAGGCTGGGAGTCGGATGGCTGGCATGTCGTAGAAATCGACGGTCACGATGCTGCCGCCATCTATGGTGCCCTGCGCGAAGCGGGCGAAGATTCCTCCAAACCATGGTGCATCATTGCCAACACGGTGATGGGCAAGGGGGTCTCTTTCATGGAGGACAAAGCCGATTTCCATGGCCGAGCCCTCAACAAGGAAGAGTTGGCAGCGGCCGTCGCCGAGCTCGGTGAGCCCACTGACTTGTGGGACATGGCCCCCCTTGAGGAGCGCCGCGCCCGTCGTCTCGAGAGTACCGTCCCCACCCTTCCCCGGGTGAATGTGAATCTCAATCCCGGCAACGCTGTCACCTACGATGCAGAGACCAAAACCGACTGTCGCAGTGCATTTGGTCGTGCACTTCATGAGGTGGCACAGGCAACCGATGGAAGCAATCCACCCATCGCCGCATTCGATTGCGACCTTGAAGGCTCCGTCAAACTGAATGCGTTTCACAAGGATTACCCTGACCACTTTTTCCAGGCCGGAATCCAGGAACATCACACGGCAACCTGCGCCGGCGCCCTTTCGACCTGCGGTGTGACTACCGTCTTCGCAGACTTCGGTGTGTTTGGGGTTTGCGAGACCTACAACCAGCATCGTCTCAGTGACATCAATCACGCAGAGATCAAAATCGCCTGCACTCACATCGGACTCGATGTGGGAGAAGATGGAAAAACCCATCAGTGCATCGACTACGTCGGTCTGCTGCGCAACATTTTTGGAATGCGCATCTTTGTACCCGCGGACCCCAATCAGACTGACCGGGTCGTCCGTCATGCACTGACCACACCGGGGATGGCTTTCATTGGTATGGGTCGATCCAAGTTGCCGACGATCCTCGATGAATCGGGGAATCCTTTCTTCGGTGGTGAATACACCTTTAAACCGGGACAGGTTGATTTCATTCGCCGTGGAAACTCCGGACTGGTCGTCGCCATGGGCACTCCGACCGGTCAGGCGGTGGCCGCTGTGGATGCCCTGCGAGCGGATGGCCTCGATGTCGGCCTTGCGCACATCGCCACTCCCGATCGCATCGATGCCAGCTCACTCGCCGAGATCGCCCGCCAGCCCTTCGTGGTGACGGTCGAGGATCACTCGGTGAATACGGGACTCGGCTCCTGCCTGGCGGAGGCCCTCTTCGATCACGGCAGTGCCTTGCCCCATCTGCGAATCGGTGTCGAGAACTACGCACCCAGCGGGCCTTCTACGGAGGTTTACCGCCACTGCGGGCTCGATGCGGACTCGATTCGCGAAAAGGTCCAGGCCTTCGCATTGGCAAGACAGTAAGCAAGTCCCTTTAAGCAAAGGACTTACAAAAGCCCCTGCCAAGTTGCTCGGGGCTTCAGGCTTCCGTTTCCGCACTTGTATGCATTAACAAACTCAATACAATAGCCGTAGCGGGGTATTCAAAGAGTTCAGCGGCCATCTCCGCCTGATGCTTTGCCGCATCCAGTGACCGGGGATCCGTGATGGTGCAGGCGACGGCCTGACTGACGCTCCCCCCACTTCTTGTCGGGAGACGTGGTCAACGTGACTCAATCCAAGAATTTCACACTTCTGGTTCTGTTGCTGATTCTCTTCTCCCAGGGAGTCGCTGCCCAGCCTGTCAATGACGAATGTGACGGAGCCCTCACGATCCTCGAAGGTGTGACCGCCTTCGACAATCTGACAGCCACAGACAGCGGACTCCCCACGGACCCATCCCAATGCATGGGCTCTTTTCTTGGCACCGCCACCCGCGATCTCTGGTTCTCCTACACCGCCACCGAAAATGGATTCCTCGATGTCACCACCTGCCCCGCAGGTTTTGATACGGACCTGATCATCTATGGCGGTGATTGTGGCAACCTCAGTCAACTCTCCTGTAATGGAGATGCATGCTTTGGCTTTGCCTCCACGATCGTCGGTCAACCTGTCGATCCCGGGGTGACTTATCTGATTCGCGTTGGCGGATTCAATGGCACCACGGGAAGTGCCAACCTCGAGCTCACACTGACCCCCGCCAATGATCCGGAAGATTGTTCAAGTCAGGGAGACGAGGATTTCGATGGCCTCGCCGACTGTGCCGATCCTGATTGCCAGGGGACTCCAGAGTGCCTCGGAGATGAATGCGACATCGCCTTTCCTCTGGAAGAGGGCTTCACCCCCTTCGACAACACCTTGGCAAGCACCGGCGGCCCCACTTCATTGCTGGGAAACTGTGATGCCAGTGGCGCTTTCAATGACCTCTGGTATTCATTCTCCGTTCCGGAAAACGGCTTCGTCGAACTGACCACCTGTCCCGGGGGCAATGCGGGTCTGGATACCGATCTGTTCCTCTACGCCGGAGACTGCACCTCCCCGAATCAACTGGCATGTGACGGAGACGCATGTGGCCCAAATGCAGGGTTTGGTTCCAAAATTTCCAGAACTGCCGTCGTCGGGGGCGTCGATTACCTTGTTCGATTGGGTGGTTTCAATGGGGCTCGCGGTAGCGGCACCTTGCGATTTGAATACTCAATTCCTGGAGACGACTGCTTTGCCGCATTGAATGCTTCTCTGGGGCCCACCGCATTTGACACCAGCGATATGACCAGCAGCACCATTCCGATTCCTGTCCCCGACTCTTCGGTATGTCCCGGAAGCGGTCTCGGTATCGCAAATCAGGATATCTGGTTTGAGTTCGTTGCCCCTTCAACAGGCCCCCTGAACATCTCACTCTGTGAGAACACTCTCTTTGATACGGACCTGATCGTCTACGAAGGTGATTGCGACAATCTTCAACAAATCAGCTGCAATGGTGATGGATCAGACTGCAGTTCGGTTCAATCCGAGATCCTCAACCTTCCAGTCGATGCGGGAACCCGCTATCTGATCCGTGTCGGCAGCTACAATCTCGGAGCTGGCGCAGGACAACTTTTCATCTACTACTCTGGGCAAGCCCCCGAAGATTGCACCCAACCGGGTGACGAAGATGCCGATGGCCTTGCTGATTGTTATGACTCTGACTGCCTGGGAACACCCGCTTGTACTGAATCTGGAAATTGCGGAGATGGCATCGACAACGATCTGGACGGTCTCGTCGATTGCGCAGACTGGGAGTGCGACACTTCCACAGATTGCGCAGATTGCCCTTCGATCCTGACTCAAAACAATGACCCCAACGATGCCTCTCAGATCGTTCAGATCTGCGCCTGGACTCCAGAACATACCGAGAATGAATTGCTTCGCTCCTTTGATACCGGTCAGTTTGCCTGCAACGATGGTGTCCGTGTCATCGGAATCAACATTGGTATCGGACAAGTGGACTACCTCGTCGGAAACGGACTGACGACTGCGTTGCGTCTGTACATCGATGAAAATGGCGGTGCACCCGATGCGGACATGCAACTGATCGATGAGAAGTTGTTTACGGTGACCGAATCGATGTCTGGAACGATTCAGGGGATTGCACTCGACCAACCGGCTTTGATTCCCTATGGGGCGCAAGTGGTGGTCGGCTTTTGGGTCGCTGACAGTGGCGGCCCGGGGACGGGAAATATCTTCAGACCGGGCGGCAATTCCGCAGGTGAGAGTGGCGATACCTGGCTCTGGGCCCCTGAGTGCGGCATTTACTATCGCACACTGGCGGATATCGGATTGTTGGAGCAGCCCCTGCTGAGCGTCGTGATCGATGATCAGGGACCCGGCCCTTCTGGAGATGAGTGCGAGTCCGCCATTCCTGCCGCTCGTGGAGCCAACCCCTTTGAGACCACGGGAATGTCTGACAGCCCCAATCCTTTCGATGGATCGACAGACCCTGCCTGTGCCGGCCTGACACTCCATACCGATCGCTGGTATCGATATGTACCGCCCAGTGATGGGACTCTGCGCTTCTCGACCTGTAACCTCACCGGTTTCGAAGGCCACTTCGAAATCTATCGCGGTTCCTGTGATTCACTGGAAGCGATCTCCGCTTCCTGCGACGGAACTCCCTGCACCGGTGGAAGCGCCATGACTCCTGAAGTTTCGGTGACCGGGGGAGAAATCTATCGGTTCCGTCTCGGAGCATCCCAGCCGGGTGTCTCCGGAAGTGGGGAGTTCCTTCTCGAATGGAAACCCCTGTTACCCTACATCAACGAAATCCGGGCTCAGCAATTCGGATCTGATCCTGAAGAGTTCATCGAGTTGGCTGGATTGCCACAGGATCTCGATGATCTTTCACTCTTGACCATTGGCTCAGACCCCGTCGGTGGTAGCGGTGTTATTCGTTCCGTTATCGATCTTGCAGGATCTTCCATCACTCCACTGAACTATCACATCACTGCAGAAGATGGTTTCACGGGTGCTCCCGCCGACCTTGTGTTGGGCCAGGGAGAACTCGACCTGGAGGACAACACCAACCTGACGGTTCTTCTGGTACAGTCATTGACCGTCCCTCAGGGAACCGATCTGGATACGGATGACGACGGCACCATCGATCTCATGGGTTGGGGCCAAGTTGTCGACAGTGTCTCACTTTTGAGGGAGCCTCTTGCCAGTCAAGGGGGCCAACCCATCTCTGGTCCACGGATCTATGGAATGACGACAGTCGGTCCCATGGGATCGACGATGCCTTTCCTCGTGGAACGCTGTCCGGACCAGCGCAATGCGCCCTTTGCCATCGGGCCTGCGGATTCCACTTCCGGTGGCGATTCTCCAAGATCTGCCAATGTATGCCTGGGACCTCCTCCCAACGATACTTGCCAAGCAGCCATCGCCCTGACAGAAGGAATCCACATTCTCGACACGGCTTCTGCAACCAGTGGATCGGAACCCTGGAATCCGGGATGCGGTGAGGGAGCTGCAGGCGACATGCAAGACGATGTCTGGTTCACCTACACCGCACAAAGCTATGGCAAACTGACCTTGAGTACCTGCGATCTCGATGGCTGGGACACCGATCTCGCCATCTATTCGGGTGATTGTCAGACACCCATCCAGTTGGCCTGCAACGGTGACGCCCCGGGATCAGCCAACGGACTGGGTGGGGTCTGTCAGCAGTACTTCTCGAGAATCTCCGATTTTCCGGTCCATGCAGGAGATCAATACCTGATCCGTGTCGGAGGATGGGAATCCGGGGAGCAGGGCGTTTCCACCTTGACACTCTCACAGGAGATTTCCGGAGACCTGCCCTGTGATCCGATTGCCATCGGTCCAGGGAATACCTTCCTCGACCTCACCGACTACACTCTTGCCCCGGAGGCCATTGTGAATCCCTCCTGCGCAGCCAATGGCCCACTCCTCGGAGATGTCTGGCTCACACTTCATCCTGTTGCCGATTGCACTCTGGAAATCAGCACCTGCTCTGCAAACGGTGAGGATCCACTTCTGGAAATCTATACCGGTTCCTGTGACAGTATTGAAACGACCTCTCCCATTGCCTGTGCAGAGAATGGCGCGAGTGGATGTTCTTCCGATGATGCTCAGGTTTCGGTGACCGTCAGTGGCGGTAGTCCTGTCCTTGTTCGAGTCGGTAAACGAACCAATGGTCCTGCAACAACCACTCTCAGTATCGAATGCATTCCTGCCTCAACCATCACCCTCCCCACCGCCAGTATGGAGCAGATCTCCAATGGCGAAGTGCAGGTAGAATTCGCAGAAGTGACCGTGATCGACAGTTCCGATCCGGGCAACGATCCTTTCGCAACCTTGCAGATCGATTGGGGAGATGGCTCGATTCAAACCGGATTGATACCCGGTCAGACCTACATGCATCGGTATGAGATCGGGGTCAGCCCCAATTCTCCCGGGCCCTGGACTCCGACATTGACGATTGAAAACTCCAGCGGAAGCGACACTCTCTCTGGCGAATCGATCCAGCTGGTCCCCATCGGTGATGCAAACATGGATGGAACCCTGAACGTCGCCGATGTCATTACTATTCTGGGATACCTTTTCTCTGGAAACAGCACCCTCAATTGTCCACGTGCTGCAGACTTGAATGCTGATACCAATATCGACATCGCCGATGCGATCTACGGGTTGAGCTTTATCTTCGTTGGCGGAGAAGCCCCCGCCCCCGTCGTCAACTCTGCATGCGATTTACCCTGACAAGAGGGACAAAGAAGTGAAGAACTGAATCGCCGAATCCGTTATATTCTAACGGAACACCCCAGCGGAATGGCGGTTCTCAAATTGTCACCTGAAGTTCAGCTCTACCATTCGGAGCTTCACTGCTCTTTCCATGCGAAGTGGAGTCTCACGACCCTTGTGGTGATTCTGATGCTGCTCTCAGGCTGTGAGCCCCCCCAGACCCGCGCGCCTGCCAAACCGGTCAGCAAGATACACATTCTCGTCAGTGAATTGATCAAGCCCCAAATACAGGCCATCGAATCCTCGCCAGGAGAAGCGGATTTGCATGGCACCTTGGGATTGATGTATGAAGCCAACGAAATCTGGGAACCGGCGATTCGCAGTTTCCAGAATGCCTGTGATATCGACCCGGGTAACTCACTCTGGCAGGTTCATTTGCACCGGTGTCGACTGGCACATGGAAGTTCTTCCGGAGAACGGGATCGGATGGAAGTCTTGCTTCCGCGCTTCCCCGCTGACGCCCCCTTCAACTATGCACTCGGATCGCTGAGGCTTGAGGATGGTGATTTCTCCGGGGCACGTGAACTCCTCGATAGAAGCCTGCAGCTTCAAACCGGCGAGCCAGCAACCCATCTGGCACTTTCTCGACTGGAGCTGCTCCTGGGGAATGCTGAGCGTGCCCTTTTCCATGCTGAGCAGGCGATGGTCAAGGCTCCGGGACAACCTGCAGTCAGGCAGGCAAAGGGGCTCGCCCTTCAGGCATTGGGAAAACGGGATCAGGCCGCCGTCGAGTTGGAAATGGGCAAAGGGGCACGTCCCCTTCAGTTTCCGGATGAAGGCATGCGAAAACTGTCCGGTTTCTTCGCCACCCCCCAAAAGCAGATCAACCTTGCCTCAGATCTGATTCAAGTCGGACAACATCAACGCGCAGTACAGTTGATGTTGAGAGTACTTTCACTGCAACCCGGGAACAGAGACGCACTCAACACGCTGGCAATTGCGTTACAAAAACTGAAACGCTACGAAGAAGCTCTTGAGAAACTGCAGTTGGCTCGCAAATCTGACCCCGACTACTTCCCCACCTACATCAATCTTGCCGTTCTTCATCTGGAAATGAATCGCCCCGAGCGATCGATTGAACCAGCAAGGAAGGCCGTCAAGATTGCTCCCGAGAATTCGGTGAGCCACCGGTTGTTGGGCATGGGTCTGGTACGAACCGGCAATTATGTGGAAGCGCTGACCTCATTTGAAGAGAGCCTCCGCCTGCAACCGGACAACTTTGAATGCCATGCGGCTGCCAGCGAAGCGGCCATGGCCCTTCGCCAAAATGAGCGAGCGGAAGGACATCTCAACAAGGCCGTCGCTCTGAGACCGGAGTATCTTCCAACTCAGGTAAACAAGGCTTTCCTTTTGATGCGAATGAACAGGCCTGAAGAATCTGAAGCACTGATCAAGAAACTGCTCAAGGATTCCAACGAACACCCCCGCGTGGTGGACGCCTATCAAAAGCTTCGCAAGAATTTCAAATCCAGGAGTCGACAGCCATGATTTCAATTCGAATCCCCTACCATCTTCTCCTGCTCATACTCACAATCGTGAGCCTCCTTGGTGGCTGCTCCACCGAATCGGCTCCCACTCCTGCCCAAACAGGACAATCGGATGTTCCTGCGGGCCCCCCGGTTTTTGCACCGTTAAACGATTCCTCAGGTTTTTCATTTCAACACTCCCTGGGAGATGAACGTCGGTACTGGATCCCCGAAACCGTGACCGGAGGCGGCGCTCTCTTTGACTTCGACAACGATGGCGATCTCGATATCTATTGTGTCCAGGCAGGGGGTGATTGTGGCGGCGATCGCAGCACTGCACCCGGCAATCAACTTTTTCGCAACGATGGAGACATGACTTTTACAGACGTTACAGAGGCTGCCGGAGTGGGTAACCAGGAATACGGGATGGGCGCCAGTTGCGCGGATGTCGATGGAGATGGTGACGTCGATCTCTTCGTCAGCAACCGCGGCCCGGACATCCTTTACCTGAACGATGGAGACGGCACCTTTTCTATTGCCCCGGACAGTCCGGATCTGACTCGGGATGGTTTTTCCGCCTCAGCTGGATTTTGCGATCTCGATGGTGATGGCCTGCCCGAGCTGTACGTCACCCAGTACATCCTTTGGAGTACCGAGAAAGAATTGAAGTGCGGAACAGGACTTGGTTCCGATTACTGCTCCCCCAACAACTACAACGCTCCTGCACCTGATCGTCTGTTCAAAAATCTGGGTGGAGGCAAGTTCAAGGACATCTCCGAAGAGGCAGGGTTGCGTACTGCATACGGCAATGGGCTTGGGGTGGTCTTTGGTGACTTCAATCTTGATGGTGCGACCGATATCTACGTCGCCAATGACGGATCTCCAAATCAGCTTTGGATTCAAAAAGAAAATCTGCGTTTCACAGATGAAGCAGTCGCCATGGGTTGTGCGGTCAACATGATGGGTGTTTCGGAAGCGGGCATGGGAGTTCAGGCCGCAGATGTCGATGTCGATGGAGACCTCGACCTCTTCATGACCCACATCCGTAATGAAACCAATACCTGGTACCGTAACGATGATGGGATCTTTACCGATGCCACGGTCACGACAGGCCTCGCCCGGGCAAGTCGCGACGCCACCGGCTTTGGAATGGGCTACTTCGATTTTGACAACGACGGTATTCTGGATCTCTACATCGCCAATGGCGGCGTCATCCGGACCGAGAACAGAACCGACGGATCAGATCCCTATGCGGAACCGGATCAACTTTTCCGTGGCCAGATAGACTATCGTTTCAAAGAGGTGTTTCCCAAGGGCGGCTGGAACCAGCAAACCTCCTACACCGGTCGTGGTGCTGCTTTTGGAGATCTGGATCGCGATGGAGACATTGACGTTCTGGTCATCAACTGCGATGGCCCCGCAAAACTCCTCATCAATCAGTGCCAAACTCCAGGAAACTCTGTTTCGGTTGAGCTGATCCAGAAAAATGGTCGGCAAGCGGAGGGTGCGCGGGTCGAGGGGCAGCTTGGCGATCTCAAGATTCACCGTCAGGCAACACGTCATTACTCCTACTGTGTCTCCAATTCTCCCCTTCTTCACATTGGGTTGGGAGGAGAACCGGCATTGAGGAGCATTCGTGTTCATTGGCCCAATGGGAAAACCTCGGAACATGGCGATGTGTCCGCCGGCTCAAGGATTCAGATCATTCAGCCCTGAATCTCTGCTCCGGACTGGTATCGCCGCAGCACGCCGGAATTCAGAATCCGCACTTTTACAAAAATATCCCTAAGTTGTTACTGACAAACAACCTGCCCATATTTTTCCGACCTGTAGACCTGTCAGAACTGTCCAGCATGGGAGAATTTACCGTTTTTTGAGCCGTGGATTCTCTAGGTTGCATGCCTCCCGATAGTCCAATAATATTGAGGGATTGGATTCTGGGCCTTATCCCCGGATTTCTGAATGGGCTTAAGAAAAAATTAGATATCTGGATACGTTTTGCAGATCACCATCTTGTGTGGGTGGCTCTTGCAAACATTCCTGTAAATGTTGTGTTCTGAATTTTGTCTGAAAATTTTTGTGAGGTGTGAGTCGGTTTCCGTTGCTCTATGTCGCTTCGGAAAACTGATCATTGGATAAAAGGAGAAAGGCTTCCTTATGAACGCTTCTCGATGTACTTGGCTTGCAGCTTTAGTGGCTGCACTTCTCTGGATCGGCGGTCCGGTTCATGCCCAGGGTGATACCTGTGCTGAGGCGACCGTGGTTACCGACGGGATTACTCCCTTCGATAACACTGCGTCCGTGGCTGATGGACCGTCCGATTGTGACGCCAACATGGCCGCCGATATGTGGTTTTCGTACACCGCTCTTGACGACGGTGATGCCACCTTCGAGACCTGCGGATCTGCAGGGACCCTCGATGACACAGTGCTGATCGTTTACGACGGTGCTGCATGCCCTGTCGCTGGCGATGCATGCCTTGCCTCTAATGACGACGGCTGCACCGACCCCAACTTCAGCTCCACGGTGACGATTCCGGTCGTCGGTGGAAACACCTACCTCATCCAGGTGGGTGGTTGGAATGGTGCCACCGGTAACTCCGACCTCTCGGTCACTGGTCCCCCACCTCCTCCCACAGGTGACACCTGTGCCGAGGCCATTTCCATTGGTGCCGGTTCCACCGCCTTCGATAACAGCACCTCTGTTGTTGATGGTCCGAATGACTGTGACGCCAACATGGGCGCCGACATGTGGTTCCTCTACACTGCCACTGAAACTGGAGATGCCACCATCGAGACCTGCGGAACCGCGGGAACCCTCGATGACAGCGTGCTGATCGTTTACGACAGCGCCGCCTGCCCCGTGGCAACAGACCCCTGTCTCGCTTCTGACGACGATGGCTGCACCGCCCCCAACTTCAGCTCCACGGTGACAATCCCCGTGACCGCAGGAAGTTCCTACTACGTGCAGGTCGGTGGATGGAATGGTGCCACCGGTACTTCCGATCTGAACATCACCGAGACCCCCGCAGGTCCGACGACCGAGACGAACTGCACCGACGGACTCGATGATGACGGCGACACCCTCGTCGACTGTGACGACCCGGACTGCGCTGCCGATCCGGCCTGTGCCGCTCCGGCAACTGAGACCAACTGCACCGACGGCCTCGATGACGACGGTGACACCCTCGTCGACTGTGACGACCCGGATTGCTCCGCCGATCCGGCTTGTGCCGCTCCTGGTGTGCCTGGTGACACCTGCGCCGATGCAATCGCCGTCGGTGAAGGCTCCACTCCCTTCGATAACAGTTCTTCCGTGTCAGACGGTCCGAATGACTGTGACAGCAACATGGGCGCCGACATGTGGTTCCTTTACACCGCCACCGCTAGCGGTGACGCCACCATCGAAACCTGTGGAACCGCAGGAACCCTCGATGACAGTGTCCTGATCGTCTACGACAGCGCTGCCTGCCCCCAGGCCGGCGACGCCTGTCTTGCTTCCGACGATGACGGCTGCACCGATCCCAACTTCAGCTCCACGGTGACGATCCCGGTGAATGCCGGTGAGTCCTACTACGTGCAGGTCGGTGGTTGGAACGGTGCCACCGGTACTTCCGATCTGAACATCAGCGTTGCCCTTGGCAACGACGAGTGTGCCACTGCCACCGCCGTGACCGGCGACGGCGTGCATCCCTTCGATAACACCCTGAGCCTGGTCGATGGACCGAACGACGCCGACTCCAACATGGGCGCCGACGTCTGGTTCCTCTACACCGCCACCGTGGACGGCAGCGCCAACATTGGCACCTGCCTTGCGGGTGGCAGCCTCGACGACACCGTGCTGATCGTCTACGACGGTGCAGCCTGTCCCGTGGCCGGTGATCTTGGACTCGCTTCCAACGACGATGGCTGTGAAAACACCGCTGGTGGATCCGCCTTCATGTCGACTGTGGACATTCCGGTAACCCCGGGTGCCCAGTTCTACATTCAGGTGGGTGGCTGGAACGGTGCAACCGGTACTTCCGCCCTCACGATCACCGAGACCGGTGCCGGCAATCCTGAGGATTGCGCCACCCCCGGTGACGAGGATCTGGATGGTCTGGCTGACTGTGACGACCCCGATTGCGCAGCCGAGCCTCAGTGCCAGGCTCCTGCCGGTGACGAGTGCTCCACTGCCGTGGCGGTTGGAGAAGGTTCCTTTGCCTTCGACAACACCAACTCCGCAGTCGACGGACCGAATGACTGTGACACCAACATGGCGGCTGACGTGTGGTTCGCCTACACCGCCACCATCTCCGGTGACGCCACCATCGAGACTTGCGGAACCGCAGGAACCCTCGATGACAGCGTGCTGATTGTTTACGACGGTGCAGCCTGCCCCGTCGCCGGTGACGCCTGTCTCGCTTCTGACGACGACGGCTGCAGCTCCCCGAACTTCAGTTCCACCGTCTCCCTGGCGGTGACCGCCGGAACCACTTACCTCGTTCAGGTCGGTGGCTGGAATGGTGCTCTCGGTACTTCCGACCTCAACATCAGCGTGACGATTCCGGGAGACACCTGCGACACTGCGATCGCCGTTGCTCCGGGTTCGACTCCTGTGGACAACTCCGCTCAGGCCGCTGACGGCCCGAATGACTGTGACTCCAACATGGGCGCCGACATGTGGTACTCCTACACCGCCACATTGACTGGTGACGCCACCATCGAGACCTGCGGTTCTGCAGGAACCCTCGATGACACCGTGTTGATCGTCTACGACGGTGCCGCTTGCCCCGTCGCCGGTGACCCCTGTCTCGCTTCTGACGACGACGGCTGCACCGACCCCAACTTCAGTTCCACGGTGACGATCCCGGTCGTCTCCGGAGGCACCTACCTCATTCAGGTCGGTGGCTGGAATGGAGCTCAGGGAACGACCGATCTGACCATCACCGAGACCGCCGGCAACGCCGAGACGATCTGTGATGACGGACTGGACGACGACGGTGACACGCTGATCGACTGTGACGACCCTGACTGCGTCAACGATTTCGTTTGCCAGGCCTGTCCTGACTTCGGATCCAACAGCAATGATCCTGCGGATGCCTCCACGGCTGTGGCGGCTTGTGCAGACAGCAGTGGATTCCACACCGATAACGAGTACTTGCGCATTTACCCGACCGACAACGCCCTCGTGAACTGCCCGAACGGTGTTCGCGTGCTCGGTGTCGAGTTCGGAATCGCCGCTGCTACCGCAGGTGGTGGAGCCGGTAGCCAGCCTGCCGAAATCCGCATTTACCGCGCACCGGGCAGCTCTCTGGCCACGGATCCGTTCACCCCGAGTGAACTGCTTCACACCGAACCGCTGACCATCGCTGACGGTACAGCCGGCGTGCAGACTGTGACCTTTGCTGAGCCGATCGCCCTGTATGCTGACGATGTCCTGATCCCGGCATTCTTCATGCCGGAAGGTCAGACCACTGGCAGCGTCTTGCGCATGGGTGGTAACGGTGAGTTTGGACCTTCCTTCCTCATTGCCGGCACCTGCGGAATCAGTTCACCGACCCCCATTAGTGCTCTCGGTGTCACCACCTTCCCGCTTCTGAACGTCATTCTTGACGATCAGGGTCTGGGACAGGCTCCGGCTCCAGGCGACACCTGTGGCCCCAGTGCCATTGCGGTGGGCGAGGGTTCACACCCCGTCGACAACACCGTCTCTGTTGCTGACGGTCCGAACGACTGTGACACCAACATGGCCGCCGACATGTGGTACCTGTACACCGCAACGGTGACCGGAACCGCCTCGATCAACACCTGTGAAGCCGGGGGCTCCCTCGACGACACCGTGCTGATCGTCTACGACGGTGCCGCCTGCCCGCAAGCCGGCGATGCCTGCCTGGCCTCCAGTGACGACGACTGTGCCAATGTGGCCGGTGGTTCTGCCTTCATGTCCGAAGTGACCCTTGAGGTGACCGCAGGCGACACTTTCTACGTTCAGGTCGGTGGTTGGAACGGTGCAACCGGTGATACCACCCTGAACATCGAAGTCACTCCCGATCCGCCGGTGCTGAACGAGATTCGCATCGACCAGCCGGGTCCTGACAACGACGAGTTCATCGAGCTCGCTGGTTTCCCCCAGTCTCTTGATGGCATGTGGCTGATCACCATCGGTGACGGTTCCGGTGCTTCCGGTGTCGTCGAGTCGATCGTCGACCTGACCGGTTCCAGCATTGGTGCCTCCGGTTACTTCGTCGTCGCTGAATCCACCTTCACCCTGGGTACCGCCGACTTGACGGCCACCCTCGGTTTCGAGAACAGTGACAACGTCACTCACCTGCTGGTGACCGACTACGACGACGTGACTGCACCGCTGCAGACCGACCTCGACACCGATGACGACGGAGTTCTCGACCTTGAGCCGTGGACTTCAATCGTCGACTGTATTGCCATGCTTGAGAACGCCATCGATCCGGCCACCGGCCAGACCAGTGGCGGAGAGCTGGTTTACTGCGCCAACACCGTTGGCCCCGACGGCACCTTCGTCCCCGGCCACGTTGAGCGTTGCCCGGACACTTCCGGTCCTTGGGCCGTGGGCACCTTTGACCACACCCTTCTGGCCGATTCTCCGGGTGCAACCAACCTCTGTCTGACGCCTCCGGGCAACGACGAGTGTCTTGATGCCTTCGTGGCGGTGGACGGCGCCAACGCCGTTGCCAACGCTTCGGCAACCGAGAGTGCCGAGCCCTGGGACTTCGATGACGGTTCTGGCGGCTGTGCTGGTGGAGCGGGTGGCGGATTGGGTTCCGACGTCTGGTACACCTACACCGCTACGGCTGACGGTACGATCGTGGTGGACACCTGTGACCTGATCAACTTCGACTCCAACGTCGGCGTTTACTCCGGTGACTGTTCTGCCCTTGTGACCATCGGTGGATCCTGTGACACCGCGGGTTGTGGTGGCTTCACCGGAACGACGGCTCCGATTGCGGTCAATGGTGGTGAGACCTACATCATTCGTATCGGTACCTGGCAGAATGACGCTGGTGGTGAGGGATCCTTCAACATCAACTTCACCGCTGCTGGTGACGAGTGCGATACCGCTCTCATGGCCATGGAAGGCGACAACGCCATCGACACGACCCTGTTCACGGACAGTGCCGACGCCGTCGATGACACCGTCTGCGATCCTGGCTCCTTCGGACAGATGCTGCAGGACGGCTGGTGGACCTACACCGCGCCGATCGACGGCACCCTGACCGTTTCGACCTGTGACACCATCGACTTCGACAGTGACATCGCCCTTTACTCGGGTGACTGCACCGCTCTGACCCAGATCGCCTGTGGTGGTGACACCGCCGGTTGCACCGGGTTCACGACGACTGTTGAGACTGCGGTTTCCGCAGGTGACACGGTTCTGATCCGTATTGGTGGCTGGGGAGCAGGTGAAGCAGGAACTGGTACCTTCAGTGCCACGACTGCTCCGCTGGCTGTTGCTCCGACCGCCAGTGCCACGGCAACCTACCTCGATCTTGCGGGTGGAGCGGTGACCGGCGACGCCTTCGCCAACTTCCTCAACATCCAGATCGACGATGCCTCCGACAACGGTGGAGACGCTGCTGCCACCTACACCATCGAGCTGCAGGGATCGGGCCTTCCGGCCGAGACCTTCACCGTGGGTGCGGCCAACAACTCCCCCTACACCGTGGGCATCTCTGCACCGGCCAACCTCGGTGACGACCTTTTGGGCGTCGTCGTGACCCCGGTGATCACCGTGACCAACCTGGTCGGTTCCGACACGATCACTCTCGATACCGTGACGATTTACGGTGTCGGTGACTCGAACGGTAACCTGGCTTCGGGTGGATCCGCTTCCGCACTGGAAGACATCCTCTACCTGCTCGCCTACCAGTACCAGGGTGGCCCGGCCACTCCGTGTGAGCGTGTCAATGACGTCAACAATGACGGCAGCGCAGACCTGGGTGACGTGATCTACGGCCTGTACTACCTCTTCCAGGGTGGTGCGCCTCCGATCGCCGGCACCAGCATCGACTGTGCTCTGTAAGATCCACAGTTGATCCTTTGCCGAAGTGCCCCGGAGAGTTCTTCTCTCCGGGGCACTTTTTTTGTGTGCAAATTGAAAGCGTGATCGGGTGTGACTTCAGATCACAGAAGAGCGGTGACTACCGTGGCTCGAGAAGAAGCCAACCCCGCTCGATATCGATATCGAGTCGGAAGTTTGAAAGAAAGTCGAGGCCCAACAGGCCGACGCCGGGCTGCCCAGGAAGATCAAGCACCGTTGCCTGAATTCCAGAGACCACTGCGCCATTCAGATTGATGGCGGGCAACTCCACCACGGGTGCCATGAACTCGTCACTGGCGGTACGAATACGTCTTTGCTGGGTACGTCCGTCGAGGGTGATCCCCAACTGCTGGATGACAGAGTGCGGGATCGTCGTCGAGGTCGCCCCGGTATCGACGAGAAAATCGACCGGCAGATTTCCCACCTGTGCAGTCGCTTCGATCACGGGAGAACCGGGAGTAAAACGAACAAGAATCCGACCCTCGATGGATCTTTCGGCCTGCAATCGCTTGAGCAAACTGTCTCTGAATGGAATCAGATCCGCTTTCAGGACCGGTGGTTCGAGCGCAACCTCGGCCGCTGCCAGCTCACCATTGTCGAGAAGCCGCTCCCCATCGAGGAGCCTCAGAGTGTCATTCCCCGGGTAACGAATTCGTCCCTGCTCGATCCACTGATGTGCCAGCCCCTGATCCCCTGCTTTTCGGTAGGCCTCGATCCCGGCTATCCACAACTCCGTCAGAAGATCTTCCAGATCCTTCAGGGCCTGTGGCTGAGCAGCTGCAAAAACCAGATCACTGGTCGTATCGATCGCGACCCTCAGGCTTTCGATGTCGCCTGATTCCAGGGCCAGGGCCATCCAGATGCGAGTCGTCAGGGGATCCTGCAACCAGCGCAGAGAGTCTGCAGAGATCCCCCAAAAGTAGTTCAGGGGATCTCTTCCAAGGCCATTGGATAGCCGATCGCGCACATTGGCCAACAGCGAATCCCGGTCATAGATCAGGGGTATCTCCTCTTCGCTCAGACGAAGCGGACGGATACGGGCGATGTCGAGGAGGGACAGTGCCGGAAGATCTTCCAGATCGTTGTCAAAGATCTGTCGATATCCTTCCACCACTCCCCCAGCAAATTCCGATTGCTGGAAATCTGCCAGCGTAGCGATCTCCGACAACTCCTTACCGGGTAGACCATTCCAGAGCCACGCCCCGGCCAATCCCGCACCCCTGGCGGATTCACCCGATCTTTCGTCAGGCAGTAACCAGCCGACCACGGCTCCCTCCTGAACCAGCACTTCTGCCGTGGAGACAGGTTCAGGGATATGGAGAAACGACCCCACCACCTTCCAACCGGATTGGGGCATCCATTCACGGGTCGCGCCATCGGGCTCGATCCCCCATGTCTGCATTTCAGGATCGTAGGCAGCGAGCGGAAGGGATGCCGCAGGGTCTGCAGGCTCCACCTTCCACAATCCCACCGGATCGCCGATGCGGTAGAAGCCGGAACGAATCTGACCCGAGCCGGGTCTTCCCTGCCGGAAAAGAATCTCGGTTGCTCCGAGAAGATCTTTCCGTGGGAGTGCAACCCAGCCTTCTGCTGATATAGCCCCTGCACTGATCCCCAATGAGAGACCCGCAGGGTCCTCCATTTGCAGCCAGCCCCAACGGGCCCGACCTCCGGTGTTTACTCCGAGTGTCTCCTGAGGCTCGTCGAACTCCAGAAGTGCCGGGTCAGGATCTTTATCGGGGGATTGGAAGCGAGGTCGTGAAGAATCCTGCTTGAGATTCGGCTCAGCAGGTGGAATCACGGGTGGAGCTTCAGGCTCTTCATCGACCAGTGCTGGAAGCCACAACCAGGCAGCCACCCCCAGCGGAAGTGTCCACGGTAACCAACTCCAGCGACCTGCAGGGTTTTTGGAGTGCTGTCCAATCCCCTCCATCGGCTGACCACACTGATTACAGTGCAGGGCCTCCGGCTCGTTGAAACTGTCACAACTGGGGCACTGTGGACGCATTCCCGCCGCTCCATTCAGACGAGATGGTAACAGAAGCGCCGGCAAGGTTCACGATCTCCCTTCCGGAGTGAGGGGAACCCTTGCCCACCTTCCATCCCCTGCCTATCCTCGCCTTGGGAAGGAACTCCCGTGACCATCAAAATCGGTACCCCCATCACTGAAGATCCCGAATCCGGCGGGCGCAAAGCCGCGATGCAGAGCCTCCTCGACCAGGTCAGGAGCGACCTCGAGCGTATTCGCTCCGGAGGATCAGAGTCCGCAGTCGAACGTCATACCTCTCGCGGCAAGCTCTTTGTCCGTGACCGGATAGACCGCCTGATCGATCCGGGCTCACCCTTCCTGGAGATTGGCGCTTTCGGTGCACACGATGTTTACGATTCCCCGCTGCCGGCAGCGGGAATCGTGACCGGCATCGGCAAAGTTGAAGATCGGTTGGCAGTCATCATTGCCAATGATGCGACAGTCAAAGGTGGCAGTTATCACCCCATGACAGTCAAGAAACACCTGCGTGCTCAAGAGATCGCCGAGGAAAACCATCTCCCCTGTGTCTACCTCGTCGATTCCGGCGGAGCATTCCTGCCGCTTCAGGATGAAGTTTTTCCGGATCGCGATCACTTTGGACGAATCTTTTACAATCAGGCACGCATGTCGGCTCTGGGCATCCCGCAGATCTCGGTCGTTCTCGGATCTTGTACCGCTGGGGGAGCCTATGTCCCTGCGATGAGCGATGAGTCCATCATCGTTCAAAAACAGGGAACGATCTTCCTCGGAGGGCCACCCCTGGTCAAAGCCGCTACTGGAGAAGAGGTATCCGCAGAGGACCTCGGAGGAGGCGACGTTCATTGCCGGACCAGTGGAGTCACCGACCACCTTGCAACCAATGATGAGGACGCCTTGGCTCAGGCTCGATCCATCTTCCGTACCCTGCCCCAACAGGATCGACCCGGCTTCGATGTCGAAGAAGTGATCCCCCCAGCCTTCGATCCAGAGGAATTGAACTCCCTGATTCCGGCTGACCCAAGAACACCCTTCGATATACGTGAAATCATTGCCCGTATCGTCGATGGCAGTGAGTTTGACGAGTTCAAGGCTCTCTATGGCACCACTCTCGTCTGTGGTTTTGCACGCATTCACGGTCACCGGATCGGTATCGTTGCCAACAATGGCGTGCTCTTCTCCGAATCTTCTCTCAAGGGAGCCCACTTTGTCGAACTCTGTTCGATGCGGGGCTTTCCCATCGTCTTCCTGCAGAACATCACCGGCTTTATGGTCGGCAAGGAATATGAACAGGGCGGGATCGCCAAGGACGGGGCCAAGTTTGTCCACGCTGTGGCCAACTCTCCCTCACCGCGATTCACCGTCATCATCGGTGGCTCTCACGGTGCTGGAAACTATGGCATGTGTGGACGCGCCTTCCAGCCGCGACAAATGTGGACCTGGCCCAACTCCCGAATTTCTGTCATGGGTGGGGATCAGGCCGCACAGGTTCTCCTGCAAATCAAAAAAGATCAACTCGCTGCCAAGGGACAGTCACTGACCGCCGAAGAAGAAGAAGCGATCACCGCACCGATCCTTGAGAAGTATGCTCATGAAGGCAGCCCCTGGTACTCTTCTGCCCGGCTCTGGGATGACGGGATCATCGAACCGGCACAAACACGGGATGTTCTGGGGCTCGGCATCGAGGCCGCATCCGTTGCACCACTCAAGCCGCGCAAAGTCGGCATCTACCGAATGTAGGTCAATATGGAGTGGGATTTTCAAACACTGCATCTCGAGCGTCAACAGCAACGGGTCAACGTCCGCCTCCAGCGTCCGGAAGTTCGCAATGCCTTTGACAGTGTCATGATCGAAGAGCTGACCCACGCCTTTGAAGGTCTCGCAGAGGATTCGACAGTGCATGTGGTGGTCCTCTCGGGAGATGGCAAGGTCTTCTCCGCAGGGGCCGACATCCAGTGGATGCGAGATTCCATCGAGTTGACGGAGGAACAGAACCGTCAGGACGCTGCAAAGATGGCCCGCATGTTCAACGCCATCGCTGAAGCCCCCTTCCCGGTCATCGTTCGTGCCCATGGTGCAGCGATGGGAGGAGGAGCGGGTCTCGTTTGTGCGGGTGACATGACCGTTGCAAGCTCCGATTGCATCTTCAGTTTCAGTGAAGTTCGGCTCGGAATCATTCCAGCGGTGATCTCCCCCCATGCTTTGGAAAAGATCGGTGCCAGCGAGGCTCGTCGCTGGTTTTTGACCGGTGAACGATTCGATGCTGCTACCGCTCAAAGGATCGGTATGATTCACGAGGTCTCAGAAACAGAGAACCTCGACAGCGTCGTCGACGCCTGGGTCGCAGAATTGGAATCTGGCGGCCCGGAAGCGATTCGTGCCGCCAAAAAACTGATCCGTGAAGTTCTCTCTTCACCCCGTTCTGAAGTCACGGATCTGACCAGTCGCCGCATCGCCGAACGAAGAGCAACGGCGGAAGGTCAGGGTGGACTCCGGGCCTTCCTGGATCGAACACCTCCTCCCTGGAAACAGCCTGCGGACTCCTCCGATGAGTGACTCCCCTTCCGATCACAGGATCCTGATCGCCAATCGCGGTGAGTGCGCTTCACGACTGATCCGCGCTTTTACAGAACTCCAGCTGGAAACGATCGCCGTCTTCAGTGAAGCGGACAGGGATGCCCCTTTCGTCCGTGAAGCGACCCACTCGTTTCACCTGGGAGCTTCCCCCGCGAGTGAATCCTACTTAAGAATCGATCGGCTGATCGAGGCGGGAAGACATCACGGGGCCACTGCAATTCACCCCGGTTGGGGCTTTCTGTCTGAAAATCCGGAGTTCGCCCGAGCGGTGGAAGCAGAAGGCTGGATCTTCATCGGTCCTACCGCAGAACACGCACGGGATCTCGGCGACAAGGTGACAGCAAGGACTCTGGCCTCCAAGGCAGGAGTGCCCTGTACTCCCGCCTGGTCACCGGAACCGGATCTCTCCGCTGAAGACGAAGGCACCACCTGGAACCGAAAAGCACAAGAGATCGGCTATCCGGTACTGGTCAAAGCGGTCTCCGGTGGCGGAGGCAAAGGAATGCGCATCGTCCGTGATGCGGAAGAACTCACAGAGGCTCTGCCTGCTGCCCGAAGGGAAGCCCTCTCATCCTTCAATGATGATCGTGTCTTTCTGGAGAAGTTTGTTGAACCTGCCCGTCATATCGAGGTTCAGGTGTTGGGAGATGGAAAGGGCGAGGTCGCCATTATCGGAGACCGGGAATGCTCACTCCAACGACGGCATCAGAAACTGGTGGAAGAAGCTCCGGCAGCGAATATTCGCGGTGAGATTCGTGAAGCGATGCAGGAAGCCGCTCGCTCACTGGCGCAATCTGTCGATTATCGGGGAGCAGGGACCGTCGAGTTCCTGCTCGATGCCAGTGGCGACAACTTTTTTTTCCTTGAAATGAATACACGACTGCAGGTCGAGCACCCTGTCACTGAGGAAGTCTTTGGCGTCGATATGGTGAAACTCCAATGGTCGGTAGCCAATGGGACCGGGATTCCCGACGGGACTGACGGTCGCTCCCCCAACTCCCACTCCATTGAGATCCGTGTGAATGCAGAAGACCCTGTCGCAGGCTTCATGCCCAGCACCGGTCGGATACTCGATTGTGTGTGGCCTCAGGGAGAAGGCATCCGCATCGATACCGGAGTCGAATCGGGCTCCACAGTGACTCCCCATTATGATGCCATGATCGCCAAGATCATCGTCACCGGATCCGATCGTGAAGACGCCACCCGGAAGTTGGTTGAGGCGATTGAACAAACTTCCATCTCACCGCTGGTGACCTCGATCCCTCTGGGCAGGGATCTCGTCCTCTCCAGAGATTTTGCCGATTGCCAGTTTTACACCCGCTCCATCGAAGGAGATTGGAGTGACTGGCAAATGCCGGAAGTGCCGGGTGATTGGACTGCGATCCTTGCCGCTTGCGCCCAAAAGGTGCTTTCACCCACTGGATCCGGACGAAACAAGGCGCGACCGCGAGGAAGCTGCTGGGATCAGTTACAGGGGGTGAGGCCATGAAGAACCCCTCCCTCGATTGGAAAATTCTCGATTGGGCTGCCCCCATCCTGACCCTGTCCATCGATGGTGAAACCCATCAGTTGGTTTTGACCGGCTCTCCCCGCAGACCCCGCTGGAGTTGGAAGGGTTCCTTCCAGAGTGGGTTGCAACCTGGCGCTTCCGCCGGAGGGCAACCTGTCAGCGATGGATCCACGGTGTCACCGATGCCGGGAACCGTCCTTGAAGTGCGGGCCAAGCCCGGTGACGAAGTCGAAGAAGGGCAAACTCTTGTCGTCGTCGAGGCGATGAAAATGGAAATCCCGGTCAAAGCCCCAAAAGCAGGAATCATCGCCAAGGTGGAAGTCGCTCAGGGCGATGCGGTTGCTCGCGGTGACACTCTGATCGCTCTGGAAGAGGACTGATCATGACCGAACAGGAGTCACCAAAGGTCCGCATCGTAGAAGTGGGTCCCCGGGATGGGCTGCAGAGCCTCAATGCCCACTACTCCGTGGAAACCCGTCTCGAATGGATCGGCAAACTGGCCCATGCAGGGATTCAGGAAATCGAGTGCGGCGCATTTGTCAGAGCCGATCTGGTACCGGCGATGGCCAACAGTGAGGAGATCTTCCAATCTTTGGCCGGTTCCCCCTTCCGCAAGTGGGCACTGGTACCCAATCACCGGGGACTGCAATCGGCACTCGATTCCGGGGCGGATGCCCTCGCTTTTTTTACCTCTGCAACAGAAGGATTCAGCCAAAAGAACACCGCATGCAGTCGTGAGGAATCCATCGACAGATTTCACACAATGGTTCCCGAATCGAAACAGTTGCCTCTGCGCGCCTATCTCAGTTGCTGTTTTGAGTGTCCCTACGACGGGACGGTGGATCCTGAGGAGGTGCTCCGAATGGCGGTGCAACTGCAGAAAGCCGGTGCCACTGAGATCGTGATCTCCGACACCATCGGCAGTGCCGGGCCGGAACAGATCTCTCCCCTGTTCAGGCTTTTGGGTGATCAGTTACCCCTGTCGATGCTGGCTCTTCATTTACACGATACTCACGGCCGTGCACTCGAATGCGCCAGAGAAGCCTGGGAATATGGAATCACTTCCTTTGACGCTTCTGCAGGTGGACTTGGGGGTTGTCCCTTTGCCCCCGGGGCAACAGGAAATGTCGCAACCGAGACACTGGTTCAACTCTTTGAGGATATGGGCATCAGAACCGGCATCGACGTGGATCAACTCAAGGCAACCCAATCCTGGTTCACTGCACAAAGCCCCATTCAGTCATGAAAAAACGCCCCGCAATCATTGATTGCGAGGCGTTTTTTATCGTTACTCAAAACGGTGCAGAGAATCCTAACAACCGTTGAAGGTGGCACAGTTCAGGCTGTCCGCAGTGGGGTCGCCTCCACAAGCGCCATTCGGTCCCGGGGTCACCGGAACGCTGCCTCCGACAGAGATGCCGAAGATCACATTCAGGCTGTATACCACGTCAGCGATGTTGTTGGTTCCGTCATCATTGACGTCACCCGCATCGAGACAGGAGATGGTTCCACCACCGAAAAGGAAGTCCAGCAACTGAACCGGATCAGCAATATTTTCGGTGCCATCCTGATTCACGTCGTTGCGAATGAAGAAGTTGTCACGCACAGCGGTGCAGGACCCGGCATTGGAAAGGGATCCGCACACATTGGTTCCGGCCACACTGATGGTGTAACTGCCAGGGCCACCGATGGTCACAGTCGTGGAGGTGGCAGATCCACCCAGAGTTGCCACGAGAGTTCCGTCCAGTCTCACTTCGATGCTGGAGTAGGCGGAGGTGTTGGTCCAGGAAACGGAGGTATCACCATTCGCCTGATTGACCTGACAAGCCAGATTTGCGGGAGCAGAAGGATTGTTGACCACAGGACAGTTGGCAGTGCAGGAGGTCACAGCACTGACCACCGTGTTGGTGATTCCGCGAACGGAAAGATCGTCACTGGCGGGTCCACCAGTGGTCGTTCCACTGATGGAAACCAGAGCGGTCGTGGCATTTCCGGCGAGGGTCTGAATCACGGCTCCTGTCCCATCCAGAATCTCGATGGAATCGTAGGTCATGCCATTGGTCCAGGAGAGGCTGAAATCACAAAGGCAGGGATCAGCCAACACGCAGGTCAATCCGGAAACCGGAGGAGTGGCAACGCTAACACTTCCCCCCACCTTGGTCGGAATGCGGCTGATGGAAGTGCCGCCGGAAACGACGCTGATGACGGTCTGGACATCGGGTGTTCCCAGAATATCCGAGAAGGTCAGACTGGTGGCGCTACCCGGTGCAGCTGCTGAGGAGCAACTGTATGAGAAAAGCGCGATCTCATTGCCGGAGCCAATGGGGATTTCATCGAGCGGAGCCGAAGTACTGAGAATACAGCCATAAGTTCCACCCGGTCCATCAGTGGCATTCACATCCACGAATTCGAAGTCAGGTCCCGCACCACCATTGGCGGCTGCGGTCTGCTGGCCGGGGGTAATGGCAATCAGAGTCAAATCAGTACCGGAGTGAGCCACGCCCATACTGAAACCACGGGCTCCCTCTTCATTGGTCAGCAAAATGGAAACATCGACGGTCCCACCCGGCAACACCGAATTATCAGCAACACTGACACTGTGAGTTTGAGCAAAAGTGGAGGAGCTTCCCAAGAGGGTTGCCAAAATGAGGCCAAGGAAAATCCGGACACCGGAATTCTTCATACTACGTCTCTCTTCCGAACAGTGACCACAGCCCGAGTACACACCCGTGCCTGAACGACCTGTTCAATCAATAAATAGACTGGATCCGAAACAACTTCAGAATCCGACAAATGGGGTCAATACAGTCAATATGACACCATATAGACATTTATTTTACCTTTGAAACATGGCGGGATGTACCGATAAATGAGGGTCACCCACATCTGGCTATATCTCTATAAACCCAATGCTCTACTGAGGTTGAGCACTAAATGGCAAACTCTCCATCAATGGCAAAGAACTGGTCGCTCCATCGATGACCACCAGATTGTCGAGAGGGATTGCTGTGGGATTCCCCCACACCAAATCACCCGTCAATCCTTCCGTGTCACCCACAAAAGTGTCCGGGACCGTTGCAAACTCAAGATCCACGATTGCGGTTTCCATCGGCAAAGAGAGGTAATCGCCAAAGTTGAAGGAAACCAGCATCCCGACGAGGACACCGCCCTGGATCGGATTGATCGCCCAAAAATCGGGCCCCGATCCACCGTTGAGGCCAGCGATGTCACCACTTTGTTGGGCTTCTACAAACTGGAGAATTCCTGAATCGTATTGGATTGCCATCGACAGCCCGGAAAGCGCTGTGGGATAGGTTGGGTTGAGCGAACTTTCTTCTGCGTAAAGAGTCATCGTTCCACTGCCCATTCCATCGGCACTGGAATAAGGAATCACCAACTCCGAACCCCGATAGTGATAAATCGATCTAATCACAACACGGATTTCGGTGTGGGTACTTCCAAACTGATTCTCGGCGGTGACCAGATGGGTCGTATCACTTTCTTCCAATGCCAACCCGGAAATCTCTCCTGTGACAGGATCAAAAATCAGACCTGCAGGGAGTACTGGATCGATGCTCCAGAAATCGACGGGGCCGCAACCCTGTTGCGGAATCTGTGCGACGAGGTCGACCCCCGAAGGGATTGCAATCGGCAGTATGGGATAGGCGATGTCACAAGGAGCGAGCCCTTCCACTTCCAATTGGAGCGAGAAGGTGGTGGATCCCGTGTCATTGGATGCCGTAATCAGATAGCTCTGTAATGGTTGATTGGTGGCAGAAGACCCCGACAGTTGACCACTGACAGAATCCAGCAGGATTCCTGCAGGAAGCGCGGGGTCGACGCTGAAGTTGGCCACAGAACCACACCCCACTGTCGGCAAGAGAGGTGCCAGAGATTCCCCTGGAAGCAACTGGATCAGGGAGACTCCATAGTCCAACTCGCATGGAGCCGGTTCACGAATCAGAATCGGCAACTCGATGACTGAAGTTCCGGCACTGTTGGCAGCGACAATCTGGTGAAGAGTCTGCGGATAGGAAAACTCCACAGAGCCGGAAAGGATTCCTGTGACAGCATCCAGATTTAAGCCCGAAGGCAGGGGCGGAGTGACCGTCCAGGTGGATGCCTGACCGCAACCCACCAGAGGCTGTAACGGCCCGATCTCCTGACCGATGATTTCGTCAATCTCCAGTAAGGGATAGGTCAAGTCACAGGGTGCTTCTTCAAGGATCTCAATACTGATGGGAAAACTGACTGTACCTGCAGGATTACCGGCAAGAATCACATGTTGTGTCGGGCCGCCAACGAATTGTGGGACCCCTGAGATGGAGCCGGTGGTTGAATCGAGATACAAACCGGCAGGGAGGGGTGGCAAGGCATTGAAGGAGTCCGCTCCCCCACAGCCAACTTCCGGCAAGATGGCTGAGAGTGGCAATCCTACTGTCAGCTGAAGCAGGCTTTGCGGGTAACTCAAATCACAAGGAGGCTGTGGAAGTACTGTGATGGAGATTTGGGTCGCAGTTGCTCCGGAAACATTGGAAGCTGCAACGGTGTAGTTGACCGCTGACTGCAATACTTCCGGGGTTCCTGAAATCTCCCCAGTCATACCGTCAAAAACGAGACCCGCAGGAAGCTCCGGAGTGATTTCAAAGAAGGACGGTTGGCCACAGCCGATTTGTGGCCCCAGCAAATTAAGGGCAACGCCCTCTTCCAAAACCAGATCAGAAGGATCGTACTGCAGATCGCATGGTGCCGTCGGGACCACTTCCAATTGCAGTTGGAACTCGGCATAACCGCTGGGGTTTTCTGCCCTCAGGGTGAAAGTGCCCAATGGCACTGCTTCTTCAGGTACACCTGAGATCGATCCAATGCTGGAGTCCAGTATCATTCCTGGTGGAAGTGCCGGCTCTACTGAATATTCAGAAACTGGGCCACAAGACACCTGGGGCAACATGCCCGCAGGAATCTCCTCGCCCACCTGAATCATGATTTCAGAAAACGGGTAGAGCAGATCGCATGGAGCTTCCACGAAGACTTCCAACTGGATATTGAAAGTCGTCTCTCCGGCAAGATTGGAAGCCACAATTTGGTAATCAGTGAGAGGCTGTGCTGCGAGCCCTGTACCGGAAAGTTCTCCACTGACCGGGTTGAGCTGCAATCCTTCGGGAAGGGCGGGCTCGATCTCATACTGATCCGGAGCTCCACAAGCCACTGTTGGCTGTATGGGTTCCAGTTCTTCGCCATGGCTCAACTGAATCAGATCAACCGAATACCCCAGATCACAAGGTGCAGCCTCTACTATTTGTAATGTGATGGTCGTCGTCGTCGAACCGAACTGGTTGAATCCGCTGATCATGTGAGTCGATGCGGATTCCAGTGATACAGGAGTGCCGTAGATCGTGCCGGTCAGCCCATTGAATTGCAGCCCCTCAGGCAACTCCGGGTCGACGGTCCACAATTGGATCGGACCACAACCGTACGAGGGGACCAGAGGCTCCATCGATTCTCCGACGATCAGGAGAGGAATTTCATCTCCATAAGAAAGTTGACAGGGAGTCGTCGGGAGAACACTGATCATGACAGTCACGACCACTGCTCCTGTACCATTTTGGGCTACGATGGTATGGGGTGTCGGCGAATGAACCTGCTCTGGAATTCCGGAGATCACCCCCGTCTGACTGTCAAGTAACACCCCCTGGGGGAAGGCAGGAGAGACGGTCCATTCATTGGGATCACCACCGATGATCTGCGGGTTGACCGGGACAATCTCATGACCCAGAAGGAAAGCACCCAATCCGAGATACTCGACAGACTGAGGTGGAACGACCTCCACCTGGATTCCTGAACCGGAGCCCCCACCACAACCGGAGAGCGCCAACAACAAAATCAAAAGGGGCAACAGTATCTTCGGGGAATACCCTGGCATCTCTTCCTCGGTCCAGCAATCGGCGCTGTAAATATCGGGGGTTAATACTCCGTGCTTCAAATCTGTCGGGATCAGTCAGAGACGGGACTAGCGATCAACTCCAAAGCAGAATCAACGGTCACCGGAATGATTCCGGTCACACCATTCAGTACGACAGTGTTTTCCACCGTCGGCACACCTTCCTCACCCGCAAGGGGATTTCCCCAGCTGAGCGTGGAAGTGATCGAATCAGCGTCAGATCCAGAGAAGGAATCTGCAATCGTCTCGTAGTTGACGATCGCAATCTCGACCGGCACCTCTGCACTCAATCCCGTGAAATCAGGACTGAAAGAGAAAACGATACCCAGCGTGAAACCGGTGGAGGTTTCGAAGGGAGCAAAGAAGTCCGGTCCCTCACCACCATTCAGATCAGACAACCCGCTGCCAGCCTCCACTGAAGTGATATCCAGCTGCTCGGAGTTGTGAGCGAGGGCCAGCGAAAGGAGCTGGATCTTGGTCGGGTAAGTCTCGTTATCTTCACCCTCTGTCAGGATGATGCGGGTTTGGGTACCACCCTCACCCGTTGAGGGGTCAAAGGAGCCACTCAACTGCTCGATTTCAAAGACGAAGACCGGAGAGATTCTCAGGGCGATTTCCGTGCTGTCGGAACCGTGCTCGTTGGAAGCGGTCACGGTGTAGACGATGCGGGAAGTTTCGATCGCCGGTGTTCCGGAGATCACTCCCGTTGCGGGATCCAGGCTGACACCTTCAGGCAGAGCAGGATCAATAATCCACTCTTCAACCTCACCACAGCCCACTGTGGGGAGGATCGGATCCATTTCTGCATTGGGTGCAACCACTTTGTCGGACTCCTGATAAACAAGATCACAGGGACCAGCAGGAAGGATTTCGATCAGCAACTCAAAGGTGGATTCTCCACTTTCATTGGCAGCAGTAATGAGATGCAACTGAGGCCCATGGCTGATCAACGGAGTACCACTGATTTCACCGGTGTACATGTTCAGCTGAAGACCCTCGGGCAAGGCTGGGGCGATGGTGAAATCGTTGGATCCACCGCAGCCGACGGTCGGTAAAAGCGTGGGAAAAGCGTCAAACGCCAAAACACCTGTCACCTCGGAAACCGGGTAAGCCAGATCACAGGGAGGCTCAGGAAGGACAGCAATGGAAATTCCAAAGCTGGAAGAACCACCAAAATTGGCTGCCGTGATCGCAAAGAAATGCCGCGGGCATGCCTCAGACGGAATACCACTGATGGAACCATTGGTGGGATCGAACTCCAGACCTGCCGGAAGCTCGGGCTCAACGCTCCAGTTATCGATGGATGCACCCAGCACCGGTGGTGCGGGGATGTCGACGGGTTCACCGACAGTCAAGGTGTAGTCCACCTGTGGATAGCTGAAAGGTGCGGGCGCCTGAATTTTGGTACTTCGACCAAAACAACCACCCAGAATCAGGGTGGCGCAAACCAGCAGGCAGAACTTGGCAAGGATGCGGCTTGAGTTCGGCATCGTTCCTCCGCAGGGCATCGGCCCTCAGGGTTTTCACCCACCTCCAGTGAAAAGGGACACACAGTGATGGATGACAGGGGTTGTTTACAAAAGTTTGTATTCCTCATTGTAACTGCGAGCCATTTTTTGTCTATCCCGGCCAAGGTCCTTCAACTAAGTCGGAAATACTTACCGATCTCGCAATAAGAGTATATTTGTGACACTTTTGCCGTTTAGCCGTTTCCACCCAACTGAGGGGGTGCAGACCTTCTTGGACATACAAATGACAGTACAATACGAGAAGTAGCATTGACGGGATGGAAGATAACAGAGGAAGACTGTTACTCAGGATTGCCGAGCAACAACTCTCCAGGAGGTTCAACGTGCCCAGACAATCCGCTCTAGTGCTCGGAATCCTCTGGGGATTTCTCGTCTGGCCGGCTGCCCCCTGCTCTGGAGCCGATTGGCTCGTGCCTTCACAAGTTCCGACGATTCAACAGGCCATCGACTCGGCTCTTCCGGGAGATCAGATCCTCGTCGACCCGGGAACCTATCAGGAGAACATCAACTTCCTCGGCAAAGATGTCACACTCATCTCCACTGCGGGGCCGGCTGTCACTTTCATCGATGGATCCGCCCTGACCCAGGGAACAGCCCTCGGTTCGACCGTCACCTTTTCCTCAGGAGAGACAGGCGCAGCCATCCTCAGCGGCTTCACCATTCAAGGTGGAAATGGAACACTCCTGACCGATGCCCTCGGGACTTATCGGCGAGGAGGCGGAATTCACGTTTCAGTCGCATCTCCCACCATCGATAACTGCCACCTGAAAAATAACTCTTCAGATTTTGGATCAGGTTTTTACGCTCAGGGAACCCTGTCATTGACACTCCAGAATTTGCAAATCATGAACAACTCTGGTCTTGAGGGATCAGGGATCTACCTGATTGATTGTGGAATCGTTTCCATTGAGCAATGCAATATTTCGGAAAATCAGGCCATGACCGCAGGTGGAGCAATTTCCATCAATACCTGCACTCAAGTTAATCTGCGACAGAATACTCTCATCTCCAACACAGCCCTGATTGGTGGAGGAGTGTATTGCAGATTGAGTGGGCTCCTCTTCGAGAACAACGAAGTCCAATCGAACGAAGCCAGTCTCCTTGGTGGTGGAATCACTCTTTACCAATCGGCGAGCTCTTGCATCGATTCCGTCTTTGTCGCCAACTCTGCCAATCACGGCGGCGGAATCGGCCTCGATGGTGGTACTCTGACCGTTGAAAAATGCTTGCTCACCGGCAACATCGCAACGACTGCCGGAGCTGCCGTCGCTTCCACCATCAATCTGGTCAGCGTCGAGATCCGTCGCAGTACACTGACATTCAATTCCTCACCCAATGGCTCTCCAGGGGTGTTTTATCCTCCCCTGAGTGCAGGTGGAGCGACCTCAACCCTGGTGTTGAGCCATTCCATCCTGTGGAATCCCACCGGTCTGGAAATCGACATTCCCACCTTTTCGCAGGTCGATCACAGCGTGGTCTCTTCCGGCTACCCGGGCACTTCTGTCCTCGTTTCCGATCCCCTCTTCCAGAGTTCTGCCACAGGAGACTTCAGCCTTGATCCATCGTCGCCCTGCATTGATGTCGGAGACAGCCTTCTGTACACCGATCCCGATGGAACTTCTCCCGATCTCGGTGCCTACTATTTTGACCAACGACCGCCAGCACTGCCTCCTCTGACTTGTCAGCTCGAGGATCCCTGCGGGACCACCGTCAGCCTCAGTTGGGATGTGGGCACGCAGATCCCCGATTCGTTGCAACTGTCAGTGGGAACCGATCTCACACAACTGGTTCCCCTCGCGGCCTTGCCTGGGACAGCATCCGGATACACTTTCGACCCCGGGTCTTCAGGGCCCTTGATCCTTTGCGTAGAGCCTGTCACCGGCGGGCTGACCCCGGAATCAGGTCCCACCTGTTGTGAAATCGACATTCCTGTGCCCGCACCACAGATACCGATCCTCGATCTTCAATGCAGTTACGACCCTCTCAGCTGTACAGGGGAACTCTCCTGGACCAATGGGGCGACCTATTCAAACATCGAGCTGATCGTCAATGGTCAGAGCCTGATGCTGCCCGGATCGGTCAACAGTGCCAATCTGCCCCTCACCCCCGGTTTGCCCACTGCCTTGCAACTGATTCCCCAAACAAGCTGTGGAGCGATTCTGGCCGCTGTGGAGTGTCAATTACTCTGCCCGATTCCGGAACCCCGGTTCATTCGCGGCGATGCGAACATGGATTCGATCCTCAATGTGGCAGACGTGCTGTTCCAACTGGAGCATATCCACCAGTCCCTTCCGGCAAATTGTCAGGATGCGATCGACTGCAACGATGATGGAGCTCTGGACATTTCAGACCCAATTTTCCTTTTGTTATTCCTCTTCGATAATGGGCAGCCTCCCCCGGCACCCACTTTGAACTGCGGTACGGACCCAGGCCCCGCCGATTCACTGAATTGTCTAAACGGTCTTAACTGTCCATAAAACACCACTCTGTGTGATTTCGGCAGAAAATGGGCAATCCGACAATCAATGACCTCCGGACCATTCAGGGAAGTTGACAAAACGACTAACAAACATACAATGTATGTATAGTTGATTTACATACAGAGCCGGACCCTGCTCCCAATCCTCCTTCGGATTGGATTACCGGCCCTGAAGGAGTCCGTTGCGAGTCGGATTTCTTTTCTTGGAAAAGTTCTTTTTTGCGAGGAGTGTGGGATGAACGACAAGAGGACCCTGACGACCGGCGAGATCGCCAACTACTGTGGCGTCAATTTCCGTACTGTCATCCGCTGGATTCAGCGAGGTCAGTTGCGGGCCTATCAGTTGCCTGGTCGTGGCGACAACCGTGTGGAGGTGAACAACTTCATCTCTTTCCTGCGTGAGAACAACATTCCGATTCCACGCGATTTCCTTCATTTGGCCCGCCGCATTCTGGTCGTCGAAAAAGAGCCGACCGTTGCCAAGGCTATTGAAATCACCCTGAGAAAACACAACTTCGATGTCTACATGGCCCAAGACGGATTCTCGGCAGGGTCGCTCCTCAGAGAACACCTCCCCTCCGTCATGACCATCGACCTTCGCGTCCCCGGCCTCGGCGGATTCGACGTGATCGAGTACGTGCGCCTCGCTCCGGAACTTGCAAAGACGAAAATTCTTGTGATCTCCGCCATGGATCAGGCTGACCTCGACAGAGCTCGCCTCCTGGGTGCCGATGACATTCTCGCAAAGCCTTTTGACCCCGAAGAACTCGCTCGACGAGTCGTGCGTCTGGCTGGCAGCGACCTCCGCGCCTAGCCCCATCCCTGAACGCAAAATCGGAACGCCCTTTGAAACGAACTGTTTCAGAGGGCGTTTTTCTGTGTGGCCCTTCTCTCCCTTTATGGACAGAACAAATGGCTCTCGCAGGGAAGTAACAGAGGATCCAAACCGATTCCGCAATCGGGATAAGGGACCTCCGGAGCATCGCCACCAGAAAATAAAAAGGTCAGCAGGCGGATCGCGTCGCTCAGATCCAGATTCCCATCGGCATCAGTGTCGCTTGCTGAAAGGCAGTTCCCCGGTGGATCCAGTCCAAACATGCGACGCAACAACACAACCGCATCGCCCACATTGACACTGCCATTCTCATTGACATCACCACGAAGAAATCGGGTGGGAACCACCACCTGAATCGGAGTGACATCATGGCTGACAGGCACGTCCAGGCCGCCCGTTACCGTCAGAATCGAACCTCCGGCAGGACTGGAGTCAAACGTCAGGGTGGTCTCTTCATCTTGTGGAAGGTCACTCACCGAGATCGAAAAAAGTGCCAGATCATTCACCAAACCGGCTCCCAATCCATACAACCCTGTATCGTCGATGATCGTCGACAAAGTTACGGACTCCCCTGTAGTCCCTCCCAGATCGACCCACCAGAAGTCAGGGCCATTGCCAGCGGTTGCTGTCATCAATTGCGAGGACGGGACCAGAGATTGAGGTTGCAGAATAGAAGGGTCGAGGTGAAAGGTCAGATCGGCCCCCCTGATTCCCAGATTTGCGGTGACCTTTAATGGTAGCTCGTGATTCAGTCCAGCGGAGACTGCGGCAGGTTCGAAATAAACCCTGCCACGCAGTTCCTGATCACCGAAAAAGGTGGTGAACAACTGCATGTCCGTATGCTCGAGAATCATTTCCAGACTGCCATTGCCATCCAGATCAGTGAACCCGATTCCTTTGGCACTCTGGTAGGTGACAAACCAATCCTGATCAGGGAAATCCCCCTGCCCATCTCCGTACAAAGTGGTGATCAATCCACTGGAGAAGGGAATCACTGCATCAGAATGACCATCTGCATTCATGTCGTGAAGTCGGATGCGGTGCATGATACCCCAACCAAACTGCCCCACCATAATCTCTGCCTGGCGATCAAACTGTAGACTTCCCGTCGCGAGAAATGGAATCAATGAACGGTTCATCCAGGTCCCCAGTAACAGATCAGGTAAACCATTTTGGTCCAGATCCCCGACCGCTACCGAATAGGGGTGAGGCGATTCCGGAAAAAGATACTCTGAGGCCAAGGCCAACTGACCGTTACCGACATTCTCAAAAATCGAAAGAGAGTCCCCCTCCCTGCAGGACAACACCACATCCGGATCACCGTCCAGATCCAGATCTGCCACCTCCACATCTCTGGCCATGGAAGAACGGGGATAGTGCTGGGGAATGAGATAATCAGGGATCGCGGAGTTCGCCACACCGATGAGTACTGTGACAGCAGCGGGCTGAAATGCTTCCCCCAACAGGGTCGTACAGAGAACGATATCCAGCCTTCCATCCCCATTGAGATCACTCAAAGAGAGATCAAAAGGGACCCGGTTCAGCAGAGGGTCGAGCATGTAATCGATTCGATCTCCGGGGACACCATTTTCAAATACCAGGACGGAGACAAATCCACCCGGATTCATGGGATGTGACCACGTGAAAACCAGATCCTGGTCTCCATCTCCTTCCAAATCACCGGCAGCCAGCCCTCGGACCAATCCATCGATTCCTTCTCCTCTTGGATGATGGACGATCTCGCCATGAAGTCCGGCACCGATCCCGCGGGCGATTGCAAGAGTGCCCCCTCCATTGATGGCGATCAAATCCGGCAGGGTATCTCCTGTCACGTCAGCGATACAGTGTTCTGAAATGATCAGGCCGACCGAAGTGGGAAGAGGACTGCTCAATTGAAATTGAGCTTCCAGTCCTCTCTCGCAAGCCATGAAGGCCAAGAGGACAGTACTCAAAAGACGAAGAGCCCTGCATGGGGAGATCGACAAAGGAATACTCCGTTTAAGTCGCCTCGAAGAATCACGAGGTTCATGATTTTGAATAAAATTGGTGTCCAGCCATGATAAGGACCAGATACCTCAAGAACGCTATAAGATTCCTATTATCACCTATCGTGCCCACCAATGCACTCATCCTGCAGTCGAACTTACCTGACTCTCCATTAGCAAACTGGAAGGTGACGATAAAAAATGCCCCGAATCCACTCGGTGGATTCGGGGCATTCTTGATTCAAAAGAAAACTGCGATCAGGGAGCGGTCTGCCGCTTCTGCGGAAACTGGCCCATGACCCACATGGAGATCTCTTTTTTAATCTCGTCACTGGTCTTGATGGTCATCTTTCCCAGTACCGTGGGGGTTGACTGATACTCGGAAAGAGTGATCCAGACTCGATAGCTCTTACCGGCAACCACTTCCTGAATCCGGGTAGTGAACGCACCCTGGATACGGTCATCCAGATTGACCTCGGTGACTTCGAAGCTGACTCCGGGATCTCCCCCCGTCACCAGAATGCTCTTCTCAATCGGCTTTGAACCGGCATTGAGCAGGTTTCGGGTTTCCTTGTCCATGAACTTGATGTTGTTCTTGGGTTGAAGAACGATTCGATCCCTGTGATCCAACTGTACATTGAATTCCAGGCTGCGATCCTGACCGTCACTGGTTTTGACATCGAGGATCAGTTTCTCACGCAAGACTGCGGGCTTGGAGTTTGCCGAAGCAGAGAGACTGAGTTCAAAGGATCGCCCCTCTTCGATCACCACCGGCTCTGCAGCGGTAATCCAGCCCTTGCCTGCGGTCCTGACGTCGACGATCTCCACATCGAGAGGAGACCCGGCGTTGAACTCGAAAGTACCTTCAAGAGGTTTTCCTGCGAGTCCCTGCAACTTGATCTGAAGTGGCCGCGTCTCGAGAATCTCGAGAATCGTCCCCTTCAGGGTCAGTGAAAACTCCGGATTCACCGGGTCATTGGAGAAAACCTTCATGGTCTTGGCAACACCTTTGCCTCTGACCTTTTTGGTGTCGAGATTCACCGTAACTTTTCCCACCCCACCGGGGGGGATCTGGTCGTCGTGATCGGCGACCGTGCAACCTCAGGTGCCGTTGACCTTCTTGATGATCAGGACTTCATCACCGGTATTGCGAATCTCGAAATCATGGGTGAACGGGGTTTCCTTGATCAGCTCCCCCCACTCGACCAAAGGTTCATCGCACTCGATTCTCGGGGAACCGGGCACCTGGTTGTGGGTGGCTGCCCCTGAGTCCCTGACGCTCAACCACGGAATCAATCCGAGAGCCAGCAGCAGGATCAAACGGCGGGACCCACTCATTGCACTGCGCAACATGTTGAATGCCTCTTCCACACTTTGTAAGTCTAGTTCACTGCACCTGAGGCCGCTCTCCTCTATCGAGACGACCTCAACTTCTGAAACAGTATAACATTTTTGAAAAATTCGTGGGAAAAACCTCAATCAGCCCAACTCACCGATTCAGATCTGTTTTTCCCTGCCTGACCGAGTCCACCCCGTCCGATTTTCGGAACCTCATGACTGTGGGCAGGTCCTCACTACTCAACGATCAGACACTATGAATAGTCCCCTGACGCTGGCCACATTCGTAAAAAAACCGTGGCTCGCGAATCTCTTCGCGAGCCACGGTTTCAAGGTCAATAGACCCGGTTCTCCTGATCAGTTCCTGACCTGATCAGTCGCAGAGACCGAATCCGTCACAAGGCAAGGAGTTACCCGTCGGATCCTCACCGCAGAAGGGGTAAGGAGCGCTCGGGACCTGACCATTGGTGAACAGCGTATTCAGGGTAAAGACCACGTCAGCGATATCGATGGCGTTGTCGTCATTGGAGTCGAGAGCCGCAAGGCATATGACACCGCGTCCCTGGAACAGGTGAAGCACCGTCTCCACCGGATCGGAGACATCGAGCTGGCCGTCAGCATTGGCATCCGAACGGATCATCGTGGACGCAGCGGAGATCGGTGCGGTCACGTCGATCAGGATACTGGCGGTGGCCATTCCTCCATGGTTATCCGAGATTCGGTAGATCATGGAATCTTCACCCTCGTAGTTGTCATCGGCGTTGTAGGTCAGGGTTCCATCCGGGTGGATCGCCATGGATCCATGGAAAGGACCACTGATAATACCGAGCAGAAGCAGATCGTCGCCGTCCACGTCCTCGTCATTGAGGAGCGGAGCGATGTCGATACTGGATCCGGCTTCGACAAGCAGACCAGAGTCGTTGTTGGCAGTCGGAACGTCATTCACCGGAAGAATATTCAGGCGAATCAACCCGGAACCGCTCAACTCGAGATCGGTCACCTCGTAGGTGAACTCATCGATACCGAAGAAGTTCGGGTCGGGAATGTAGACCAGGCTGGAAATGTTGGCCTGGGCATCGACGTTGACGGTAACCTGACCATGTGCGGGCTGTCCCACATTGGTAAGAATCAGATCGTTCATGTCGGCGTCGGAGGCGGCCTGCAGGATCGTCAAAGCAGAGATCGTCTTCAGGCTGTCTTCCGGAAGCGGGAAGATCGGTAACGTACCGGCAACAGGAGCGTCGTTGACAGGAACGATCTCGACTTCAACCGTCGCGGTGGACTGACCACCGTTATTGTCGGTCACCGTGTAGGTGAAGCTGTCGATACCGTTGGAGTTCGGGAAAGGCGTGTAGGAAATCGTTCCACCCAACTCAATGGTTGCCAATCCGAGGAGTCCATTTGTCACGGCTGCCAACTGAATCGTATCGCCGTCGATGTCAGTATCGTTGGCGAGAACGTCGATGGAAACCGAACCGTCTTCTGTCACCTGGTGACCAAAGTCATCCGCTGCCACAGGAGCATCGTTCAGAGAGATCACCTGAAGACTGACCTGACCCACGTCGGTCAGGAAACCGTCACTGAGCACATAGGTGAAGACCTGAGGAATGATGCTGTGGTAGTTCGGGTCAGGATCGATGGTGATCGAACCATTGGTTGCCCAGTTGATGGTTGCAGGGAATCCCTCTGGAACCTCAACGGACATCACTTTCAACAGATCGTTGTCCACGTCACCGTCGTTGGCCAAAACGTTGACCACCGTCGGAATATCCTCAAGGGTCACAGCCGTGTCCGGGTTGGCGACAGGAGCATCGTTCACTGGCGTGACTTCAATCGAAACCATGGCGGTAGAAACTGCTCCATGGGAATCGGTCACGATGTACATGAAGTTGTCGGCCACACCCACGGACATGTCCGGGAATGGCACGAATCGAATCACACCTCCGGGGAGCAGGGAGACTGCACCGTTGAAGGCATTCACGATCGGCAGAGACACGGTCATGTCGTCGCCCTCAGGATCGTAATCGTTGGCAAGAACGTTGACTTCCACGGCCTGGTCTTCAAGGGTCACAGCAAGATCAGCACCCAGACGCGGGGCGTCATTGACCTCAAGAACGGTCACGAGGACCTGCTCCTCTGTGAAAGTACCTTTTCCGTCAGTGGCAGTGTAGAAGAAAGTGTCGATACCGTTCTGGTCCAGGTCCGGAGTGTAAAGCAGTGCACCATTCGGGAGCAGGCTCACAGAACCAAAGTTGGGAGCCGTGAAAGCGGAAACCGAAAGAGCATCGCCATCAGGATCGGAATCATTGGCCAAAACGTCGATGATCAACTCGAAGTCTTCGTCAGTCTGAACTGAGTCGACTGCAGTCACAGGTGCACTGTTACCCGCATGGAAAGTCACCGTTGCGGAAGCAGCCAAGCCTGAAGGATCAACGATCACGTATTCCCAGGAGCTGGGACCAATACCCGCAGGTGTGAAGGTCCAGCTGTCGGCACCGGTTGACTGAACCGAACCTGTGGAGGCCGTTGCGTCGATCATGTTGATCGCCTGCAGGGTCAGGGCGTCACCGTCAACATCGGAATCGTTGCCGAGCAGGAGATCAGAAGTGAAGCTGAGTGCCTGCGTGGCATCCGTGGTCAGGAAATCGTCCTGTGCCACCGGAGCGTCGTTTTGTGAAGCCACCACAAGAGAGATCTTGCCGCGGGAGATTCCCCCGTGGCCGTCACTGATGCTGTAGTGGAACTCATCGGTTCCATGGAAATCTGCTGCACCCTGGTAGATCACACCATTTCCGGAAGGAGTCACCGATCCGCCTTCGAGGCTGGTGCCTTCGTAATGGAAGACGGAAAGAACATCCAGATCAGGGTCACTGTCGTTGGACAGCAACAGGTTGTTTGAAATCAGTGCTGGAGAATCCTCGGTTGCTGCGAAGGTGTCGTTAGCGGCTAACGGCATGTTGTTGGTAATGTCGCAGTGCTCTCCGGTCAGTCCATCAGAAACACCCACAGGAAGACTCGCTGCTGGGCCAGGTGCGGGCGGATAGAACGGAACAAAATCACCCTCACCAAAGGGGTGGTAAGCGGTCAGTCTCTCTGCGGCAAACGGAGGAATTCCGTTTCCAATCGAATGGGTCACCCAGTCGGCATCTCCTGCAGACGGGAACGGGTCGAGGGGCAAGCTGCCCAGAGGAAGCTGATCAGCACTCTCACAACCGATCGCCTCATCACAACCACCAGGGCCGAGACGACGATCAAGATTCCACGGAATCCCCTCGAAGACGAAGGGGAACCAGTTTCTGTTCAGGTTCACCTCAACGAATTCCGGGTGTCCAAGACCTGCACCGGCGACGTATTCACCGTGCTGAGCCGGGTTTCCAAGAATATCCCTCGGGAAGACTCCCGGATTGAGGGTGTAACTGTGGTGGGTACGGCCGATGACTTCGCGAGCGGCAGGAGCCATCAGGGCCACTTCCTCTTCCATGGTTCCACCCTGCGGACAAACATTATGTCCACCGCTAATCAGGTTCAGGCAGGGTCCATGTGCGGAAGGGGCTCCCAAAAGGAAGTCCACGTCATAACCAAACTTGGTGATATGACCGGCGTTGGGTGCGATACCGTTGAAACGTGCACCCAGGTTTCCAAGAGAGGTTCCCCAGATGTACTCGATTCCCTCACCGGTTTCCGGATCGATGTGAAGACGGAAAGCATCAATGTGAATGTCATCGATGGAGGTGAAGGCGATCGCAAGAGACTTGATCCGGGCATTGTCGAAGGGAGGAATATCGCATTCCACTTCGTCCCAGGTCATGAAGTCCGGCTGGTTGTTCTGACGCTTGGTCTTGAGACCGAGCTGAACCACTGCGGCGTAGGCTGAGAAAAAGCGCACTCCATCAACAACCTCGAAGTTACCCTCAAGGCTGATCGGATCTCCCAAAACCATGGGAACAAAGCGACGGGAATCAGGCACGGTTCTGTTTAGAGAACCGGTAAATGCACGGTTCCACATCGGGCAGAACTCGTCACCCTCACCGGTCACAATGTTTGCACCCTCATCGTCATCCCTGTTACCCATAGAGTTGTTGGTACTGGGGATGCAGCTGGGAACTCCGGTGGAGAATGCGAAACTGTAGCTTCCGGGATCGATGGTGAATCGGGGATCCGCACTGCAGTTCGGCATACCGTCAATACAACCGAGGCCATGCTGAATCGTCTGCACAGTGTCCGGATCGTTGATTCGGCAAATCACGCCTTTGCGATCGGTACCACCATCAGCAACAGGACGCTCACCCATCACACCGTTGACGACGAAGTATCCCTGATCGTAATCGATAAAGGAGACATATCCGCCCACAGTGGGAGGCACGATTCCACCGGCCACGTTTCCGGTCATCGACTTGTTAAGGAACACGTCTCCGGCGATGACCTGTCCGTCTGCTTGACGGTTGGCGAGAATCTGTGCACCACCACCCTGAAGTCCCTTGTTGCGAAGGCACTCGTCAGAACTGGCCATTCCAGACTCTCCAAGAGCTACACACTCTGGTGAAGCTCCCGCCATGATGTCTCTGAGACTGAGTCGGTTCATCGGCAGGTCGATCAGTAATCCGCTGGGAATCCTTACTGCCGTACCATCGGCAACGATCCACCCTGCAGACCACATGTCGTCCATGTCGTCGACGAAGATATGCTCAATCTCTCCGAGAATCACCACGCCCTGCGAGGTCGGGTCGGAGATATTGGCGATCTGACCCTGGACACTGGGTGCCCCGAGGATCAATCCCATGAAGAGCAGCAGGCTTGCTGCCAGTACTCTCTTCATTACTTTCTCATTGTTGTTGAACATGTCGTTCACACTCCTGAATCTTTTGTGGTGTTCTTTTGACCTACGGCTGCGAAACATCAAATCTGAGCGTTCCGGAGGTCACACCACCGTGAGGATCAGTTGCAGTAAAAGAGAAAAGTTCTTGTCCGGTGAATCCTGCAGCAGGGACATAGACATAGTTGCCATTGGCCTGCGTCAGGGTTCCTCCAGCCGATCCAGGGCCGAAGGTCACCGTCATGTTGTCTTGATCGGGGTCGGTCACGATGCTGCTCAGGGCCACCGTCAGAGGCTGGTCCATCAAGACATCGATTCCGAGAGCACCGGGAAGCGCCGGTTGGGGCGCACCATTCAGATTCTGGCAAGCGGTCGCCAGATCCGGGATATCCATCGGTGAGTGAGGCCCAGAAGGCATCAGGGCGAGGTTGTCCCAAATGATGCGGGTGGTCATATTCTCGGCGCCATTGGTTCCGGTGAGCGGATCTCCGTCAGTGTTCTCCATGGTGAAGGGCCAGTATCCGAAGGCGATCTCCATGTTGCCAGGAACAAACTGAAGTCCCAGATTTGCACCGACTCCGGCACAATCGAGGGTGAAGGCACACTCCGGATCGGCACAGTCAGCAAGTCCATCGCCGTCGTCGTCGAGGAAGTTGCCGCAGAACCCTGCTTCACCGATTTCGCCACCCGCCTGCTCAAGAAGAACACACAGGTTGGTCAGAGCGCACTCCGGGTCGTCACAGTCGATCAGGAAGTCACCCTCATCGTCGATACCGTTGCCACAAACCTCACCCTGAATCGGATCCTCCAGCGGAGGCTCAACAAGGTCGATGTTCAGACCACCCTGAACTCCGTTAATCGGGTTCAGACCAGAGAACGGGAAGGGATCGAGGCGAAGATCACCCATGGGCACCGCGGTCATGTCTTCACAGTCGACCACTTCGTCGCCATTGGTATCCACACAACCGGCGGGATGCAGGCGACGATCAAGGTTCCAGGGGGCTCCTGCAAAGACCATCGGCCACCAAAGACGGTTCATGTCAATCTCACCGAATTCCGGGTGGCCGTATCCGACACCCGTCAGGTAGCGATCACTGCTGGCCGGCTCACCCTGAATGTTGAAGGGGTGGATTCCGGGAAGCAGCTCTGCCTCATGGGTCGAGACGAAGATGGCCTCCTGGGCAATGGGTGAAAGCATGGAGAACTCTTCGTCCATGGTGCCCAAGTTCGGGCAGACGTCGTAGCCAGAGATTCGCAGCTGAGTGCAGGGTGATCTTCTGGGTCCGACGGGAGCCCCTTTCAGGAAGTCCACGTCGTAGACGACCTTGAAAATGGTTCCCCCAGAGTTACCGACCCCGATTCCATGCTTGATGGTCAGGGGGTTGTTCACAGTACTGGCGACGATTCTCTCGTGCTGTTCACCGGTCGCAGGGTCCACGTAAAGACCAAAGATATCGACCTGTGCATCAACCAGAGTGGAGAAACCGATGAAGAGTGCCTTGGCTCTTTCATTAGCGAATCCGGGTGCATCCCACTCCGCCTCGTCGGCAAGAATGTAGGACGGCTGGTCTGGAGCGTTACGGGTCAGGAGAGCCAAGTTGATCGTCAGAGAGTGACAGGAGAAGAAACGAACTCCGTCGATGACCTCCTTGTTGCCCTCTGCGCCGATACTGTCCCCCAAAAGGAGGGGAGCGAAGTAGCGTGAATCCGGGACAACCGTTCCACCAGGCTGTGTAACACCCTCTCGATTCCAATGTGGGCAGAAGGCGTCACCTTCACCATTGGCATCCGCACCTGAGGTTCTGTTGCCACCGGTCACCGTACTGGGAATACACATAGGATATCCGGTGATGTAGTTGGCAGTGTAGCTTCCCGGGTCGTTCATGAATCGAACATCAGGACTGCAATTGGGGCCAACACTGCAACCGGGGCCATTTTGGATGGTCTGTCCGCCCTCAGGGTCATTGAGTCGGATCATGACTCCACCCTGATCGGCTCCCACGGTTCCGTTGATTCGGAAGTATCCGTGGTCGTAGTCGATGTAGGTGACGGTTCCCTGAACGGTGTCAACATCCTTCTGAATGAAGACGTCACCGGCAATGTTGCGTCCGTCGGGCATCTGGTTACCCAGAATGTGAGCGGTTGCACCACCACGGCCGCGGAGCGAAGCATCACCGCGTACCAGTCCGGACTCGCCCATGGCGAGAGCCTCCGGAGGCGCTTCGGTGAAGATCTGCTGCAGCGTGAGGTAATTGGCAGGAAGACCAACGATCAGGTTCTTCGGGATAATCCAGGCCTGACCCGCAACGATCATGATGCCACTGGAGAAGGGATCATTCATGTCATCGACAGACATGAACTCAATCTCACCACTCACGGCAGCACCGGTAACCCCCATCGTTCCATCTCCCACTCCCAACTGAGCATGAGCGCTCAGCGAGAAGGTGAAAGTAAACAACACCAGGAGGACGAATTTCACGAGATTGTATGGAGTTTTCAAGGCACAACTCCTATCCATTACAGCCTCTTTGTATTTACATTGTTCATTCAAAAAATGCATTACACACCACCTGGGCAGATTCCTGCCCTTTAGTCTTTTCATAAGGATACAGCCCCTCTTGAGGGAACTGGACGCTTTCAACCTATCAATAGGACTAACAAGCGTGACCTTATGTTATTCACAATTCTGAACCGTTCAAGCATCGTTAGTTGCCATTTTTCAGACATTTCGCCAAAACAGTACTTTTCAACATATTAACATCTGTCGATCCTGACAGACTTGACTAACTGGATTTCAGGCCCCCTCGATCCCGAGGGAGCCCAAAATCCTCCACTACCCCTAGGGGCAGCTGGATCCCTGAACACAACCCAGTCCGTCAACGGTCTGGTCCGAACCGCAGGAATCGATCGGTGCCGGAATCGTGCCACCACCGAAGAGGTACTGCAGAGTCCTGACCGCATCCGAGACGTCGATCGCCCCGTCGTCGTTGGAGTCGGCAGCGTCTTCACAGTTCGTGACGCCGTTGGCAAAGAGAGCACTCAAAAGGGACATGGCGTCGGAGATATCGACGGCTCCGTCACCGTTGTGGTCACCTCTGAGGAATCGCTGCGAGCAATCCAGCTCGAGCATCTGCGGAACCATACTGGTTTCTCCGCACTCACCCACTGCCACGAGGCCAAGGGAGTGAACTCCGGAGCTGGGCAAGGTGATGACGGCGGAAGTCGCAGCACCGGCGATCTCTGCCAGTACCTGACCATTGGAGACCAGTCTCAAACCGGAGTAGGTGCCCTGGTTGGTCCAGGTCAAACTGGCCTGACAGGTATCCGGATCCACGGAACCGGCAAAATCGGTCGGAAGCACCAACGGGTCTACTGAAGTATCAGCGGTGACACCCGTAGCCAGACCATCGATGAAGTCGATGCTGGGAACCAGAGTAATCTGGTGGATTCCATTTCCGATCACCTCAATGGAAGTCGAAGTCAGGTCGCCCGGAAGGGTGACCAATGCGATTCCATTACGCTCAACACGAATCGAGTCATACGCCTCACCATTGGTCCATGAAAGCTGGACATCTCCCTGGCAGTTCTCGACAACCACCGCCTGCAAGCCACTGATGGCTTGCGGAGCTCTGGAAGTGGAGCACATGTTGGAAGCGTCGGAAGGTGCACCCGCGAATTGCGGCTGAAGCTGGTAGAGCGAGGTTCCACCGGATGCGGTGGTATCGAGGTAACCGGCTTCGGTTCCGGAAATGGTGGCAATGAGTGAGCCGTCACGAATCACGGCAATCTCGTCGTATGCCCCACCATTGGTCCAGGACAACTGGTTGCCAGCAGCCTCCGGAGAGCAGCCCAGATCAGTGATCGGAGCAGCGGGAACCACAGCAGTACAACCAACGGAATCTGAGGGGACTCCCTCACGGATTGCAGTAATGGTGTAGCTGACCACACCCCCACCCGCCTGATCATCGAAGTACGAGTTGGATCCACCACCGAGGGTGATGATCAACTCGCTGCCACGCATGATTTCGATCGCAGTGTAGGTGTCGGTATTGGTCCAGGAGAGGAGCATTCCACCGGAGATCGGCTCGCACTGGAACATCACCACCGGATCTGGCTCGACGAGCAGACTGCAGGAGGATTCCCCCTGGGTCAGACTGTCGAAGAAGGTCCTGATCACGTACTGATGCAGACCTGAGCCGGCATTTCCAAGGAAGTCGTCCTGATAGGTGTTCTCATTACCGGTGAGAATGGCAATCAACTGGCCATCCCTGTGGATCTCGGCCTGCTGCCAAGGCTCCGGATTGACCCAGCTGAGAATTCCGATTCCGCCATTGTTGCTGCAACTCAGTGAATCCACCGGAAGCGGAGCACGCTGCACCAGGCAAGTGGCTGTCGGGGAGTTCAGCCCCTGCACAGAAGCCTCAATGCTGTACTCGGAATCACCCGGAAGTGAATCAAGATCGGTGTAAGAGGTGGCGTCTCCTGCCAACTCTGCGATCACCTCACCATTTCTGGAAAGGGTCAGGGATTCAAACTCCTCGGTGTTGATCCAGGTCAACTGGTTCTGCGCCTGAGACGGCTGGGAGCAGCCAAGAATCTCGGGAGCCAGCGGATGACGCTCTGCGGAGATCGGGGATGGATCGCTGTAGATCAGGATACCCGTGTGAAGGGAAAGGATTCTTCCGACGATCTCATACTGGTGAACTCCCGCAGGAACGTTGGAATCAACGAAGACCTCGGAAACACCGGAGAGAGCATCCGCAACCTTGATTCCGTTGCGGAAAATGTCGAAGGAGTGGTAAGGCCAGGGGTTGGTCCACTGAAGGCTCACCTGATTGTTATTGACGTTGACAGAAAGATTGAGCGGAGCGGGTGGCGGGAAGATTGCCGAGCACTCAGCATTCAGGCCCTCATGGGCATCTTCACCACGGACCGTGTAAATGTGCTCTCCGGGTGGAACGTCCGGGTCCACAAAAGAGCTGGCCTCGCGGGAAAGTAATCCAATCTCCTGATTGTTGCGCAGGACCTTGATGCTGGTCGCTGCGTCAAACGGGAACTCCTGGGGCAGCCAGGAGAGGCTGACCGAATCGACATCGGTCACACAGGAGAGATCCTTGACCCGAGTCGGCTGAAGGAACTTGACCAGCGGATCGAGAGGACGGCCTTCGCTGTCCGTCTCCACTGCACGCCCCTCAGCACCAACCGCCGGAATCGTCTTGAAGCGATCGATGGCGATGTTGTCGTTGCCATGAAGGACATCTCCGTTAATGGGACTGAAGATGGCGCCTTCGGGAATCCGCAGTTCCGGATGATCGAAGGGAGCCTGCTCCCAGCGAACACGGTCATCGGTCAGCGATTCAAGGAAGGCGACCATCGCCTTTTTGCGCTGCTCGTCCACGGAAAGGAACGGCGTCGGGATCATTTCCGGAGCAAGGGTGTCCAGATTGACCTCCGGGAAGTTACCACCACGGGCATAGAAGGTCACGACCTGCTCAAGGGTGGAAGCTCCACCATTGTGGAAGTAGGGACCGGTCAACTCGACATTGCGCAAGGTCGGAGTCTTGAACATTCCATCCATGTTGGTGTCTTCCCACGGAGCCGGAGGAGGAGTGACCACGAGAACGTGATCTGCAAACGGCTGGAAGTCGTGGAAAACAAAGTCCGGGTCCGCCTGGTTGGGGATTCCATCCCCATCCTGGTCAGCAACACCGATATTGGCCTTCTCCTGGAAGGTTTTGACGATGGAGAAACTGTGACCGAAGGGGTCGATACCACCGCGACCAAGATCCTCAATCGTCGGAGTCACGCCGAGGTTGTAGAAGCCACCGTCGTAGACGGAAAGCTGCATGTCTCGCATCGGCATACGCTCGAGGAGAGCCTCAATCTCGGAGGCTTCGGGCTCGAGCACTGTCAGGATCTTGCTGGTTCCGGCACTCGACCACAGGGAAGTGGTATGACAGAACATGCAAGTCGCAGTGGAGAGAACTGTCATCCCCTCATGCTCTTGAGCGGTCAGGGCATTGATGTCGCCGGTCGGATCGGCAGGGTTGCGATTGGCTCTCCACCAACGATCGTAGGGAGAGTCGTCTGAAATGAGAGTTGACTCATACATCATGATGGCCAGTCCCCAGAAGAGGGAGAAGTTGGCTTCCATCATGGTGAACTGCTCCAGATTGCTGGGAGCACCGGTCAGAGGAGCACCGGTCACCGGATCCAGCAGAGGCTGCAGGTCGGCACCAAAGAGACGGTCACTGTTCCACCAGGACATGACGAAGGCGGACTGGATCATCTCCTGATAGGTCATATCGAGACCCTTGCCATCAGTTCCGTCACGCATGAGGCCCAGAACGCTGTCGTTGGGATGAACTTCCTGGGTGGCAAGAGGCTGCCTGCTGAGCAGCTTCTGACCGGTACGAAGAAGATCCCGGCCATGAGCAGACATCTCATCGCCACTGGCCACGGGCGCAGCAGCCTGGGAAGCCAAAGAGGCCTTGTCCAGAAGGATCTGCTCCTGAGTGACTTCTCCACCCGGCTGGACCTTGTAAACAAAGGCATCCGGATTGCGGGGGCCCCAGTTGTCACGTCCGTTGAACCAGAATGAAGCTCTTCCATCCCAGAAGGTCTCCAGGAAGTAGATGGAGTTGATCACGGTCGGCGCATTGCGATTTGTGGTGTTACGCATCTGGACCAGAGTGCCATCAGCATTGACTTTGATACTGTCATTGTTGATCAGTGTCGTCAGATCCTCGGTCAGGGTTCCATCGACCGTTTCGATGAGCCCATTGAAGTTGGAGTGCAAAATTCCGGAAGATCCTGCAACGTCATCATTGCTGGTGATCACTGCAGAGGTGTGGTCATTCGGGTTGGCCAGTTTGTGGAAGGGAAAATCTTCCGCAGAAAGACCATGGTTCGCGGGAGCGACATCGAAAACCTCGTTATGACCATTGTAGAGCTGATGGGTGCGGCGATTGTCGGAACCGGCATGGTAGTGACAAGTCGCACAAGCCACTTCTTCATCAGATCCAGCCTGCATGTCCCAGAAAAGTGCTTTTCCGAGAGCGATGGCCATGTCCGGATCGGCAATGAAATCGAACAGGTTGTCCGGAAGTGGCACAGGAAGGAAGTTGAGTGCTGCGGGAACTTCCAGTTCAGGCTCCAATGGGGGAGAAATCAGGAAGACGGTGCATTCCGCACCCTCCCCTTCAGCCTGCCCGGCTGAACCGGTGGTCAATCCGTGAACTGAGTACAGGTGAAAATTCGCCGGTACGTCCATATCCACATAACTGGTCGCGGTTCCTTCCAGAATAACCAGCATGACGCCATTACGACGCAGGATGACCTGGTCGTACTGGCCAGTGTTGGCCCATTCCAGATTGACGTGAGCGACTTCCACAGTGCAGACCAGATTGGTCGGTGCCGCCGGCGCAACGGGGCCGGACTGTGCACTCAAGGAACTGCTGGACAGCAGTGCAGTCAAGACCGTAAAGAGAGCGAGGATGCTGAACTGCATCTTGCGCCCATGTAAGGCTCGACCTGCAGACTTCTTGCGAAGATCTGACATGGTGTCTCCTCCCAATGGCTCGCTGAAGCCATGGCCCCTTATCTCAGGGGCGAAAAAATCGAAAATTCCGGAGACACAATCCGAAATTCCGAGGTGCCAATGCGTTTCAGTCCACCGAGACGCTGTAACTTATAGACATTACAAGCGATTACATTTCGGCTTCCTGAACACGCAATATTATCAATACAATGAGATAACTCAACCGCGCTTGTTAATCCATGCAATTTCCGACACATGTCGCAATGGCCCAGTGAGGGCACTTCAGGCGACCTGGATGTCCGTTTTCCAAAATAATTTAACTTACAAACGGTAATAACTGCCGGGAATACCTCCACTAGTGTTAAATCATGAGACAAGGTTATGATAGTTATGAAGGGCGATTGAGTCATGAAAGGCAGGTCGATCGTGAATGGCCTAATACGAGGCTGGCTCCCGGGAATCGCAGTCATCCTGCTTTTCCTGAGCGGTGACTCCATCCCTGCCCAAACCCCGTCTACAACGGTCTCGGGATTTGTCCGTGGCGATATCAACGGAGACCTCAATCACGATCTCAGTGACCCTGTATTGCTACTGGAAGAGCTCTTCGGATCTGGCAGTGGGCTTCCCTGTACTATTGCGGCAGATATCAACGGAGATCAGCAGCTTCTTCTGGATGATGCCATCGCTCTTCTCGGCCTGATCTTCACTGGATCACCGAGCACACTTCCACCCCCCTACCCCGATTGCGGCCTGGTTGACCCTGCCGCTGTTCTGGACTGTCAGTCTCCTCCCTGTTCCATCGGTGAAATCACAGAGGAGCGGCAATGGACGATGCCCACCTTCCGATCTGGCCTCCCCTATCACGCCTTCTTCCCCGGGGACCGGATCCCGGAAGTTCACTGGCAGATGGGAAATGGAAACGGACTGATCCAGGAAAAGGTGCCCTTTGAACTGTTTGGGTTACTTCCGGGTGAATCCCTGCCCGGAAACCTGACATTGATTCCCGCCACCGGAGAGGTCTCAGGGTCCCTTGTTCCTCCGGGACTGCACACGTTCAAGATCTTTGCCCGTGATCTCTTTGGTGAACTCGTCATCTTCAAATGCAGATTGGCCGCATTTGATGAAGCCGAATCAGTCATCGCTCCCCCACCGAATCTGAACTTGCCTGGGCCGCACACGGTCAGTGTCTTTGAGACCTTTTTTGATCACACCCATCCACTGCCGTGGCCCCCTCCCTATCCGCTTTGGAACTGCAACTCGAGTCCTCCTCCAGCGGATGAGGTCACAGAACTGAAACCACTGAGAATCCTGATTCCCAATGGACTGACAGAACCGGCTCCGGTCATGATCTTTCACCATGGAACAGGGTTCTCCTGGGAAGACTACGACGGGATTCTCGGATTCCTGACCACACACGGAATCATTTGCGTGTCCGTGGGTAACTCCTTCTCTTTCGATCTCTACCCAGACTGGTATTGCTGGGGAGGGCACGACGACGCTGCTGCCCTGATTCAAAGGACCCGTGAAGTGATCGAAGAGACTTCGCTTCTCCCCGGATCTCCTCTGGAGGGGATTATCGACCATCAGAGGTTCTTCTTTGGTGGGCATTCACGTGGAGCCTCCGCAGCCGTCACTGCCGCAGAAACTGATTCAGATATCCGCGGCTTGTTGCTCCTGCAGCCCACCGATGCCAAGCAGGATTCGTGGATCGGCAATACCAATCGCTGGCACCGGTTACCCGATATTCCCATCGTCAGTGTGACCGCTGAGCAGGATACCGACGTGATTTACCCCTATGCAGAGCGATTACTGGAACGCTTTTCTGCATCCGCAACTTCCATATGCATCCTTGGTGGCTGTCACGGATTCAGCAGCGATTCCTCCAGTCTTGGTTGCGGAAGCTGTGACTGGATTCCCGTTTCACCAGACGTGGATTCCTGCCCCTACATCGCTCGCCCCCTGCAGCGAGATCTTTCCAGGAAATGGTTACTGGCCTTTCTCAAACGTCATGCCTATGACGATTTGAGCCTCGAGGGGATGCTCTACGGCGGTTCTGATGAAGTTCAAAATCTGGAGAGTGTCGCCAGCAAAAGGAACCTGTCGGGAACACTCCCCCTCGACAACTTTGATCAGTTCCCGATCAATGACAGGCAGTATGAGATCAGCGCCACCAACATGATCATGTTCCAGTCAGGTCCGTGCTACGACTGGCCTTTTCCCCTGCCGCAACCCTTCCCGGAGATCACCAATCTGATCTGCATCCTCCCTGCTCAGGGAACAGCCTCCATC
>JACETR010000107.1 GCA_013911165.1 Planctomycetota bacterium | reverse complement strand
GTGCTGGTGGATTCACTCTCCAGCCTTCTCGAGCCGGTCCTGATCGTGGGCATGGGAGGTGCGGTCGGATTCATCGTCGTCGCGCTGTTCATGCCGTTGCTTTCGATCATTCAGAAGGTCGGATAAGACCGGACACCTTTTGAGTGCAAGCGGGCCGTGTCGGGTATGATCCTGACACGGCCCGCTTTTTTTCTCATGTTGAAACAGGTGAAGAGTGAAACCTTCCACTGAACTGCTCAAAGCGATTCGAACCTGGTATCGCAGTGATCAGTATCGACCCTTCAAGACTTCGGAGTTGCAGGAGTTACCTGATTGGGGAAAGGTCGATCCAAAAGAGCTGGAAGAAGCACTTGGAGAGCTGGAAAACCTGGGCGAGATGGTCTTCCTGTTTGCCCGGGGATGGTTCTGCACCAGTCGGGAGAACTGGTTTGTCGGCACCTTGTCCATCGCCCGTCGCGGTTTCGGATTTGTCCGTTCATTGGTGGTTGATCCGCGGGGGGATGTCTTTATCCCGATCCGCAGACTTCGTGATGCCCACCATGGGGACCGGGTCCTCGTCGCGCTGGAATCAAGGCGCAAGGGACACCAGGAGTATGGGGGTGAAGGTCGATCCGGAAAGATTCTGGAAGTGATCGAGCGCAGTCCAAGAGTCTTCCCGGGATATTACAGGGAGGTCCTTGGCGGAGGAGGGGTGGTCGAGCCTGCCCGTCACGAAAGTGTTCGTGAAGTATGGATCGATCCCGGTTTTCGCAGCGGGGTGGAGGACGGAGATCGTGTTCTCGCAAGATTGAGGCAGGGAACGGCGGTGGATGGATTACCACCGGGGGAGGTTCTCTGTCACTGGGCTCCGGAGGGCACCTGGCTTGCAGATTTGCAGATGGTGTGTGCAGAGCACGAATTGCGGGAAGAGTTTCCCAGAGAAGTCGAAGAACTCGCCGAGAAGTTTCCAGAACAGGTCTCCGCAGAAGAAATGGCAGAGCGAGTTGATCGCAGGGACCTGCCCTTTGTCACCATCGACCCCATCGATGCCAAAGACTTCGATGACGCCATTTGTGCAGAATCCCTGCCCGAGGGGCGATTTCGATTGGGAGTGGCCATTGCTGATGTGAGTCACTTTGTCAGTCAGGGTGACCCCATCGATCAGGAGGCCCTGCTTCGGGGAACGAGTGTCTACATTCCGGGCAAGACGATTCCGATGCTGCCGGAACGATTGAGCAATGGTCTTTGCTCTTTGCGTCCACACGAAGATCGTCTGGCGAAAGTTGTCTGGATGGAGCTGGATGCGAAAGGACAATTTCTCGACATACAACTCGAGAAGGCGGTGATTCGCAGCGCCCATCGATTTACCTATGAGGATGCACAGGCGACCATCGATGGAGCGGCACCTGAATCGGTGGGGCAAGATTTGCAGGAACAGATCATTCTTCTCAATCAGCTCCGGCAGGTCCTGTTGAATCGGCGCTTGCGTCAGGGATCACTGCAACTGGATATCGAGGAAATGAAATTGGTCCTCGATGATGAGGGCGAAGTCATCGATGTGATTTCCCGCGAGCAGTTGGCGGCCCATGGGTTGGTCGAGGAGTGCATGTTGGCGGCGAACGAGGCGGTGGCGACCTTCGCCTCACGCCACGAATTGCCGATTCTGAGAAGGATTCACTCTCCGCCGGATGAAGCGGAGCTGGACAAGTTTATCAAGCTCTGTCGGGTTTTGGTTCCCGAGGCGATCGTCAACTCAGTCGACGACTTGCCAGAAATGATGGGTGTGGTGGCCGATTCAGACGTCGCCCCCGTGGTGTTTTTCGCATTGTTGAGAAGTCTGAACAGGGCTGAGTACAGCCCTGCCAAAGAGGTCCATTTCGCCCTGCAGAAGCAAGAGTATTGCCATTTCACTTCGCCGATTCGCAGGTACCCGGATTTGCAGGTTCATCAGACTCTCGATCGATTTTTCCTGACCGGGGGGGCGGGGCCGACGATGAGTCAGGAATCGGTCACTCTGCATGAACTGGCTGAAACCTGTTCGACCCGTGAGCGGGCGGCAGAAGCAGCGGAAAGGGACATGAGCCGATTGAGGGCTATTTCCTGGTTGAAGCATCGGGTGGGAGAGCGATTCTCCGGAATGGTGACTTCGGTGAGAGATCAGGGTTTTCATGTTCGATTGGACGGAGTTCTGATCGATGGATTCGTCCACGTTTCGAAACTTCGGGATGATCACTACGTGTTCAGTGAAACCCAGTTTGCGCTGAGGGGGATCAACAAGGGCAATATGATCCGTTTGGGAGATCCGGTAGAGATCGAACTGGAAGGGGTGGATCCTCTCCAAAGGGACATCGATCTGCGTTACCTTCATACCAGGCCGGGAGCTCGTCGGGGGCGAGGCTCAGGGGGGCATGCCGAGCCGCGCTCCTCACGCTCTTCCAAGAAAGGCCGACACGGCTCCGGAAAGTCCCGGCGATCGAGTCAGAAAACAGGCGGCCGAGGTCGTCGCAAAGACAGAAGGTGACGGACGGATGGCAGAGCCTGATTTCAGAATCTGGACAGATGGAGCCTGCAGGGGGAATCCCGGTCCCGGAGGGTGGGGGTATATCGTCCGCGCCTCTTCAGGGGAAGAATCGGTTCAGTACGATGCAGAGCGTCAAACCACGAACAATCGCATGGAACTGATGGCGGTGATCGAGGCGTTGAAGTCATTGCCCGGACCCAGTTCTGTCGAACTGTTCAGCGATTCCCAGTATGTGGTCAAGGGAATGAGTGAATGGGTCAAGGGTTGGCAACGCCGCGGCTGGAAAAAGTCGGATGGCAAGCCGGTCGTCAATGACGATTTGTGGAAAGAGCTGGTCGAAGTGGCTGCGACTCACCAGGTTCGCTGGAGTTGGGTTGAAGGCCATGCCGGTCACGAAGAGAATGAACGATGTGACGGTCTGGCGAATCAGGCCATCGATGAAGCGTCTTGGACTCCCTGAGAGGAACTGAAATGAATCTCATGCAGATTTTAATCATATTGAGCATCCTTGCCTTGGCAGGTGCATTGACAGCGGCCATCGCCGATTACACGAGCATCCCGCCTGCGGCCAAGGATTTGTTTGAGCGGGTCAGCGGTTCTGAAACTGATCTGACCGAGGCGATTGGCATCGCCAAGGAAACCACCGGTGGCGCGGTGAGTTCTGCCCGATTCAAGGATGACACTTCGCTGGTATTGATCGAGGTGGAAACCGTGACCGCAGAAAAGCGTGAGCGTTTGACGATCACTGCGGATGGCAAGGTCAGTAACCGGGAAGACATCATGCGATTCCCCGGCGTTGCGACAGACAACCCGATCCAGCGAACCGACTCCGGTTTGATGTACATCGAGATCACCGAAGGTACCGGTGAAACTCCACCCTCCGCTGCCAGCAACGTTAAAGTTCACTACACCGGTTATCTGGTGGACGGTGTCAAGTTTGACAGCAGTGTCGATCGCGGCATGCCCGCCACCTTCCCTCTCAACCGCGTCATCGCCGGTTGGACCGAGGGAGTCGGTTCGATGAAGGTGGGCGGCAAGCGCAAGCTGATCATTCCTTTCGACCTGGCATACGGGGCCAATGGCCGTCCGCCGACCATTCCGCCGCGGGCCACGCTGATCTTCGACGTGGAACTGCTGGAAGTGGTCAAAGACCAGTAATTAACGAAAAGGGCCGGTAAACCGGGGGCAGGGCGGTCTCAGGGAAGAATCCATCGTATTCTTCTTGTGGGACCGCCCTGTCCTGTCCGTCTTCCGTTGCAGGATTTGGGCAATCCCTCTAGGATCTTCGTTTGGCCGCCCTGAACTCAAACGAGAGTTCTTCTTACCGATAATGTGGGTCAGACCCCACACAGAGAGGGGACCGGGATGTCCACCGGCTTCTTCAAAAGCAATGAGAAGGTCATCATGACCTTGCTCCTGTTGATTCTTGCGCCGACTTTCGCTGCCACCGGGCTGGTGGAGTCTTTCTTCAGCGGCGGGAATCCGAATTACTACGTGGTCTTCGGCGAGAACATCGATGCCGAGACTTTCCTCAAAAACCGCAGAAACATTTCAGAGGCTCGTTGGATCAATGGCTTCCGCCGCTTTGGTCCTTTCGTCAATCTGACTCGGTATGGCTCTGCAACAGCGGATGAGGTCTTGCGTCAGCTGGTCCTGAATCATGACCGCGAGGTACGGGGTCTCGAACCCAGTGAAGAGCGAAAGCGCGAAGAAATCCGCAATGCAGCATTGGACATCATTGCCTGGCACAAGGTGCTTGAGCAGGTGGGTTGGACCGGTACGTATCAGGATGTGTTCCCGGAGTGGAACGCCATCCGTAATGACCCCAACTTTGGTTTCAAGCGGGCAGACTACAACGCCGCCTTTGCAGATGAACGCTTCGGGTTGGCCAAGAGAAGTGAACGAGATACTGATCGCCCTGTGACCATCAAGGATTTCGAAGAGGCGGTCGTTCGCAACTTGCGCATCCAGCAGTTGCTGGAGGCAATCGTTGGGTCTGTGGCTGTTTCTGAGGAGGAAACCTACAACGACTTCCTGGCGACCTACGAGAAGCGGATTCTTGAAGTGGTTCAGATTCCGGCAGATTCCTTCATTGAGGAAGCTCGTGAATCGGTCACCGTTGAGGATTTTGAGCAGTACTTCAACGATAACAGCGAAGAGTTCCTTCTTGAGAACCGCCTCTCCGTCGAGGTGGCCCGTGTCAACCGCAACAACTTGATCTCCAGTGTCAACTACGATCCGACTGCTGAGGAGATCGAAGCCAAATATGCAGAAGACCGGGACATCCTTTACCGCATCCGCCGACCGGAGGGCTACGTGCCACCGGAGGACGCCAGCCCAGAGGATGAGTACCGCCCGCTTCCTGAGGTCTTTGAGCGTGTCGTGCGTTCGATTCAGCAGGCCAAGGCACAAGACCAGGAAGCAGAACTGCTTCAGAGTGCCCTCGATGCCCTGATCGACTTCCGATCCCAGGGTGAAACGGTCGAGTTGAAGCAGGTCTTCCCGGAAGGGCTCGAGTACGTCGAGTACTCGGAGGTGGAGCCGTTTACGCAAAGAGAGTTGGGCACCCTCGATGCCACACTTCGGAACCCCGCAGCCTACAGCGAATTCTTTGTCCGTGAGCGAAACACTCCGGGCTCGGTTTTACCTGGGGATCTCTATGAGGCCATCGC
>JACETR010000106.1 GCA_013911165.1 Planctomycetota bacterium | reverse complement strand
CCCCCCCACCCCGCTCTCGACAACCTTCTCGCTGACCAACAGGGTCTGCTCCTCTATGAAGAAAATGTCATGGAGACCATCGCCACCCTGATGCAGATTCCTCTGGCACAAGCGGATGTTCTTCGCCGTCAACTGGCGAAAGCAGTCCGAGCCGAAGACGACACTGCTCTCGAAAAATTGGGAGAGCAGTTTGTCACCGCCGCACTCGGAAACGGCTACGGCATCCGCGAGTCTCAGGAACTCTGGCAACACCTCTTCAGCTTCGCCCGCTACTCCTTCAACAAGTCTCACGCTGCTTCCTACGGTCTGCTCGCCTGGCGCAGTGCCTGGCTGAAGACCCATCACCCAGCCGAGTTCATGTGTGCCCTGTTTCGCCATCATGCCGGCATGTACCCCTTCTCCGCCTTCGTCGCCGAAGCGAGGCGGATGGGTGTGTCCCTGCGACTTCCCTGCATTCATCGCTCCCAGAGTGATTTCGCCATGGAAACGGATGGGGCCATCCGGTTGCCACTGTCGATCATCCACGGCTCACGGCGGGAGAGCATTCGCAGGGTTTTCGCCGAACGGCCTTTCTCTTCGCCTGAGGACCTGATTCGACGCACCCGACTGCCCCTTTCCGAACTGGAAGACTGGATCCTTCTCGGTGCCCTCGACGACTTTGATATCCCCCGACCACGACTGATCTGGAGGTGTGTCACCCGTCATTCCCGGGAACGGAAAGAATCGCCACACATCGTCAGTGGCGATCTTCCGGGGATCAGTGATGTAGGGCCGGAACTCGTTGATTTCACTCCAGCCCGAAAATTGCGCGAAGAGATGAGATTGCTGGGAGCCGCGATCAGTGCCCATCCGATGAGCCTGTTCCGCAGGCAGGTTCAACAGGAACGCTGTGTACCGATGACGGACTTGCGGCGCTGGTGTGGGAAAACGGTCCGCGTTGCCGGTATTCGACTGGCGAGTCGACAACACCCGACAAAAACGGGACCGATGGGATTCATCACTCTCGAGGATGAAGAAGCGCTGTGTGAGGTAACCTGTTTCTCACGGTTGTGGCCTCAGGTCAAAAAAGTGCTTCTGGAAAGACCGGAAGTGATCCTTGTCAGCGGTAAAGTCGACATGCGAATGGGCGTGCTCAGTCTCATCGCCGATCAGGTGAGGCCGCTGCAGCGCGAGCGTGCCACAGGATAAGACCGAAGGGCACCCACCAAAGGATGTCGTTGGCGAGAATCGTCCAGCCAAAGGTCAGGGGAACCGTCTCCATCCACAATCCCTGTAGAAAACCGATGGGACCGAAGATCTTGCCCAGAAAACCAACGAGAACGATGGGCCAGTGGCGCAGGGGATCGGCAGCGGCCGCCCAGTATCCCAAACCATAGACACCCACGATCATGCCGATGCATTGCCAGAAGACAAAGGTCAGAGGATCGAGGGCAAGTAATCGCTGTTCAGCGATCAACCACCCGAGAGACCATTCCGGGAGAAGAATCGTCAGTGCACCCCAGATCAAATTGTAGACCGCCGCGAACTTCAAAACGGCTGGGGCCCAGTCGGGTCCTTTGGACGAGATCTTTGAATCCTGCATGAAAACCTTCCCGCTCGGAATCAGCGGTACAACAGGCACGACTCCCGTTGCTCCAGAAACATCTGACGCTCCATCTCTCTGGAGTTCAACAGATCCAACAGGGCTGATGCAGGATCAGTGGTCGAATTACGCAAACCATCGACAGTTTCCCTGAAATCTGCGGCTCCCCAAAGCAGATCGATGGCCAGCGGATCTTTCACAAACTCGTATTCCTCTGTCCGCCACTGGAAAGCGTTCCCCGAAGTCAGTGCTGCCGCGGTGATGACAACCATTCCAAGCATCAGGGAATGTAGCCGATCCGCCTCCATGACATGGACCTGTATTCCCTGACATGTTTCTCCACGGTGCTTTTGGATATGAGGGACAAACGTGGTGGGGCGGAAAGTCACACCGGAGAGTTCCAACTCCCTGGTCAACTGCAATGCCACCTCCGCAAAACGATGACCGTCGAGGCCCGGTGCTCCCACCAGGTGAAAAGGCAGAGTGGTCCCTCGACCTTCGGAAAGAGTTGTCCCCTCGACAAGGCACATTCCGGGATAGATCAGGGCTGTCTCGGGAGTCGGCATATTGGGAGATGGCAGCACCCAGGGCAGATCGATGTCGTTCTGAACTTGAGACCTGCTCCACCCGGTGCAAGGGATGACTTCCAGATCCGCATCGATGTTCAGATGAGAGGTCATGAATCGTGCCAACTCACCCATCGTCATTCCGTGCCGAACAGCGATGGGCAGGGCTCCCACGAAACTCTCGAAGCCGGGCTGGACCACCCCGCCCTCCACCTGTACTCCACCGATGGGATTAGGGCGATCAAGAACGATCACTCTCGTCCCGGTGCCAGCGACACTTTCGAGCAGATACCTCAAAGTTGCGGCGAAGGTGTAGTAACGGGTACCGATATCGCGCAGATCGAAAAGGATGATATCGAGATCGGAGACCGCTTCTTTCGGTGGCCGAAGAGAATCTGCCGATTCTCCATAGAGGCTGATCACATCCGGAGAATCAGTAGAACATGCCTCCATATCCTGCAACTGGCCATGCAATCCATGCTCTGGCGCAAACCAGCGTGCCACCGGGATACCATGCTCTTGAAGCAATGTCGGCAAACCACGGAGCAGATGATCCACAGAAGCCGGATGACAACAGACTCCCAAACGGGCCTTCTTCAATCGGGAAATTCCATCTCCAAGAAAATGATCGAAACCCGTCAAAACCTGATCACTCAAAATCTGAACTCCGTGTCCACAGGGGAAGCCCGCTTGCTGAACGAAAACGGCCATGAAAAAGGATTCCCGAAAAATCGATCCCCAACCCGTTTGGATTCAACACGGTTCATTCTCTCTCGATATCTGCTTGATTTTTGAAATTAAAAATCAACATCAAGAATGCTCCTAATGATGCAAAGGTGGAGATTCCACCGAGAAGAAATATGGTTGAACTTGCCGAATCAATGACAGCGGTGGGACTGGTGTTGCCGCTGCTTGCCGTCGATTGAATCGCAGATTCAAGGATCGCCCGACTGAAAAAATTGAACGTATCGAGATCGGGAGCTTCAGGAGATTCCGCCAGCGTTCTCAAATCGATAAAATAGGCTTGTATACAACCTGCGATTAGCAGTGTGGCCAGAATTTCAATCGTGACAGCCAATAAAAACATTGGTACTGATTGCAAACCGGGATTCAGTTTCATCGACAGACTCTCCTATCAGGATTAAAAACTATTCATCGAATTTGAGTTTCTTCAGGAAGAAACTCAAAAGGAATCCTGTCAAAGTCGACGTCAAAAATGAAACAGACCCTAACAGGAAAAGAATACTTTTGGCTTCCTCAAAATTATTGGCAGAGAAACCGGAACCTTGCTCTTCCTTGCGGGATGAAATCTGTTCAACGACCAAGGTCGACATCGGCAACATTTTATGTTCCTCAGGAGATAAACCCAATTTCTCGCAAGCCTCAAACTCACGATACGATTGATAGCAGGACACAGTCACAAAGGTGATCAAACAAATGGCGATCACCGTCAATCCCAATCCCAATGCATGGTAGCTCATGGACGTCTCTTCCCGGAGAACTCCAGTGCTTCACGCAATTCTTCTGTTGCTATTCTGACACCTCTCTCATCCGCAAGAATCGCTCCGCCGATGAGAATCATCACATCCGAGCCATAATCAGCGAGCATCTCCGGGACCCTCTCTGGGGTCATCCCGCCAGCGGGTACAGCCCAACCTTGAAGCATATTACCCAAAGGTTCTTTCAGTTTCCTGGCGACGCTGCGCCCCTCTTCCCGGGTCGGTGAAAAACGACCTCCCGCATTAACGAAAACTGAACCATCGATTCCAGCAAGCCTTGCAAAAGTTCCGTGAATCAGACAGGGAGCGATCCCTCCCCCTTCGCGGGTGTAAACTCCACTCATCGATGGATGTCCCAGATATACCCCGGGGTGATCCTGAATCAATTTTCGGGTCCGATCGAGACCTAATACCCAAGGTGCAACCAATCCCCCATCCGCTCCAGCATCCAGAGCCAATTCCAATCGACGATCCAATTCTTCCGCAGGCCCCATCAAATTGACGAGATACAGAACCCTGCGCCCCTGTTCAGAACTGCGAATGCTGTCGACACAGGCGACAACCCTTTCGAGAAAGCTCTCGTTGGAATCGTCGATCAGATTGTGATCGTCCTTGATCAGATCCCCACCGCCCTCAACAAATTCGCGACAGATCTGTTGCAGGTCAGAAACGGGTGCGCCTCTCGGTTTGAGAGCAGTGGCCAGCAGGGGCCGATCTGAAACAGAGACGAGTTGGCGGACTCCATCTATTCCGAAACGTGGACCAGTAAAGTCCTGCAAAATCGGTTCAGGGATTTCCAGATCGGCGAGGGTGACCCCAGGCAACATCGAGCAATTCCCCAGTAAAAGGTTGAGCCAGCGGGTCAGGTCTGCACCGGGCAGATTTCCGGCAAAAGAAAGTGTGATCTCATGTCGACTGGAATCGACGGGTTTGATCCCTTCGATACAGGCCACAAGATCACGATTGAGGTGAGGATAACGGTCGATCACCTTTTCCGGAACTTCGACCGTCAACTCCACCGCCATCGCCCGGGCCAAATCGTTGATTTCCCCAGCATCGGCCTCTGCGACATACCTCGCCAACATTCTCAATGGGGCCCCTTCCCGCCATTTCCAGTCGATTCAGGTTCTGCCGCCAATTCGTGGCAGGTTTCGCTATTCTGTCACTGGAAAAATGTCGATACCACCCATAGCGAAAGCAACCCGATCAGATCGGGGGAGGTAGAGCATGAGCGTCAGGGTCGGATTGATGGGCTTCGGTCGTATCGGCCGTAATATCTTCAGGGCCATTCATGGCCGGGAAGATATTGAGATCGTCGTCATCAATGAACTCGCCGATATCGATTCGATGGAGTACCTGTTGAGGTACGACTCCCTGCGAGGTTCCTTTGAGGAACCGATCAGGGTTCATGATGGTTCTCTCTACGCCCGTGGCAGACAGATTCCCGTGCTCCACCACCGTGAACCCGGTGATATTCCCTGGTACGACCATGGTGTCGACATCGTCATCGAGGCCACAGGCAAGTATCGCTCCAGAGCAGA
>JACETR010000105.1 GCA_013911165.1 Planctomycetota bacterium | reverse complement strand
CCACGGGTTCCGTCCGGTGATTCCATCCAATTCCTTTCCCATGGGGCAGGATAGGGGGCTATGGGATGAGTTGCGAGACTCAAGGAGCCTTGCCAGATGGGGAATCGGGTGGGATGCTGGAACTCAGGAAGGGGAACAGGGATTCAAATGCTGAGACGTTTACCGGCGAAACTTCTTCCAGAGACAGGTTTTCTGATCCTGGTTTTCCTGATTTCAGGACTGGTTCTGTCGACCGGGTCATCCCTGGCCTTGGTTCAGAAAAGCACGGATCCGATTCCAGTAGAGGAATTGGAGCGATGGGGGCAATTCCGGGGGGAACAGAAATGGTCGATCCCACCTGCGGCCATCTGTGGCCTGCAGAACGGGGGATATGCGGTCATTCTGATCGACGGAACTCTGGAGCTTCGTCGGTCGGGGGAGTCTTTTTTCGATTCTGTCCAACGTTTCTCTTTGAAGATTCCAGGTCAGCCGACCTGCCTGCTTCAGCTGACTGAGAACCGCTTTCTTGTGGGAACCGATCGTGGGCAACTGCTCTCCTGCGATGTGAATTCTGAATCTTCACCCATGGAATGGGCGCCTCCTTCGGGAGGCTGGAAACCGGTGGCCCTCGCCCACCGAAGTTCCAACTCTCAGGTTCTGCTCGTCGACCAGCGTCACGGCCAGATTTGGGAACTTGATTCTGAAAAAGGAAACCCTCTCCAGTCATGGACCGGTTTCATCGATCCGACGGACGTCACCGAAGCAGGAAATTCGATTTATGTGACGGATCGGGGATGGCAAAGGTTGATTCCCTGCGTCGATGGTGAAAAGAGCGGAAGGTTCGAGGAAGCACTGGGAGATCACGGTGCTTCCCCGGGTCTTCTCGCTGGCCCCGGAGGATGCGCGGCCATCTCGGGCCGCTGGATTTTTGTCAGTGACACCGAAAATCACCGGGTTCAGATCTTTGGTACCCATGGGATTGCTCTGCATCATTGGGGCTTGCACGCCTTGCTGCCGCGGGAGTCTTCGGGTCGTCTCCATTACCCAACGGGTCTCGTCTACGATGCCGAATCGAGAGTGGTGATCGTTCTCGAGGTCAGCGAGTCACGGGTTCAATATTTTGGAGCTCGCGACGCAGAGAGTCGGCCTGACCCGGCGGAACTCTGGGCTCGGGTAGACCTGATTTCCCATTATGGAAAGCACTGGGCCCTCGACCGGGGACCAGATGGTTTTTTGTTGGCAGTTCTGGAACCCGATTCCGAAAGGGTCGTGGTCCTCGACCGTCGAAGTGAGACCCCAGTGGAAATTGACGATGTCGGTGGGCATGGATCGAAGGCGGCCCTGTTCAGAACGCCAAGTGGTATCGATTTCCTGAACAGGTCGGGTTTTCAGCGATTCGTGGTTGCGGATCGTGGAAACCGGCGATTGCAAATGTTTGAAGTGCGCAGAAGGCCTGAGGCGCGTGTTATTCGCGAGTCCTGGATTACTGCCCTCGTTCGCAGTGTCGACCTTGGTGATCTGGCGAAAACGATTCCAGAATGGAAGAGTCCTGCACCTCTGCGACCTGGAGCGTTGGCCTGTCTCGATTCCGGAACCATCGGAGTGATCGATGAATCCTCTGCAAGAGTTCTGCTTCTGAACGATCGTTTTCAACCGATGGGAGTTCTCGGAGGTTCCGGATCATTGGAACGTCCAGTGGCCATCGCTGCGGACGGGGATGGTTTCCTGATTGCAGATGCCGGGACACGCCAGATTTTGCGATGGGGGCTCGATGGCTCCAGCAAGCAGATCGATCTTTCTGCAGTGAGGCAGCAGCCGGACGGTAAAATGGAAGCGATTCCCGCAGGGGTCGCACGCCATCCTGATGGAACGGTGATCTGGACGGATGCGTTAAAGGGGAGGCTCTTTCGCACCGACAGTAGCGGGCGCACCTTGCAGATTCTCGGATCAAAATCTCCAGAAGAGGTCAGTGGCACCCGAACGGGCGAACGGGAACTTTTCAATCCCGGCTCGTTGCAAATCGCAGGCGATGGTTCGATGTGGGTCGTCGATTTCGGAAACCACCGTGGGGTGGTGATCGAGAAGAATGGAAAGATTCGCCACTTCGGAAGTGGCAGTTACCTGCCAGCCGCCCAATCAGAGCCGAAACCTGAATCAGTGCAGGGAGGAGAGAGTTAATGGAACCTGAATACGAGGGTTCTGAAGGACCCGGGTGGTGGATATTGGGAGTGTTGACCGTTTCCCTGGTTCTGGGATTGGTCATGCTGCTGATGGTTGGTTGCCAGCCTGAGGTTCCAGCGATTCGGGGAGCTGAAGATGTTCCTGTCCAAAAAGAAAAACTGCCCTTCTCTTCGATGCCCATGATTCAGGCGGATCAGTTATCGATGGTGACCGCCGATGGAACCTACCGGGTGATTCTCGATTTCCCCGAATCCCCTCCGGAGAATCGCGAGTTCCAGGTCAGTGGTACCGTCTTTGACTCCAGTGGACCCGTTGCCGAAAAGGTGAAGGTGGTCTTCGACGCAGGAATGCCTCACCACGGCCACGGTCTCGCCCTGGAAGTGGAGACGACCCGCAAGTCTGATGGAGGATTTGTGACTCCCGGTGTGCGCTTTCACATGAAGGGGCGCTGGTTGTTGACTGTTGATATTCAGGAAGGCCCCCATCTCGAGCGTGCCCGGGCATGGGTGAGGGTTTACTGAAATGTATGGATTACTTCTCCTTGCGACTGTCGTAATTCAGGTGGAAGACCCGCTGTTGCCACAAAGCTGGCGGGAGCAGATCCTCGATCTGGCTCGTGAAGAAGTGATCGTCAATGCTCCGAAAGATTTCACACCCCTGCAAAAATTGGGAGAGGTGATCTTCTTCGCTGAAGAGTTCAGTGGTGATGGAGCGACTTCTTGTGCGACCTGTCATGATCCGGGCCAGGCATTTCAGGATGGTTTGTCACACCCGCGCGGTGTTCAAAAGATACATCGTGACACCCCTGGTCTCTGGGGGGTGGATCAGCAGCGCTGGTTTGGCTGGGACGGCCGTTGGGATTCATTGTGGTCACAGGCTCTGGAGCCGATTGAAACTCCCGAGGAGTTGGACAGTGACCGACTGATCCTTTTGAGGTGGATCGACCAGAATCCCGATCGCCGACAGCTGTTTGAGGAATCATTCGGAGATTTTCCTCGCCTCGACGATCTTCCTGAAAGAGCGCGGGTCAATTCTGAATGGACTGCGGGTTATCAACAACTTCCGGAAGAGCGACGTCAGCGACTCAATCGGGCCTTTTCCGATTTGGGGCGTGCGATCGCCGCTTATGAAAAGACGCTGCAGGCTCCGAAGACAGACTTCGATCGTTATTTGCAGGCCCTCGCGGATGAGAATCTCCAAGAGGCCAGAAAATATCCTGCGGAAGCACGCTATGGTCTGGCCATTTTCCTGGATCAGGGGCGTTGCGTGTTTTGTCACAATGGACCGGCATTTTCAGATGGAGAGTTTCATGATACCGGTTTGATTTCTTCCGGTTCCTCCTCCAGGGATTCCGGGAGATACGGCGGCATCCTCGATTTGAAACGCAGTCCCTTCAATCTTCTGGGTGAGTACTCAGAGGAGAGGACAGGAGCAGCTGCTGATCGAACACGCAGGCTCAGACGTGATTCGAAAATGTGGGGAGCCTTTCGCACCCCCGGGTTGAGAGGGCTCTCCCGGACAGCACCCTATTTTCATGACGGAAGCCGGGAGGACCTGTCCTCGGTGATCCGGTTTTATTCTCGCCGAGAGAATGCTCGTCCTGTTCATCAAGGGGCTGGTCATCATGGTGAGCGATTGGTTGAGCCCCTGAATCTGACACCGGATGAGGAAGCCATGCTGGTGGAGTTTCTCAAGACCCTTTGATTTACCCCACTTCAGTTAATGGTCTGGGACTCTCGAAATCTGACCTCGCGGGTTCAGAGCACACTACTTGGGATGGGGTTTCTGGGGTATACTGGAGGTAGTCCGAATCGAATTTACCAGCCCGCAAAGCATTCGGTACAGGCCTGACTCACAGAGATGAAGTTCCGTTTGAAACTGTGGAATGGCCTACAATCTGGAACGGTCCCTGATATGCAGGATCTTGATCGCCGCTTTAAGAAAGCCTCATCTTCTCATCGCAACACCTTGTTGCTGAGGTCAGCGGTGGGATTCTTTGCTTTCATGATCCTACTGGGAGTCTTCACCGGGGATTCACTGCAACTTGCCGAACTCTTCGGTCACGAGAATGACCCCAAAGCGCGTAATGTTCCTCCTCCGTACAATGGTCCCGGTTACCGCCAGGGGGCTGGAGGTCCACAAACATTCGGACCTGTGGGGGGGATTGGTGACGGAGTTCAGCTTCTGTCGTGGGTGACCCTTCCGGAAATGCAGCCGGGCATTGCCAACGGAAATGACTGCTGGGGGTACACCTCTCCTTCAGGGCGTGAGTACGCGTTGATGGCCCATTCTTCCGGAACCACCGTGATCGAAGTGACCAATCCCGGTAATCCCCAGATTCTGACGACAATATCGGGGCCCAATAGTCTTTGGCGCGATGTCAAAAGTTACGACAACTACGCCTACTCGGTGAGTGAGGGCGGTGGCGGCATACAGATCATCGATTTGACGGATGTCGACAATGGAGTCGTCACTCTTGCCGGGTCCATCAATGATGTGGGCTCTGCAGCCACCCATAATGTCGCAATCGACGAAGTCAGCGGATTTCTCTATCGCTGTGGTGGGGGTGGAGCGGGTCTGAGGATCTACTCACTGGCAAACCCTGCCCTTCCTACCTTTGTCGGCAGCTGGAACGAGCGTTATGTTCACGATGTGCAGGTCAAGACGATTCCACACCCGGTCACTCAGGAATTGCGTCAGATTGCCTTCTCATGCTCTGGAAACAATCCGGCGCGACTGGATATCGTGGATGTCACCGACAAGATAAATCCGGTCGTGCTCTCGTCGACTCCGTATCCGGGTGGCGTATATTCCCACCAAGGCTGGCTTTCGACCGACAATCAGTACTTCTATCTGGGCGACGAGCTTGATGAGACGGGATCTCAGGAGACGGAAACGTTTGTCTTCGATGTGAGTGACTGGTCTGCTCCGAGCGTGATTACGGTCTTTACCAGTGGTAACCCGTCGATCAATCACAATATGTACACTCTGGGGAACCGGATTTACCAGGCCAACTACCGATCCGGGATGAGAATCCTCGATGATTCGGATCCCATGAACATCACCGAAGTGGCGTACTTCGACACGGTTCCTGAAG
>JACETR010000104.1 GCA_013911165.1 Planctomycetota bacterium | reverse complement strand
ATCATTTCAATAAATGGGCCGATATCCTCGATCCTAAAGATGACGGAGGGGGAGAAGGTGGGGAAGGCGGGGAAGGCGGCCAGCCGAACGAAGATTTAATTGAACGCATGAAGGAACTCTTACGCTTGCGCCAGGCCGAGATGGACCTTCGTGAGCAAACACGTCAACTCGAAGCTGAGCACTCCACACGCAAACCGGAGCAACTGGTGGAGGATACCTTTGACCTGCGCTTCAGGCAGTTGATGCTTTCGGGAGATTTACAGTTGGAGATGGAGGCTCGCGGCGAAGGTGAATTCCTGAATGCTGCGCGCTATCGAATGCGCGATGCGGAAGATGAGTTGAATCTGCCGGGGGATACTGAGGGATTGATGGAGGCATATCAATGGGCGCTAGTGGCAAAGGCGCAGGCCAAAGGCGATGCCGGGAAATTGAAGGCCGTGGATCAAACCCTCAAAGGCCTGAAAGCGCATATGAACGACAAGCAAATCAAGAATGCCACCGCGCGTGCAGATAAGATTTTAAACAACAACTAACCGGGAACAAGAAATATGAAACACAAACTCATAGCCCTGATCACCCTCGCAGCCCTCGCGCTGCCGGCGGTGGCTGAGGAGAAGCCTGAACTCGTCGAGGCAAAGAAACTTCTGGAGCGCGCCCAGACAAAACACCGGATCGGCGAGGAGGCCGAGGCCATTGATCTGGGCCGGGCTGCTGCCAAGCTCGGTTCGTTAGAAGCCCGCGTGTTGGTTGCCGGTTGGCTGCTTGATCGTAATGCGCCGAAGACAAGCACCAAAGCCTCCAAGTCGCTTCAACAGGCCGCGAATTCTGAGACCGATGCCATTCATATGATCGAACAGGAAATTGCTGCGCTGATGAAACAATGCCAGCAATGCGAGTCCAGTGGTCAAATGAGCGAGGAACAGCTCCAGATGCTCATGATGATGATGCAGATGATGGGCATGAAGCCTGGTGATAAACCCGGGCAAGGTCAGGGCAACACCCCCGGTATGAGCTCGGCCGGGGGCGACACCAAGAAGCCGAACGAGGCAACTCCTGGCAATGTGGCGGGTGGTGGAGTGAATCCGGACAACAAGATTCAAAAACTGGCCGGTCGCAATGCTCAGCTACCCAAGGAATTCCAAGGGCAACTCAAGGGCTTCTTTAAGGGCGTGGACGAGTTGAGGAAGAATAAATAACGTGATTCGGTTTGCCTCCATTCTTTTGTTGGTCTGTCTGTTTCCGTCACAATCAGTACGGGCGCAGGGGATCTTCGAGGGTCCAACACAATTGATCCCTGTGGAAGTGGATCGAATGTATGTGAAGGGCTTGAATTTCCTGCGCGATCATCAAAAGGAGGACGGTACGTTTTCTACGCCCGGACGAAGCGACAGTTACGGCTCGCAACCGGGCGTGGTGGGGTTGGCAATCGTGGCCATGATGGCACACGGTGATGACCCAAATCGAGGCCCGTATGCCTTGGTTATCCGACGCGGGTTGAATCTCATAATTAAAAACCAAAACAGTTCCACCGGTTACATTGGCAGTTCCATGTATAATCATGGATTTGCCGCCTTGGCCTTGGCAGAAGCCTACGGGCAGGTGAATGACAAGCGCCTAGGGCCAGCCTTGAAAAAGGCAACCGAGTTAATACTGAACGCGCAGAAGCGCAGTCGCCCAGGTGGATGGCGATATTCACCGGAGAGCACTGATGCGGATACGACCGCTAGCGGTGCAAATTTCGTGGCTTTGATGGCCGCTCGTAATGCCGGCCTAGGTGTGCCGCAGGAATCCATTGATAAAGCGCTTCGTTTTTACATCGCCTGCCAATCCACCGACGGAGGGTTTGGCTACACCAGTGCCGGTGGTTCCAATGGGCCGCGCACGGCGATCGGGGCCTTGTGTTTCGCCTTGGCGAAAAAGAAGGAGAGTAACCGATTCAAGTCGGCGATGGATTACCTGGTTTCAACGGGGGCCAACGGTGGATACGATCATTACTACCATTACTTTCTGTATTATGCCTCCCAAACATATTTTCACGCCTCGCCCAAACTGTGGGAAGAATGGAATGCGGCGAACATCAAACGGATGATGGCCAGTCAACAGGAGAATGGTGGTTGGACCGGAAACTTTGGCGGCAGTTTCGCCACGTCGGCGTCGTTGTTGTCCTTGGCATTGAACTACCGGTATCTTCCGATCTATGAACGTTAAAATTGTTGGAACCGTTCTCGGCGGTCTGATTATTGCTGCGGGCGCTCAGGACGATCCCATCCCCGCGCCGCCCCAGCAGGACCCGGCTATGGATCTGCGAGATCTCAAGCCCGTTCGCTCCGCTGACGCCGCCCAGGTGACACGGCCTGTTGCGCCTGAAAAACAAAAGAAACAATCAGAGCAAGAGGATCGCCTGAAACTGTTGAGTGGCGGTTCATTGGATGGCAAATTCCTCGGCTTTCATGAAGGACGTGTTCGTTGGGCGCATTCGGCTTTTGACGCCCCCGTATCCGTGGATGCGGCGGCTGTGGACTCTGTTCGCGTCAAACAGGCAACCCTGCCACACAAGGCAGCCGATTGTCGGGTAACCTTGGTTACCGGCGAAAATGTCATTGGCAGTCTCAAATCGTTTAATGAGCAAGCGCTCGTATTAGAAACTTGGTATGCTGGTGAATTAACCATTCCCAGACGAGCTATTCAACTCGTGGAGCCCCGCCGCACAATGGCGCGGGTCGTTTATGAAGGCCCGGAGCAGGGGCCTGATGGTTGGTTGACTGGCAATCGAAATACTGGGGTAGCTCTCAAGCCCTTCAACGCAGTTCAACTGCAGGCCCAAGGGGCCGTGCCGGCGCAGGAGCGGGCCCTAGAAGCGATTGGCCGGCGTGCGCCGGGAGGGCAAGGCGGCGCGAAGAAGACCCCGTTGTGGCGGTATGCAAACAAGGGGTTTATGAGCATGATCAGTGGTCCGATCCTCGGTCGAAAAGATCTGGAACTGCCCGATCGTTGCGCCTTGGAATTTGATCTCCAATATGTGGGCTATTTTAATCTGGGCATCAACATTTTCGCTGACCAGATCAAAAACGAATACTCCGGCAATAGCTACAGTTTGCGTCTTGATCAAAATAACGCTTACCTTTATCGCATTCAAAATGGCAGCACCTCCAACCTTGGTAATGCGCAATCCCAGCTAACCGGAAAGACCGAGTGTAGGGTTACATTGCTGGTTGATAAACCGGCTAAAACTCTGGCTTTATTGATCAATGATCGCTTGGTGAACAAATGGGAGGATGGCCGGGGTGCCTTCGCTGGAAAAGGAAATGGGGTGTTGTTTACGTCCCGTAACAACAGCGCCATGCGGATCAGCCGCATTCGTATTCGCGAGTGGGATGGTTCGCTGCCCAACGGCGACAAGGAAGTCATGGGTAATGGCAAGGAGGATTACGTGCGGTTCAGTAACGGTGATGGTTTCTCAGGGAAAATTCTTCGAATGGAGGATGACAAGCTGGTGTTCAAAACAAATTTTGGTGAGGTGCCCGTTCCCATGAACACAGTTGAAAAAATGGCAGTGATCAATCCTGCACAGGAAGCGGGCAGTGCACCGGCGGCTGTTTCAACGGACCTGGTGGGGAATGGAAATCTGATGCTGGAGTTTTTTGGATGGGAAAAGGGGGAGGTCAAGGTGCGCCACCAGTATTTGGGGGAAATTTCGGTGGATCCCGCCGTGTTCGAATCACTTAAGTTCAACCTCGACCAACCAAGGCAGCGTCAGGGCGCTGGCTTGTTCGATCAATGAAAAATATTCATCTCATGTTTGTGGCGGCGCTTTGCGGCACTGGCCTTTCGACTTTCGCCGAAATCGTGATCAAGCCGGTGCGCACGCCCTCGGTATCCACCAATCGTCCGGGCATCATTGTGCCCGGGCCGGATGGGGGAGGGATTACGCATGAGCAACCGCCGCAAGTCATTGAGTTGCTCGACGGCGATGTGCTCAAAGGGACTTTTGTGGGGTTTGATTCCGAAAGCGGGGCCAAGTGGCGGCATTCGGCCGTGAAAACGGACATCGAATTCATGACCGATAGTCTCAGCAAGATTAGTCTTTTTCCGCGGCCTTACACGGGTGCTCCAAGTGACAACACAAGAGTGGAGTTGGTGACTGGCGAGGAATTGAGCGGTGAACTACTGGAGATGAACAACCGGCATTTGGTTTTGAAGGCATGGTATAGCCGCAACACCTTGCGCATTCCCCGTGAAAAAATTCTCGCCATTCGGCCGGCGACTACAGAGGCAGGGGTGATTTATGAAGGGCCCTCCGGTATGGAAGGATGGAAGGGCCAGAGTGTAAAAGTTGTTCGAGATCCACGTATGCCGCCGCCTGTTATCATCCAAGGGAGGCCTTTAAATAGACCCGGTATTAATTTTGGGGCGGGCAAGGAGGTTCCTATGCCAGGCGGGGCGGCTCAGGGTTGGCAATACAGCAACGAGTCGTTTGTGGCCACGCGGTCCAACTCGCTGATCGGTCGAGAGATGAAACTGACGGATAAGGTGAACGTGGAGTTTGATCTGAATTGGCGTGGTAATTTCAATCTGGGTATCAGTGTTTTTGCGGATAAGTTTGATGCCTACTCGGGTAACTCCTACATGGTTGGGTTCAGTCCCAATGATTGTTATCTGATGCGTATGGCTAACAACGTGCAGAATAATCTGGGCCGGGCAAGTTTTCAGGATTTGCGGAGTAAAACCAAGGCACGTATTTCCGTGCGCATAAATAAGGAGGCGGGGACCATTGCGTTGGTGTTGAATAACCGCGTGGTAAAAGACTGGGAGGACAACGCAGGGTTTGCCGGCAAGGGTGGGAATGTGAGTTTTGTGTTGCTGCAGAATTCACACGTCAAAGTCAGCAACATCCGTGTGAGCCAATGGGATGGGAAACTGCCTTCCGGGGAAGGCTCAAAAAAGGAAGGGAAGGATTTGCTGGTGATGAGCAGTGCGGGCAGTTTGTCCGGCGAATTGCTGGGGATTCTGGATGGTAAGGTGCGCTTCAAGGCAGCGTTTTCTCCGGAGCCTTTGGAGATGACACTCGACACGGTGGCACGCATCAATCTTGCCGACACGGAATTGGAGAAACCCAAGCTCGGCTTGGGCGATGTGCGGGTCACCTTCTCCAACGGCGGTCAATTTACGTTTCTATTGGAAAATTGGGGGGCGGACCGGGTCACCGGCTTGAGTACCGTTCTGGGTCGGGTGGAATTTCAGCCGGATGCCTTCTCGCTGCTGGAGTTTAACCTGACTAAAAAAGAAGGCTCAGGTAGCGCGGATCCGTTTGATGATTTCTAGGTCGATGGCGGCTACATAATCGCGGCGTGAATAGCCCGCGAACAAACCTTCAATAACTGGACCTTGAGAGCCCAGTCAAACGG
>JACETR010000103.1 GCA_013911165.1 Planctomycetota bacterium | reverse complement strand
CGGCGAGTCCGGAGCAGTGTTGATGCCGGCAAATGACGCTTGGAAAGTCAGCGGCGCACAGGTTGGAAGGCTCGACAGTTCCGGAAACTTCATGCCGGGCAGGGCAACGATCCAGTACTCCCGTTGGGACTGGGATTCCGACTCTGCCAAGAAGTCAGCCAAAGTTGTGACGGAACCGAAGGCGGGAGCCCAGGCTTCCGAGTTGTTTGGAACCGGATTCCGACTTGAGCGCATTCAGGATACGGCCGACGGTCGAGTGGTCGTCTTGAAAAACGACAGCGGAAAAAGAGCATACCTCAAAAACAATGACGATCCCCTGTCGCTGACTCCCAGTGGTTGGGACAACTTCGACAGTGATCCCGCCGAATCAGGTGGGGATGACGAAGAGGCGGATTCCTCTGACAACGAAGTCGCGGATGAAGCCGAAGTGGAAAAGCCCAAGAGAACCCGACCTTCAGGTGGGGGCCTCTTTGGCGGTGACGACTAGACTGTTTTGGGCCACTGCGCCACGGGGCGATTTGGCCAGCACCTCTAGAGAGCGATGGCTCTTCGGTGCGAATTGAAACTGCAAAAAATGACCAACAGTGTTGGTCCGGAAAAGTTGCGAGCGAATGTGGATTCGCAAGCAAGTACTTCAAAGCAAGGAGAGATCGATGTCGATAAGCCTCCGGGAGCCCAACTTCAGAATTGCTGCGGCGAGAAGCGTTTTCTCAGTGATCGCCCTGGCCCTGTTGCTCCTCAGCTTCGCTGCTCAACCGGTCATGGCCCAGGATGGTGGCGTAGACGGACTGATTCGCGATGTCAACCTGGAGAATCAGGCCCGTACCGGTGCTGCCACTCAGGCGGTCAACGCAGCAGAGAAGTTGATCAACGAACTGCGCTACATCGAAGCCGAAGAGAAGTTGCAGGAGGCCGTGCGCCTCGATCCGGGCAATGAGACCGCCCGTGAACTTCTCGATACAGTCTTGATGTTGCTGAGTGACCGAAGCGGAGACATCCGTGATCTTCAGCGTCGCATGGTCGACGAGAAGAAGGTCCGCCTTCAGCAGGACGTCTTTGAGCTCGAGCGCCTCTACCTCGATGGACGAAGAGCGATGGACGAAGGCAGTTTCGATAAGGCGATCACGGTCTTTGATCAGATCCTTGAGCGTATCCGCTGGTTCCCTTTTGATTACGACCTGAGCGATCAGCAGAATCGTGCCCGTCAGTCGAAAGAGGAGTCGATCCGTCTTCAGAATGAGTTCGCGGCAACTGAGAAGCGTGAACGTGAGATGCGTATCCTTGCTGAAGCGGAGTCCGAGATGGCCCGCTCCGTCTCCTTCATTCAGAATCGTATCGACGAGATCCTTCGCCAGGCACGCAGGCTCTTTTCCGAGCGTGATTACGAGCGCGTGATCACCCTTTGCGACGAAGTGCTGTTGCTCGATCCTTCCAGAAAGGATGTCCGTGCACTGCGTCGTGAGGCAGCCGAGCTTCGTCACCTTTATGAAGTTCTGGATACCAGCCTTCAGACCCAGCTGGAGTGGGACCGTACTTTCCTGAGCCAGTTGGAATCAGAGATTCCCTACACGGACATCTTCAACTTCCCGACTCGCGAAGAGTGGTTGCGCATCAGCCGTCAGGAGCAGTCCCTCGAAGATCGTCTTCAGGCAGTCGAGAGCCAACAGGTCAAAACCATCCGTTCGCGTCTGAAGGTTCGTGTTGCCAGTGTGGAGTTCGAGGATGAGCCTTTTGAGCAGGTGATTCAGTTCCTGAGAGAACTCTCCGGTATCAACTTTGTGCTGACGAAAGAGGCCTCCGATGCTCTTGAGGGTGGAGATGGAACTGTCCGTCTGGCGGAAGTGACGGACTTGCCGCTGGAGAACGTGCTCAACCTGGTCCTCCAGGGGAACGATCCTCCCTTCACTTACGTCATCCGTTCGGGAGCGGTTCTGATCGGACCCTCCGATTCGGTCCGCAACGATGTGTTCCTGGAGTTCTACGAAGTTTCCGATATCACCAAGGACAAGCCTGATTTCCGTGCTCCCCGACTCGCCCTCGAGTCGAGTCAGGACGGCGATGATGGCGGTGCCGGTGGACTCTTTGACATCGGTGGTGAAGAGGACTCGCAGGAGACGACTCTTGATTCCGACATTCTTGTCGAACTCGTCATCAATGCTCTCTTCGGCGACGAAGGTGAGCCGGATGGCGAATCGGTCAAGGTTCAGAGCGGTCGTCTCGTGGCCAACACCACCCTTGCCAATCACCGCAAACTGGTGCAGTTGCTCAAGGCACTGCGCAAGTCCACAGGTGTGATGGTGACAGTGGAAAGCCGCTTCATCGATCTTCAGGATAACTTCCTGGAGTCGATCGGCGTCAACTACGGAAACCCGTTCAACTCGAACCTTCCGAACCCGATCAATGACATCGACGGTGCAGGAACGCAGATTGCTTCCGGTTTCGAGATCGTCGACGCCCAGGGAGAGATTGACGTCCGCGCAGCGGTCTACAACGCTTTCTCTCTGCCGTTGGGTTCTTCGGTGTCTCCCTTCAATCTTTCTGACACCGGTGGTTTTGCACTGCAGTACAACGTTCTCGACAGTTATGCCCTCGAGGCGATTCTGGAAGCGAACCAAAAAATCCAGCGCACCAAGAAGCTGGATGCACCGCGTGTGACGGCCTTCAACACCCAGATCTCTCACTCTCTGGTTGTGGATCAGAGCGCCTACATTGAGGACGCCGAGGTTAACCAGACGGGTGTGGTTCCTGTGATTAACCCGGTGATCGGAATCCTCAACAGTGGATCGATCCTTCAGGTGCGTCCGACGGTGAGTCACGACCGCAAATACGTGATCCTCGAGATCGAGCCGACTCTGGCGGTGCAGTTGCCTTCCAGATTCAAGACCCTGACTCTGGGACTGACCAACCTGAACGTGGAATTCCCGGTGCTCTCGGTGACCAACATCAAGACCACGGTGACGATTCCCGACGGTGGAACGGTTCTGGTCGGTGGCCTGAAGAGAACGATTACCCAGGAGTCTCGCTCCGGTATTCCGGTCCTCTCACGTCTGCCGATTCTGGACCTGTTGGCTGGCCGCAAGGGTAATGCCCGTATGCAGTCCAACCTGTTCGTACTGATCAGTGCCAAAATCACGGTGATTCGTGATGAGGAAGAGAAGCGCTTTAACTAACCGCAAGGAAATCTGACGCAGTTCAGATTAGAAGGTTTTCATGTTCAACGGATTGACTCATACCCTCCGGACGTCATTCGTCCCTGGTCTGGCTCTCTTGACGGTACTGCTTGTACCGGCAATCGCGCCCGCCCAGTCATTGGGCAGGGGACCGTTGACCATGGAGGAGAGCGTTTTCGTCAGTGAACTGCTCGGAACCTATGGCAGCCCTGATCTTGCCCGGGTCTGGATTCAGTCCCGGATCAAGACGGCAGATTCCGGTGGCAGAGCGAGCCTGGAGTTTGCTCTGGCGGATGCCATGCGTATCGAGGGGGATGTGGATGGGTATGAGGCCGAGATTCAGAGACTCGCCAAAAAGTACCCCAATCATCCCCGTTCGAAGGGGGCCCAGTTGGAGTCGGTGCTGGCCGCACTCCTGAGGCTTTCTGATGCCAATACCGAGATGGTTTTTGCAACCAGTCCTTCCCAGCGTCAACAGGCAATGGATCTTCGCGATCGCATCTGGAATGAAGAGATCGACAAGGTTCTGAATGATAACATTCGCCGCCTGAATGACGAGGTCTCGCGCAGCGAGGACAAGGTCATGCGGGCCAGTGATTCCGATCGGGATGAACTGGCTGGGAAACTGGCTGAGGAAACTCGCATTCGTGATCTTTGGGAGTTCAATCGTCTGAACTCCTACAAGGTTTATGCAGCGATGTTGCCAGATGGCAGTGAGGCGGCTCAGGCCAAGTACATGGCCCTCGCCACCTTTGCGGACGAGTTCGTCAACTCCCGTTACGATAACTTTGGCCGTCGCTATGAGGCGCAGCTGATCTATGGTCAGGCGCTGTCGGCAGCGGGGCAGGCGGCAGAGACGGCCGGTGCCCTGGAACTGCTGGTCGACATCGAACCCAGTGCAGATCCTCCCTATAGCGATGACGTGATCTACTTCATCCGTCAAATGAGGGTCGAAGCCCTGACTGGTTCGTTGCGCGCCTACAATCGCTCGGGTCAGCCACAGGATGGACTCGATCTGCTCGATTTCCTCTATGAAGATGAGCAACCTGACTTCCCCTACAGGAAAACCCCGGAAGATCCAGAGTTGGCGACACTCGTCGCACTTCTGGATGTGGAAGAGGGGGTAACCCGGCTTGCCAGCGGTGATCGCCTCAGAGGATTTGAGTTGATCAATACTGTCATCGATCGCTTCGACAACCCGGAAGCCTACTCCACTGATCCCGGCCAGGCCCGAGAAGTGGTGACCGGTCTCAATCGTGGATTGAGCAGGCTTCAGGAGTTGGGAGCGGGCAATCTCCCCGCAGAATATTATGCGCGAGCTGCTTTGGGATTCCGTGATCGCGGATTGCCAGAGAAGTCGATCGAAACTGCAAAGTTGGCTCTCTACGCTTCCGATGACAGCAAGGAAGCTGCCACATGGCGAGCCGAGGCACTCTATGAGATCGGTGAGTCCAGTGATGCTCTTGGCCGATCGATAGAAGCTGCCATCGCTTATCAGGAGTTGGCCGAGAATTACCCCGATTCACGCATGGTGGCGATGGCTGCGCAAAACTTCTTTGCCATCGCCGGTGATTTCGCCGGTACTCCCGCTGACGGACCGTGGAATGAATTGCTGGTGGTCGCTGAGAAACTGTTTGCCGATAATTCCCAGGGATTGGGCAGCGAGCAGTTGAAACTTCAACAGGCTGTTGAGGCGGAGCTCGAAGGCGATTACCGCAAAGCCCGCGAGTTGTTCCGCAGGATCTCCCGAACCTACAACGACGGTGAAGAAGACAAGCAGGTGCCTTTCTTCTTCAGAGCCCGTGCCGGTGCTGCCCGTTGCCTCTTCCGATCCAGCAGTGATACGGAGCAGGCGCAAAAGGATGCCAGTGGTGAGATTCTTCCCCTGCTTTCTCAAGCACGAGAAGCCCGTAGTGTCGGTGGGGAATCGGTTCTTCGGTATGAACTGGCAAAGATCTACTGGGGTGACCGCGGCAAGGATTCTGCGGAAGCACTCAAGTATTTGCAGCCTGTTTTGAATGAGATCGGCGGAAACAACGTTTACCGCGAAGGTGCGTTGCTCTTCATGCTCGAAGTGCTTGCTGCCGACGGCAAGACCGTTGATTCGGAAAAGGTTCTGACTGAACTGCGCAAGGTTTGGCCCGACAGTCAGACTCTCGTTGCCGGTACCTACTACCTGATCGAAGCCTATGCTGCTTCCTCCAACCCGGAGAATCAGCGCAGGGCAGGTGAGTTGGTCCTGGATTGGATCCGTCTGCCGGGATCCGGCTTCGAAGAATCGG
>JACETR010000102.1 GCA_013911165.1 Planctomycetota bacterium | reverse complement strand
GTTCACAACTCCGTGGATGATGTGATTCGTGTTGGGTTGGTCGGCTGTGGTGGTCGTGGTACCGGTGCTGCCACCAACGCACTCAATGTGGAACCTCGTGTTCGCATCGTTGCCATGGGTGATCTGTTCATGGATCGCGTCGAAAATTCCCGTCAAAACCTGCTCGATGGCGATCATGGAGATCGGATCCAGGTTTCTGAAGAGATGATGTTTTCCGGTTTTGACAATTACGAAAAAGTCATCCAAAACTGTGATGTGGTCATTCTGGCTTCCACTCCCCATTTCAGGCCCCAACAGATCGAGAAGGCTGTGGAAGAAGGAGTGCACGTCTTTGCAGAGAAGCCGATCGCGACTGACGCTATCGGAGTTGCCAAAGTTCGGGCTGCATGTGAAAAAGCCAAAGAGAAAAACCTGACGGTGGTCAGCGGGCTTTGCTATCGCTATCAGAAATCAAAGCAGGAGACCATCGACAGAATTCACGATGGATCGATTGGTGACATCATCAATCTTCAGTGCACCTATAACACGGGAGAGCTCTGGTACAATGGTCGCAAGGACGACTGGACCGACATGGAATACCAGATCCGCAACTGGTACTACTACAACTGGCTCAGTGGTGACCACATTACCGAGCAGAGTATTCACAGCATCGACAAAATCATGTGGGCCATGAAAGACGTGCCCCCAAAGAAATGTACTGCCAGTGGTGGCCGCTCTCGCAGAACCGAAGAGAAGTGGGGTGATATCTATGACCACTTCAACTGTGTTTTCGAGTGGGAGACCGGTGAGAAGCTGTTCCATTCCTGCCGTCAGTGGAGTGGTGCTGATGGAAATGTCAGCGACTTCGTATATGGCACCCGGGGCACGGCCGCCATTCAGGCGAACAAAATCTCCGGAGAAGTGAACTGGCGCTACAAAGGGTCTGGAGAAGACCTGGATATGTACGATGCAGAGTGGGCTGAGCTGTTCAAATCATTCAAGGGGGAGAGGCCCCTTATCAATGATGGTGAATACATGTGCAACAGCACTCTGGTTTCCATCATGGGGCGGATGTCGGCGTACACCGGTAAATCCCTGACATGGGAACAGGTGAGTGGAAGCCAGCTGGATCTTTGCCCACCGAGTTATGAGTTTGGTGCCGCACCAGAGGTCGTCATTCCGAGACCGGGTTCGACTGAATTCATTTAATTCACAGACATCAGGGCCACCCAACGGGTGGCAGTGACCCGCTAGGCTCCCGCGACTCTGTTGCGGGAGCCTTCTTTTATTCAGGAGGACGCACTGGAATAGTGACGCAGTGCAAAGTTCCAGAAACTGACCATCAGCAGAAAAAAGACCGCGCTGATACCGAGTGTCAGGGCAACCAGTTCAAGGCTGGGGCCCTCAAATAGAACCCTGGCCGGGATGGCCGCCATCAACAGTAATGGGAAAACGAAGAGCAGTATCCTGCGGGTCCACTTCGGGTAAATCTTGTCAGGTCTTTCTCCCAATTTGGTGGTGGAGAAAAATGCGTTCGTCAGCCCCCGATTGGAATGAAGCCAGATCACAGGAATCAGGAAGAACATTTGCAATGTGTAATGGAGAAGGGCTCCATTGAGCAGCAGGAACAGATACCAAAGCAAATTTGTCGTTGGAATCGGTTCCGGGTAACGCATAAGGGCCCAACCCAGCAAACCGCTGGCAATGACCAGATTCAGAAATGAATTGGCGGCAAAGTCTCGAAGACTGAGGAAGAAGAGTGACGAAACGGGCCGAACCAGATAGTAATCGAGATCGCCCTTGTTCACGTAGATCGGTAGCCACCACAAATTATTACTGAAAACAGTCATGTGGATGGCGTCGACGAGAAGGAAACCACAGACAAAGACCAGGGTCTGGTCAAAATTCCATTCACCGAGAATTTCAGTGTGCTGGTAAATCACCATGAAGAAGGCGATTTCCACAACATAAAAGATGCAGTCCATGATGATTCGGAACCAGAAGTCGAGGCGATACTCGAGCGATCTGCTGAAGGAAAAGGACAGGAACTGCCGGTACAGCCGCAGGTAGCGCATCAAATTCCCACCCCCGTGTACCTCAGGGTTCCTCTGCGCCAGACCGGTATCAGCAGAAGCAGAAAGAAACCGCACCAGATCAGACAGGAAACGATTCCCGTGATCCACTCCTCAAATCCCACCTTCCCGAGCAGAACCAGTGTCGGAAATTCAAACAGGTAACGGAATGGCAACATGTAAAGAATCGACTGCATCGAATCAGGAAAGAGGGACAGAGGAAAAGTGGCTCCTCCGATCAGCATCGTGACCATTCTCATCATGACCGACAATGACCACACATTGTCTGCCCAGAATGCCACCAATTGCGGCAACAGCCCCATCATGAAAAAGAGGAGGTGAGCACAGAAGATGGAAGGGAGACACATCAGAATGCCGGTTAAATTCAGGTCGACAGTGGTGGAACTCTCCATGAACGGAATGATGAGCAGGGCCATCAGCACACTTTGAAAAATGTCAGGGAAAATGTTTCCCAACTGTTGGGCATACTTGGTGAAGCAGTAGTTACAGGGGTAAACCAGATAGCGACTGAGGCTGCCGTCATAAATTTCGGTAGCCACCGCCATCTGCAGATCTCCACCGCGAACCACCCTGCCTGTCAGAAAGACAAAGACACCGTAGGCAAGGATGCCCTGCAGATCCCAGCCTGCGACGATGTCTTTGCCCGATTCAGCAAAGATGGCGGTCCACAGGGCCCAGATCACCACCAGCTGAACAATCAGGGTCAAGATCATGGTGATCCAGAAATCAACCCGGTAGCTCAGGAGGCGTCGGGATTCAATCGACATGAGGTGCAGGAAAAGGGCCGGGTTCATGTTTGGGGTTTTTCTTTTCCACCCATGATGAGCTCAATGATTTCGCTGATTTCGGGATCTGCGATCGAAAGATCCTGAACCGAAAATTTTCGCAGTATTTCTGCTGCTGCGGAGGCGACCTGGTTCCGAGGTATCCGAAGAACGATGGTTCCTGCCTGCTCTTTCATGACTTCACCGATTCGATCGAGATAATCCTTGTCCACCTCTGCCGTTTCAGCCCGATTCAAATGCACTGTCAGTTGTTTGTAGGGAGCGTATTCGTGGATCACCCGTTGAAGGTTCCCGTCGTAGACCAGTTCACCCTCCCGAATGATGATGATGCGTTCGCAGAGTCTTTCGATGTCTTCCATGTAGTGGCTGGTGAGAATCATCGCTGGAGCATGGTCTTGACGGTAGGAGAGCAGAAAGTCTCTCACCGCTTTCTGAGTTGTGATATCGAGTCCAATGGTGGGTTCGTCGAGGTAGACGACCCGGGGAGAGTGAAGCAGTGCTGCGATCAACTCCATCTTCATGCGTTCTCCCAATGAGAGGCGCCGGATTTGGGTGTTGAGCTCGTCTTCCACCTGAAGCATTTCAGTCAATCGCTCGAGGTTGGATTCATACTCAGGCCGGGGGATCTGGTAGATTTCCCGAAGCAGTTCAAAACAATCCGCCCCTGGGAGATCCCACCAAAGCTGGGCTTTCTGACCCATGATCAAGGAGATCTGTCTGCGCAGATCGTTATGTTTTTCCCAGGGGTTGTAGCCGAGAACCCGGGCCTCCCCCGAGGTGGGGTGGACGATTCCCGAGAGCATTTTGACGAGCGTTGTTTTTCCGGCGCCATTGGCACCGATCATGCCGACGATTTCGCCCTCGCCGACACTGAAATCCGCACCCGCGACGGCGACCTTGTCGACGTATTGGCGGTGGAACAAGGAGCGAATCGAAGCGAGCAGCCCCGGGGGCTTCTGGTGGATTCGAAACACCTTGCGCAGGTTTTTGACCTCGATCATGGCTCCCTCAGCCCCTTTCCGCTCTCTGCACGCAGGGTAGCACGACTTTTCGGCAAAAAATATTTTCAGAAATTCCTGTCCGGTCTCCGCTGATTCCCTGATTCCACTGATGGATTCTCTTGGGCTCCCCGGTATTCGGGTTAGGGAATCCCACCAAATTTCGGAAAGCGGAGTTTTGGTTTTGACTCCGGATCGGTCGCATTTCAGGCGATGGCAGCGCCAGGGTTTCCTGGTCCTGGCAGGCCAGCTCTTCATGATCGATCCGCAGCAACCGTACCGCTTTCCTGACCGGTGCCTGAGGTAATGCAATGCGCAGTGTGCGGGTTGTTACCAGTTGTTTGCAGTTCCATGGTCCTGGATCTGTTTTATCCGTCCTCTGAGAGGGGGGTCCCATGGGTTTTCCGAGAACCCTGCTGTTCTGGGTGTTGCTGGCGAGCTTCACTCCTTCTGTTTTTGCGCAAGTCATGGAGTCTGGAGATTCGAAGACGGGGAATACCGAGATTCGAATTTCAACCAAGACCGGCCTTGCGAGCATGATCAGCGGAAAAAATCAGGGGATCCTACCGATTGAAGCCGATCCCAATGATCCTCTCGCTGTATTCAAGACCTATGGAGAATCCTTCGGAGTCAAGGATGCCATCAATGAATTGGTTCGCATCGAAACCTTCAAGGACCACCTGGGTCAGATTCATCACCGGTATCAACAGGTTCACAGGGATATCGAGGTCTTCACGGGTCGACTCATCGTGCACCAAAATGAAAAAGGTGAGTTTCTTGCTGTGAACGGAGATTTTTATCCGATTCGCCCCGGTGTTCCCACTCAGCCCCTGATCTCTGTTGAAGAAGCCCAGTTGGTGGTTCAGAACGAGTTGGGTCTCGTCAATCCTGTCTTTGGAGAAGGTCGCCTGGTTCTGGTCGATCCCGGGTGGTACGGCGATCCCAGCCCGGGACTGGTTCGGCTCGCCTATAAAATGAGTGCCGCGGGTGATGGCTTTTTTGCCGAATACGTACTGGTCGATGCGAGAGACCGAACCGTCTTCGACCGCTGGCCTGCTGTTCACTCCGCCATCGACCGCAAGGTCTACGATGGATCGGGAGGGTCACTTCCCGGAAACCTGGTGAGGAATGAGGGCGCGAGTCCCACAGGAGATCCTGAGCTCGACAATCTCTATGATTTTGTCGGTGATTTTCATCAGTTCCTGCTGCAGGGATATGGTCGTGACAGTATCGATGGAGCAGGAGCTCCCCTGGTGGCAACAGGGCGTTGGAGTGCGGGAATCTGCCCCAATGCCATCTGGAATGGCAGCGGTACCGCTTACTGTGCAGGACTGGCGACGGACGACATTGTCGGCCACGAATTTGGTCACGGCCTCGTCGATTACACTGCAGACCTCATCTATCAGAATCAGTCGGGACAACTGAACGAGTCCTTCGCCGATGTCTTTGGTGAACTGATCGATCTCTACAATGGAAACGCATCAGAACCGGGCCCACCCGGGGGACCGGCATGGCCCGGAGGTGGATTTTCCGGGACGGATACTCCCAATACAGCGAGAAGTGGTTGTGGAGATGGATCGGTTCGCTGGTTGATGGGGGAAGACAGCTCACTGGGAGCGATTAGGGATATGTGGTCTCCGACCTGTGCGGGGGATCCGGACAGGGCACTGAGTGCGCTCTATGAGTCCACCTGTTGTGATCCAGGTTTTGATGCCGGTGGAGTCCATTTCGGATCGGGTGTTTCAAA
>JACETR010000101.1 GCA_013911165.1 Planctomycetota bacterium | reverse complement strand
CTTGCGTTCTGAGTTGCCTCCCCTCATACTCCCTGCCGATCATGTTGGGGAAGCATGGGTCATGACTCACCATCTCAGCAACTTTGGACCCCGCTAGTTTTCAATCCAACGGTCGACGACCGGTTTGCCTGAACCGGGAATGGTGTAATCACCTGTTCCATTTTTGGGCCCGGAAACTTGACTGATTCCTGCCATTTGGGGGAACAGTATCGGGATCACGGTCGTTACATAGTCAGACACACCTCCTCACGGGTCGGAGGGGACTCAGTTCCCTCCGGCTCTATTTTTATATCCAGGCCTCTTTATGCCCTTTTCCGAGGTAGCTTGCCCTGAATAGCACCTGCCCGAGGCGTATGGCTGGAACTGACTTGCAGCCAGAATTACTCATGCCATCAAGCTTTTGGCCCATTCTCTATCTATCCCCAATTAGACAAAAAAATACGGCGGAGGACCGGCACACTGTGCCATTCCTCCGCCGAAGAAGAGAGGGCGAATGAAGATCAGCGGATATCGTGAATCCGCAGATCAGGCTGCAAAGCCTGGAGTGTCTGCAGAACTTCTTCCTGACGAGAAGAGTTCCCGACTCTCAGGTATCTTTCAAAGCTCTGGATCGCCAACTCACGACGACCCTGCTTGAGGTAAATTCCTGCAATCCAGTAGTGTGGCTCACCAAATGTCGGATCGATTTGTAGACACAGGTCCAGATACTTGCGGGCCAGGTCGAGGCGATCCATGTCGATGTACAGCTGAGCCAACTCAAAGATGGGTCCACTGAATTTCTGCTCACCAGTTGCCGCAATCAGGGCAAGGTATGATTTTTCTGCTGCGGTGTAACTGCCCAGACTCTTGTAGATCTGTGCCGCCAGGTAATCGTAACGGGGATTGTCACTATCGATCTTGCGTGCTTTTGCAAGCGCGCCAAGGGCACTTTGGTGATCTCTCTTTTCCCAGTAGTAACGAGCCAATCGCTCTTGATAGCGCGGCTCTTTGGGGAAATCCCTGGCCAGTGTCTCGTACTTCTGGATCTTCACATCGACGATGGTGGAGCGTCCATCCTCGTCATCGGTGATGATTTGCTGGGAACTGGAAATAACCGTTTCTGTTCCGGCACAACCTGCCAAAAGCAGCAGAGCCAACAGCGACAGCAAAAGGTCGCTTCTCAGGATTCGTGATTGATTCATCGAACTGTCCTCTCTCGGAGTTCTGGTCTCCATTCACCACATCGGCACCCGGGGCTGGACTCTTGAGTAAAATCAGGGAATTATTGGCATTTCCGCGAAAAACACCCTCTGAGTACCGGAAGGAAGATTTCAACCATGCCCAGCAGCCTCTGCAGAGTCGTAAATGCCCTTTTATGGGCTCTCCCTGTCTTCTTTCTCGGCTGTCAGGGAATCCCGCTGAAGCCCTCCCCCGATACTGTGGTCTTGAAGCAGAGAATTGAGGAGCGGATCGCCGGATTCGAAGGTGTCGTCGGAGTTCACTACCGACATCTGGAAAGTGGAAGTGAGATCAGCATCCGGGCGAATGAAACGTTTCCTACCGCCAGCCTGATCAAGCTCCCTATTCTCTTCGCACTGATGGAAAAAATCTCGGCAGGTGAACTCGACTGGTATGGAAAACTGACCTACGAGATCTCCCGGAGATATGCCGGAGAAGATCTCCTCGCCTCTTTCCGCGATGGGGAAAAGATCACTCTCGCCAAACTTGTCGATTTGATGATCCGCTACAGCGACAACACCGCTTCACTCTGGTGTCAGGAACTCGCAGGTACCGGAACGGTCATCAATGAGTGGCTTCAATCCCATGGATATGAAAAAACGCGAGTCAATTCCCGAACACCTGGCAGGGAAGAAGATCGGAAGTTATGGGGTTGGGGCCAGACCACTCCGAAAGAAATGACGCTCATGATGGAAAGTGTTCATCAGCGAAACCTGTTTGGATCGCCTTGGGATGAACTGATGCTGAAAGTGATGAACAGCAGTTACTGGCGAGACGAAATGCTCTCGGTTTTTCCTCCTGAGGTAACCGTTTACTCGAAACAGGGGGCCGTCAACCAGAGCCGTTCGGAAGTGATCGTCGCCCTGTCACCGACAGGGCCATTTTCTCTGTGTGTCATCACCAAAGAGCAATCGGATACTTCATGGGGTGAGGACAATGCAGGATTCGTGCTGTTGCGTGATCTGGCCAGAATCTGTCAAGAGGCAGGGCAAACAGATCATGGCCCCTGAGGCAGATCTCAAACCGGATCACTTGTTGGTTTCACCTTTGCCCTGTTGCAGCTGCTCTATTTCTTCTGCGCTATAGACGACCCCGGTTCCTGAGCCCGGGCACTCCTCGACCACCTCAAGCCATTCCTCCATCGATTCCAGATTCTGTTTCCAGAAGGGGAAGGTTTTGCACTGGGTGGGTCTGTTCTCATAGACCGAACAGCCGTCTTCCCAAAAGATGCACTCGTGGTTCGGCTTTTCGACAAGACTTCGCCGGCGACCCACTCTACGGACGTATTTCCACTCAAACTCTTCAGGGGTCATTTCGAGTTGCCCTGCAAGGGCATCGATCTCTTTCTGATTGACCCATACAAAGCCTTCTATTCGGCAACAGTGCCCACACTGGGTGCACTTGAATGGAAGTCCATCTTTCCACCAGGGTTTGGCCATCGTTCCGCCTCTCAAGGATCAACTTACTGCCCCGACATGCCCGACTCCAGCGAAGCCCTTTGTCAGATCTCTGACGAGAGTTAGCATGTCCCCCAAAGGAGAATGCTGACCATGAAGATTGTGCCGAGTCCCTGTTTCAGACGGATCCCTCTGTTGTTGCTCGCCATTTCCACAATCTTGCTTCCGGGCTGTGTCGAGAGAAGCTTGCTGATCCGCACAGAACCTGCGGGAGCCCGGGTTTTCTTGAATGGTCAGGACAAGGGAATCACCCCAGCCAAAATCCCCTTCGATTTCTATGGTACCTGGGATCTTCAAATCCGAATGGAAGAGAACGAGTTGCGCGGCTCTCGCTCACTCAAGCCGATTCGGGAAAAGGTGCGCCTCGATCGCCCCTGGCACCAGATGTTTCCCTTCGATCTCTTCACTGAAATTCTCTATCCTGGGACACTGCAGGTAGAACACGTTCTTGAATACACCTTCGAGCCCCAGGATCTGGACGCCCTGCGTGACGCATTTGATGAGGCCGCAAGACAAGAAGGCGTTCAGCCTCCCCTCGAAAACAAGTCCGCCACCGGTTCCGGCGATCGTCGGTGACTTCATCAGCGACCCAATTCGAAGAACTGGAATTCATGGGGCCCGACCGGGATCCGGACCAGTTGGCTGGGCTGCAAGTTCTCGTTCTCGGCCTCGGCACCCATGGTGGCGGCACCGATCTGATCGACTTTCTTCATGCAAGGGGAGCACAGGTTTCGGTCAGTGACACTGCTTCCGCTTCGGAGCTCTCCGCTTCCATCGATCTCATCGCAGGAAAAGTAACACGAGAGCAGATTCATACCGGCGGACATCATCCCGAGCACCTCGAAGGAATCGACTGGGTCGTCGTCAATCCGGCGATTCCACCTGCAGCGGCATTTTTACAAGAGGTGCACCTGTCTGGGGTTCGGGTCGTCACCGAGTTGGGACTCTTTTTGGCGTGGGCCCCCCATGAACATTTGGCAGCGGTCACTGGAACCAATGGAAAAAGCACCGTCTGCGCCCTTGTGAAGGAAATGCTGCTCGCCTCGGGGGTTCCGGTTGAAGTCGGAGGCAACTTTGGTGGCAGCCTGCTGAAGAAACTCGGGGCCTCCACAGAAGAGACACGCTGGATCGTTGAGATCTCCTCGTTTCAGTCATCTCGTCTCGGGCTTGAGATTCCCCGTCCTCCCCTCGTCGCCCTGACCTGCTTCGCTCCCGATCACCTGGATTGGCACGGGGATGAAGCGACTTATTTTCAGGCCAAGATGAATTTGCTCCGGGGTCCACATCGAAAACCTGCCAAGGTCATCGTTGAAAAGAACAGTCCTTTCGTGAACGCGTTGGGCTCCCTGGAAACGAAACCACAGATCGTTTCTCCAGACGCTACAGAACTCCTTGAAATCCTTGAGCCCCAACATATCTCTCCGGCTCTTACGGGTGACACCGGTCACTCCAATCTTGAGTTGGCCACAGCCCTTGCCCGTGATTTGGGTGCCAGTAATGAGGGTTGCCGGATCGCAGCAGAAAAATTCCAGGGACTACCCCACCGTTTCGAATTCGTTCCCGGAAAAGACGACCTGATTTACATCAACGATTCAAAAGCGACCACACCGGATGCCACGATTGCCGCACTGTCGAGACTGAACGGTCCCGTCCACTGGCTATGCGGAGGCAAAGACAAGGGAATCGATATCGCTGCGCTGGTCTCATGTTGCAAATCAGCAAACGTTTCTGTCTACCCTTATGGTGAATCCTCAGGAAAACTGGCTCTCCATTTTGAGGGAGCCCGGCAATTCGAAACTCTGGAACAGGCTTTCCATGACGCCCGGAACCACGCCCGTGCAGGAGAGACCATCCTTTGCAGTCCTGCATACCCCTCTTATGACCAGTTCGTCTCTTTCGAAGAACGGGGTGAGGTATTCCGCAAGCTGGTCGCTTCCGTGACACCCTCCCGCTGAATCACTGGCATTTTTCAGGACGCATGTGAGGGCAGGGGCTGGACCTGTCGGGGAATTGGGTCCAATCTGGGTCTGTTTTTCCTGTTGAAGTTGGAGCAGATTTCCGTGGCCAAGTCTCATACCGTCTACCTTTGTCTCGAGTGCGGTTCAACCCATGAACGCTATATGGGGCGCTGTCCTGATTGCGGCACCTTCAACTCTCTCTCCGAGCATAAAATCAAGGAAGACAAACCCGGTCGCAGCGCACCCCGCTTGACTGGTGAACAGAGTGAGGCAGTGCCCATCGGAGAAATAGAAGCCCGGGAAGAAGACCGGATTCAATCCGGTCTCGGTGAAGTCGATCGGGTTCTCGGGGGAGGACTGGTCCCCGGAAGCGGCATCCTTCTCTCCGGCGAACCGGGCATCGGCAAGTCGACCCTGTTACTGCAAGTGGCCCAGTCAGTGGCATCAGAACAGGGAGGGAACCGGCGTTTCCTCTATGTCACCGGTGAGGAGTCCGCAGCCCAGGTGAGATTGAGAGCGGATCGAATCGGTGTCTCCGGAGACCAGCTGTGGCTTCTCTCGGAATGTGACCTTGAAGCGATCGAGGCTCAGGTCAAAAAAACGTCCCCCTCGGTGGTCGGTATCGACAGCATCCAGACGGTTCGCTGGGATGATCTCCCTGCTGGAGCCGGAGGAGTGGTGCAGGTTCGCGAAGTCACAGCCAGACTGATTTCGCTGGCGCGGCAAGAGGGATTCGCCCTGCTTCTCGTGGGCCATGTCACCAAAGATGGAACCGTTGCCGGACCCAGAACCCTCGAGCACATGGTCGATGGTGTACTGCAGTTTGAGGGTGAGAGGGGTAATGCCCTGCGAATCCTTCGGGGACTGAAGAATCGCTTTGGATCCACGGAAGAGGTGGGCATCTTCGAAATGCGGGCCGATGGTCTTCACGAAATCGACAATCCCTCAGGACTGCTCCTTTCCGATCGCTCCACCGCATCTCCGGGATCTGCCACTGCTGCGATTCTCGAGGGGACGCGTCCCCTGTTGATCGAGGTTCAGGCCCTCGTCAGCCCGGCGGCCCATGGATCTCCGGCAAGAAAATGTTCCGGCATCGATGCGGCAAGACTCTCGATGCTGGCTGCGGTACTCGAAAAGCGCTTGGGTATTCCTCTTGGCGGATGCGATATTCACGCCAACGTGGTCGG
>JACETR010000100.1 GCA_013911165.1 Planctomycetota bacterium | reverse complement strand
ATTTGGAGGATCTCCAGATCTGCCCCGCTTCCAGCGGCCAGCATCAGCGGGGTCATGCCGTCAGCATTCCGGGAATTGATCGGATTTCCACTTTCGCAATAGGTGCGAGCGGAATCCAGGTCCCAGAGATATTCGTCTTTCCAGTCGCTTTGAAGCATTCTTTGTCCTTGTAGGGCAGGTTTGTGAAGATCATAGTGCGGCCTCAAAGGGGATCTTCTGAAACCTGAAAGATCTTCCTGAGGGAAGGCCTGAATACCATCCCTCGGGGGAACGATAACGAGCCACCGTGAAAGCAGGTGTTGCGCCAGCTGGTCAGGGTCACATTGACTTCGGAGGCGATACGGGAGGGGACGGTGATGAGTCAACCGGGTTTGCTGCTGAGGTTACTGGCCTGGCCCCATACGGTTTTGCACAGATATCGGGACTATCCCCGTCTGAAAGAACAGCTCAGGGAGACGGAAGAGAAATATGAGTCGATGCTGGAGACGCTGCACCAGCGTCATGCAGATATCGTTGAGAACCTCTACCGTCGGCAAAATCCTGACAGGGACGAGGGCCCCCAATGAATACGGCTCTGGCGTGGCTGTTGCGTCTGTTGATCTCAGCAGGACTCGGTTGGTCTTCCTGGCTGTATTTCAAACACTTTCTGCTCAGCCCTGAAAAGAGACGCAGCCTCTTGTGGGAGCTCGACTACATCCCCTTCCCATTTGTGGCCGCAATCATCTGGTTCATTCTGATTACCGCGATCACCACTTCTTTTGGAAGGGATGAATCCGAAAAGTGACGCGATGCCTTATGGTTCGCGTCATTCTTCAGTCTTTTCATCCTTGCTGCGACTTGCAGCCATGTTGGATTGGGCTTTCAGGTACAGGGTGGATCCGGCCATCAAAAGCAGGCCGATTCCCACGAGTGACAGGACCCGGTAAATATTTTTCAGGGATTCCAGATCGTGGAAGTACATCTTCAGAATCGAAGTCCCGATCAGGAGCAATCCGGCTTTCCGAAGGATCGATTGCTGGTTTTTCAATCCAAGAATCAACAATCCGATGGCATTCAGGATCATGACGATGGTCTTGCCGCCGTCTTTCATCCCCGGATAGACAAATTCCAGCCAGTGGTAGGCTTCCTCCGTGGTCGACAAATAAATGGCGATGAAGGAAGTGACCCCCAGGAAGACAAACGGCCTGATCGTTGCGGGACTCAGCAGTGGAATGGCGAAGACCATGCCGATTGGAAGCGACAAAAAGGTCAAAGACCTGATCCAGTTTTTGGAGTCGATGGCGGTGTCCATCGTAAACCAGATCAGGATCCAGGTTCCAAGCCCAGCACTGGTGTAGTCAAAGAATCGTCTGAAACTTTGTGAATTTCCACCGAAGAAGATCCAGTTGCCGATGTGCGCAAGAAGCAAGAAGAATGAGATTCCCAAGATCCAGCTCACCAAGTCATTCGAGATCAAGGGCAGGTGGAACAAGGTCTGCATGAGTAGAATTCCACCGAACACTGAGAGCGCCAGGATCCGGAGAATGGAGAAGAAGCCCGTGCCCAGATGCTGGGGGGAGTCCTCATTGCCAAATTCGGATATCGGGCTTTGACGCAGGAAGAGCAGAGCGGAATAAATCATGCTGCCGATGGGCAATGCCAATCCAATCACCCTCTCTGCAAAGCTTTTGAAGTACTCCGACCCTGATGCGTACTCGATCCGCCAATAATCCGCGGAGTACCAATCTGCAAGATCGATCAGGAAGAAGCGTATGACTCCGAGAAGCAGGAGCGAGAAGCCCACTCTTCCCAGAAGGGCGTTACGGTTCTTTGAAGCCAGGATCAACAGTGCGAGCCCTGCCAGGGTCCAGGTAGAGGTGATCCATGCCGTGGAGATCAGCTTGGGGATGGTGATCAGTGCAAACAGACCACTCAAGAGGCAGAAAAGCTGGAAAATCGGATAGTCGAGTCGTCGGGTTTTCCAACAGAACCAGGCATGCATGGCGTAGTAGACGGAAGCTCCGCCAGTGGCGAGGGAGATGTAGAAGGGGTCGTGACGCAGGGGGACCAGATATGAGACGCTGATGGTGAAGGCCACGGCATTCAGGACCAGAATCAGCATATCGATGAAGGTCGTGGTCGTCCCCAATCGCAAGTGTCGGGCAAAGGTGATCGTCGAATAGCCGATGCAGTATGCAATGGTGAAGGAGAGAGCCTGTGTCCATTGCGCATCCTGAACCTTCGTCAACAGGACGATGACCTGGGACCAGTGGAGAAGAAAAGAGGTCAGGATCAACAGTGGCCAGTCTCTTCTGGAGCACACAAAAAGTGCTCCTGCAGAGATGAAGAACAGGTAGGCGTAGTATTGGCTACTGGTCTCGCTGCCTCCCTGTATGCCGATCACGAGGGGGGTGGTGTAGGCCCCCAGAATTCCCACGAGTGCCAAGAACAACGATTGATGGCGATAGGAGAGGAATCCGGCCAGTGTGCTGACCGCACCGATGGCGAGATAGCCGAGAATGTCCGGGATCAATTGGTAGAGTGCAGTGGCAGCGAGGCTGGCGATGTAGAGGATACCGACTCCCACTCCCATCAGTCCGTATCGCAGAAGAGTGAAAGGGCCCTCCTTGATTTTGTGGGAGGCGATGACCATTGCCAACCCACTGAACAATCCGGCATAGACTCTCTGTACAGGAGTGATGAGGTCATTGTCGATGGAGTATTTCATCAGGTAGGCCGCTCCTGCGAAGAGCAGCAGAATGCCAATCCGCATCAACCACTGACTGGCCAGGGCATTTTCCATGGAGCCCTTGTCTGGAGCGTTTTCCTCACCGACCAGAATCCAGTTCTTGATCTTCTGAAGGGTTTCCCGGGTGGCCACCTCAAAAGCGGACGGCGTGTCTTCGGATCTTCTGGCAGGCAGAGGCTTCAATCTGGAAGCATTTGGGGCTGGTGCCTGCAGTTTTTCTGATTCCTCAGAAACGACAGGCTCTGCAGCATCGGCAGATTCTTCAGAGGGTGATGGTTCCTCCACCGATTCCTGATCGTCCAGTCCGATCCACTCTACCGACTCATCCGGGGCCTCTGTTTTCGCAGCCGCCTCTGTGTCCCTCTCGGGGGGCTCGGAGACGTTTTCAGGAGAAGTGGAGGCCGGGTCAGTAGAGGTCTCAGTGTTCAGGGAGGTGAGAGTTTCCTTCAGGAAAGTATCGGGAAAGATGGGTTGGGGATCTGTGGATTGAGTTTCTGTGGGTGGGGGGGAACTCCACCGTTGTTCCAGTTTTCTGGATTGCCCCTTCTGGTAATCGATCCACTCTTTGAAGAGTTTTTTGATTTCCGCAATTTGCACCAGAATGATCACCGGGACAGCGATCAGCACGAGCAGACAGATGACTACCAAGCCCTCCATGACCCGTCCCTTCCATCACATTCCTATTCAGTGAATGTGAGTGGAAGCAATTGTGAGGAACATGTCCAGATTAGTCAACGGAGAAATACAATACAGGCTTGAGTAAAGTTTGTTGACATACCCATCAATCAATCCTGTTTTTGCTCAAGGTGCGATGAATCGTCACAGAGCTGATACAACCGACGACAAACATGAACGGGATGCTGAAAAGAAAGAATTCAAAATCAAGATCGCGATGCTCCAGAACATCCGACCACTCCAGGATCTCAACGATTCCGAGAACAAAGGGAATCGCCAGGAGAAATGGAAAGCTGATCAAGCCGATCCAGTAGAAGAACCTGGCCACTCAGAACCTTTTTCATCTTGAGTTATTGCCACAATGCAGGGCAAATCCGATTTACGGGAGTAGAAGAAGTCGACGAAGGATTCGAAGAAGTGAAGCGTTTCGGTTCGTGTTACAGGTTCGCGAAAGTGGTCGACCCTGTAACACAGACCGTAACACAGAGGGGTGGGACGCAATGAACAGGCGGAAATTGAACGCAGGCGCATGGTCGTTAAACCCTTGCGCCTGCTGGATTTCAAAATGGTGGGCGATAGAGGACTCGAACCTCCGACCTCTTCGATGTCAACGAAACGCTCTAGCCAGCTGAGCTAATCGCCCACGTTTCCTGCTTGTGACAGGTCCCGTAGTGTAGCGATCTCCGGAAATCGTGCAAGACGACTCCCGGAGATCGCTGAAGAAGGGGTTTAGGGGGAGGGATCAGACTCCTGCGAAGAAGCGGGCAATCTGGTCGAGAAGTTGGCCGCCATTCTGCTGGACCTGAGTTCCGAATTTCAGCAACACCTGATAGGCCGGAGAATCGGCCCCTGCATGCCAGGCGGAGAGAACCACCAGTGAAGGCAGGGTAAACAGTACCGTGTAAACCCCGATGGTGGTCCGGGTCAGCACCGGTGCCGGGGCCTCTCCACGCAGGTCGACCTCTGGCAGATCCTCACCTGACGCCAAAGCACTGAGGGCGGCGGTCAGATCGTCAGCAGGAGTCGTGACGCTGGCAGGAGGTGTTTCAACGTTTTCCTCTTCCGTCTCCATGGCGGTGATGACGTCACCGCTGGCTGCTTGCATTTCGGCTGCAGCGAGAGCGGCGGGGGAGACAAATCCTGCGGAGGGGAGATCGGATTCGTAAAGATCCGAATCTGTTTTCCCATTCATGGAAGGATCATCGTTTTCTGTCATGTCATCGAAAGAGCCGATGTCATCCGCAATCCGATGGACTTCCTGGCGAAGCTGTTCCAATTCCTGTGAAGAGCAGGAGGGTTGTGGAGCACCGAACTCATCGCCGGGGAGAATTACCTCTCCATCCACATCGATCACCATCCAGGTTTCACAGCGGGGGCAATTGACCTTGCTGCGCTCGATCACGGCTGTGACCGAGAGTCTTCCGGCACAGGCAAGGCAATCAAACTGCCAGGACTCGACCTCTTCAGCGGAGTCTGATTCTTCAGTGATTTCGTTGTTTTCTACCTGAGAGAAGTCCGGAAGATCGAATTCCTCCACATTCACCGGTTGGTCCAGTCCGAAGACATCATCTTCAACCAGGGTCAGTGTGGAATCTTCAGTGGGGGCTGGAACACTTCTCTTGTGGGCGATGGTCTCGCTGGAGAAGAGATCCAGATCTTCCATCGATTCGTCGGAAGACTGGAATCCTCCGGTTTCGTTAACCATGGGGTCATCGAGCATGGAGAGTTCATTGCTTGCGGGTGATTCCTCCGTGGCTCCGGAGCATCGTGCGCAACGAATGGCACCATCTTCCGGACCATGGTTCTTGTCGGTGATAGCACCGCAATCGTCACAGTAAATCATGGTTTTCTCCTATCAGACCCAGAGGCCGGAGCTGTAGACCAGTGCGAGGCCGCACAGTCCGACATTGACGGTCAGCGGAAATTTGCTCAGCGAACGGGTTCGCTGATCCAGTGTCAATACAAGGGCGGCAAAGATCCCCACACCGGCCTGGATCACCGCAACGGACAGGGTCAGCCCGGGGAGTACAGGTCCACTCGTCGAGGTGAAGTGGATTGCCAGCGCGAGACATGCAGCGACGACGATGGCACAGCCGAGAGAAACCGTTTGCAGGAAATCTCCACGATGAAATGTCGTGTCGCCGGTGGGGATGACACCAATGCTCAAGGCGAGCAGGCTGAAGAGTGCCACAATTGATTTGAAGGGGGATCCTGCGACCGCCATCGATTTCAAAGGTTCCGGCAGATCAGGAAACTGCTGAAGCAGGAGGCCGGGTACATTCAGCGAAACGAATGCAAAGCCGGCGATTCCGGTCAGGGTCAGGACCGTTTTCCACGAAGTCATGATGACCTTTCAGAGCAAGAGCTCGTGGACCCGGGCCAAATGCCGGAGATGCCCATGACATCTGCGGATGGGTCCACGGAGAAGACTACGATGGTCGCTGTCACTGCGTCGAATCGGCCTAATTCACTCGCAAGGGGGTTCCCTGAGCCTTGCAAGCGTGAATCCCCGGCGAGCGGGGGGGCTGCCAATCAGGGGGATCACACAAATTCTCCATAAGATGTTATTCTCATTGGACGTGTGAATGAGCACACGGTCTGAGTACAGGGGATTGCTTCCCGAATCAGCTCCCCAAACAGGGAGTCGGGAACCAGTGGAGGATACGGCGTGGGGATGCACGGAAGATTTACACCGAGTGGGGCTTTGGCCAGGAAATGGGATCACCCGGATCCCCAAAGTCTTGAGCGTTTGCAGATGGAGAAACTGCGTCGTCACCTTCGTGAAAAGGTGCTGCCGTTTCATCCGCACTATCGGGAAAAACTGGCGGGCCTTGAGATCGATGCACTGCAGACCTATGCGGACATGGATCTGATTCCCTTTTCCTCCAAGTCAGATGTTGCCCCGACCGCAGAGCATCCCGATCGCCCCAAAAGTTTTGTTCTTCAGCCGGATGCCGAGTCCGTCAAGAAAGTGCTGACTCCTCTCCAGAAGGCGGGCCTGATGTGGACTGCCCTGCGTCATGGAAGGGCGGAGGTCAAGAAGAGGCTCGGGACCGAGTATCGTCCGGTCCAGGCGTTCTTCACCACGGGGCGCACGGCACTGCCGACCTCATTCTTCCTCAGTCGATACGATATCGATGTTCTGCAGGAAGCGGGCAAGCGCATGGGGGAGGTGATCGGTGTCGACAACTCCACCGATCGTCTCGTCAGCGTCTTTCCCTATGCCCCTCATCTGGCTTTCTGGCAGGTTCATGGTGTGGGTCTTGCGAATGAACTCTTCACCCTTCACACCGGTGGTGGCCGTGCGATGGGGACGGATGGAATTTTGCGTGCCCTGGAAAAGATGCGTCCAAGCCA
>JACETR010000010.1 GCA_013911165.1 Planctomycetota bacterium | reverse complement strand
GTGGTCGCAATCCTTCTGGATGCTTTGCCGCCCTTCGACGGTCAGACCCTTCCGCAAACTGCGGACCTCAATGAGGGACGTTTGTTGATCGGGTGCCTGCCGATCACCGTGGGGGCCAATGCTCCCTGTGAGACTGATCTTCTCATCGAGTGGTGTAACGACATCAACGGTACCGGTACCGTGAACCTCTACAACAACGCTGTTATCAACTTCAACTCGATCCAGAGCTATGCCCGCAACGATGGTTCTGTTTACGTGGTTCCTGAAGAGATCTTCCAGCGTGGAGACTGCAACAGCGACGACAAGGTTGACCTGGCAGACTCTGCCACGATCCTTGCCAATCAGTTCAACGGATTTGCCATTCTTTGCCCCGATGCCTGTGACACCAATGATGACGGCCTGCTGAACATGGCAGATTCTGTCTACTTGCTGAACTGGCTCTTCAAGTTTGGTCCGATCCCGACAGCTCCGGGTCCGTTCAACGATGGTGTTGACCCGACAGACGACGGGCTTCCAAGTTGTGATAGCGACGACACCGGCTGCTAAAGCTCGGATGGTTTGAGATCTATCGAAGATTCCCCCGGAAGGTCATCCTTCCGGGGGATTCTTTTTATTTGGGGCCTGAAACGGTTTTCATGCACATTTCATAAACGGATTAAAAGTCACTTGGTGGACATGGTTTCCATATTGAATCATGAGTAAAATAAACCCAGTGGCATGACTCACCAGGGTTTGCGTGGTGTCTTCGTCACAGAGTATTTTCGACAGTTTCCGCAAGTTTTCTGGGTATTTCAGAGTTAAATCTTGTAGTTCGTATTTTGATTTCCCGGATTTGTATGAGCCGGGGTGACTATTCAAGTTGAGGAGTGACTGAAGATGTTATTTAGAATGTGTCTCGTCCTGACACTGCTGTTCTCCCATGGTGGAGTTTCCATTGCACAGGATGCCAGTTTTAATGCAGCGAGTGGAACCGCACCCGAGGGCGGTACCGGGACCCTGTCCATGACTATGGACAACACTGGTCAGGAGATCGCTGGCTGGTCTCTCGGGGTTTGTAACGATCCTGCAGTGGCTACGGTGAGTGCTGCCAACAGTGGTGCGGACACGGAGACCGCAAAAAATGGCTCTGCTCCGGATTTCAACCAAATTGGTGTCTTCCCGGAAGGTGCAACCCAGGGAGTGGTTCTCTGCTTTACGGGTTGTGCGGTGGTGACAGACGTCTCAGGTTTCGAGATGATGACTGTCGACTATCAGGGTGTGGCAGAAGGTCAGACTTCTATCGCATTCTGTAACACTCTTGGAGCACCGCCGGTCGATACCGTGATCGTCGTCAATGGGGCTTCTCTGGCTCCGACGCAAAATGCCGGCACACTGGATGTGGTTGGGGTTCCCGATCCTGAGTACACCTACTCCGCAGGTTCTGTTGCGGCCAGTTACAACCCCGCAGATGGCAATGCCAGTGCCACAGTGGGCATCTCCATTGCCGAGACCGACAACTCTGGCCTTGGGGCTCCGTTCCCCAATGCGACTCAGGGTTTTTCGATGGGACTCGCCAATAGTGCTGAAGTCTCTCCGACCAATGTCACTCTTGATCTGGGTTTTGATCCGGATTTCGGTGAAATCGGCCTCTTCGCGGATGGCTGGACTGCAGGAGTGGTCTACAGCTTCACTGGAGGGGTGACTGCCAATTTCGAAAATGCAACAGAAGTGATCTCTGTTGATTACGAGACGGCTGGAAGCATGGCCGGAAATGAAACCGGAGCCACAGCGACCCTGACCTGGAGCGACGATCTGGGTTCGCCCCCGGTAGCCAATGTCATGGTCGTCGGTGGTGCTTCTCTCAATGCGGCGTTTGAGGATGGGGCTATCGCCCTGAATCCGGTGGTGACTCTGGACTTCATTCGTGGAGATGCGAATGCAGACGCCAAGGTGAACATCGCCGATGGTGTCTGGATCATTTACGAGCTGTTCCTGAATGGACCGGCCAGCACTTGTACTCTGGCCAGCGATGCCAATGCGGATGGCCTCGCAGATATTGCGGATGCATCCTTCATCTTCATGTATCGCTTCATGAATGGAATGATGCCCTCTGCACCCTTCCCCGACTGTGGCCAGGTGGTGGATCAGACTCCGGAAGACTGTGTTTCCTCCGGCTGTGCAGACGGTGGGGGATCAGCCCCAGCCACTTTCGTGGCCGACATTCAGCCGATCCTGACCTCTTCCTGTGTTCCCTGTCATGCTCCGGGTGGCGCTCAGGGGAATGGCCCTTCCTTTGGATTGCAGTTGACGGAGGATGCCTACGACAACATCGTCGGCATGCCCGCAGGACAATGCGATACCATGAATCTCGTGAACCCTGGCGACCGTAATGGAAGCTGGTTGTACCGAAAGATTCAGGGGTCTCATCTCGATCCTGACGTCCTGGACATGGGTTGTTGTCCGGATACCGACGGGGATGGATCTCCGGATGGTTGCGGTAGAAGAATGCCGCGATTCTGCGAAAACTCAAACTCGTGCATGGACGAAGCAACCATCGAGCTGATTGGGTCTTGGATCGACGCAGGAGCCTTCTAGGACAGTAGTTACGAAAATACTGGCTGAGGAGGGGTGCAGAGACCTTTCTCTCTATTTTGACCTCTGACGTTCGAGTAATATCGGTGCGGTGACTTTATTCATCGCACCGATTTTTTTTACATAGGGATGGAGGAGGTGAAGAGGATGAAGAATTCAATTTGGTGTGCTCTCGTGCTGGCTTTCGTTTTTTCGGGGAATGTCAATGCGCAGGACACTAGTTTCAATGCTGGAAGTGGGACGATTCCTGAAGGTGGAAGTGGAACTCTTGCTTTGACCATGGACAACACGGGCAATGTGATTGCCGGTTGGTCTTTGGGTATTTGCAATGACACCGCTTTCCTTACCACCACAGCCGCGAACAGTGGTGCGGATACCGAGACTTCCAAAAACGGTTCTGCTCCTGATTTTAATCAGATCAGTGTTTTTGCCGAAGGAGCAACTCAGGGAGTGGTGATCTGCTTCACCGGCTGCGCAACTGTGGGCGATGTGTCTGCTTTTGAAATGCTCACCATTGACTACGATGGTGTGGCTGAAGGATCGACGACGATCGATTTCTGTAACACCCTTGGCTCTCCTGCAGTGGAGACCGTCATCGTGGTCAATGGAGCATCTCTTGCTCCGACGCAGAACTCTGGTGCTGTCGACGTGGTCGGGGTTCCCGATCCTGAGTTCACCTACGCTACTGCCGATCAGACTGTTTCCTACAATGGCGACAGTGGCAGCGGCAACTTTACGGCTACTGCAAGTATTGCTGAAGTCGACAACAGCTCGCTCGGTGCTCCGTTCCCGAATGACACCCAGGGATTCTCCATGGGATTGGGGAATGACCCGGCGCTTCTTTCACCAACAGCAATCAACATTACTCTGCCTTTCTCCGCAGACTTTGCTGAATCTTCTGTTTTCGCCGACGGTGTAACCGCTGGAGTGGTCTACTCGTTCACGGGTGGTACGGTTCTCGCATTCGACAGCGCTGTCGACGTGATCAGTGTCGATTACGACACCGTTTCCGGCGCACTCGCCGGAAATGCGGATGCCACCGTCACTTCCCTGACTTTCGTTGATACTCTCGGTTCTCCGCCGGTTGCCAACGTCGCAGTGGTCAATGGGGGATCTCTGGTTCCCAACTTTGTCGATGGAACCATCACCCTCGAGCCTCTGTTTGTTCCCGATCCGGAGTTCACCTACTCCGCAGGCAACGTGACGGGTAACTACAATCCTGCTGACGGCAACTCCTCCGTGAGTGTGGGGATCAACATCTCGGAGGTGGACAACAGTGCCGCCGGAGCTGCATTCCCAAGTGTTACCCAGGGGTTCTCCATGGGGCTTGCCAACGGACCTGAAGTGGAAGCTTCCGCTGTCAACGTGTCCCTTGGATTCGCTGCGGATTTTGCAGAGAGCAATCTGGATGGCTCTGGCTGGACTCTGGGTGTGGTCTACAGCTTCACTGGCGGAGCCACTCTGACCTTTGAGAACTCGACCGAGGTCGTCTCTGTGGATTACTCCACCAATGGCAGCATGGCCGGAGACGAGACCGGTACCACCGTGGATCTGACCTGGAGTGACAACCTTGGTTCTCCCGCCGTCGCCAACGTCGTGGTCGTGGATGGAGGCTCTTTTGCCGCCAACTTCGAAAACGGCTCCATCGCCCTGAATCCGGTGATCACCGTGGACTTCATTCGCGGAGATGTGAATGGTGACAGCATCGTCAACATCGCAGATGCCATCTGGATCATTTACGAGCTGTTCCTCAATGGTCCGGCAACCACCTGTCCCATCGCCACCGACGCCAACAATGACGGCCTCGGTGACCTTGCGGACACCTCCTACATCATCATGTATCGCTTCATGGGTGGGTCTGCTCCGACAGCTCCTTACCCCGACTGCGGTCAGGTGGACGGACAGACTCCTGAGGACTGTGGTAACAGTTCCTGTCTGTAAGAAGATGGGACCCTGCACTTCCGGCAGGGTTTGATCGGTTCCTCCCCGGGGATTCCAGAATCCCCGGGGAGGAATTTTTATGCCTACTCCTCAATACTTGTCTCAATAGTACGATTCCACGAGTGACCGAATCACTCCGGCTCATGACACCTAAAATAAGTAATGGAAAGGTGTTGTGACGGATAGCCGTAAAGCAGTCCTCGCGGCGGTGAAGTTCAGCCCTGACGGGAAAATCGAAAGATCGCTTCTGAGCCGAATTTCTGCATAAACGGGGGTGATCCGGGGTGATGGGGGCCTTACTATGAGGACAGTGTGCGACCCGGAAATTTCTTCCGGAGAGGCATTCTAGAGTCGGGGAGATTGCCCATTCCCCGGATTCATCCAAACAAGACCCAAGGCAGGCAAATCCCCGGTGGATCTGTCAGTTCTTGATGATTATCAGACCCTGATTTATTCCCCCGGGGGGGGGACGGCGTGAGAGGTGTAAAATGAAGCGCACTTTTTCAATTTTCCTGCTGGCCCTGGTGGTCGGCTTTGCTTCCGCAAATGCGGGTGCACAGGACACCAGTTTCATCGCAGGAAGCGGTGATATCGCATTGGGTGGCAGTGGCACCGTTTCTCTGACCATGGATAACACTGGCAATGTGATCGCCGGGTGGTCTTTGGGTATCTGCAACGACACCGCTTTCCTCGAGGCGATTGCAGCCAACAGTGGTTCCGGTACCGAGACCTCCAAAAATGGTGGTGCTCCCGATTTCAACCAGATCAACCTCTTTCCTGAGGGAGCGACCCAGGGTGTGGTGATCTGCTTCACCGGTTGTGCCTCCGTGGGAGATGTCAGTGGATTTGAGTTACTGGCTGTGGATTACAATGGTGTGGCTGAAGGTTCGACGACCGTCGATTTCTGCAACACCCTCGGTGCTCCGCCGGTAGAGACCGTCATCGTGGTCAATGGAGCCTCCGTTGCCCCGACCCAGAACTCCGGCGCTATCGAAGTGGTGGGAGTTCCCGGGCCAGAGTACGTTTACACTGCTCCAACTGAAGCGGTGACCTTTGACGGAAATACCGGTATTGGCTCTTTCACCGCAGTTATTGCCGTTTCCGAGACGGATAACTCCGCTCAGGGTGCCCCGTTCCCGAATCCGACCCAGGGTTTCTCCATGGGTCTCTCGAATGATTCTTCTCTCCTCACGGCATTGACGGTCACCGAGACGCTGCCCTTCGATGCTGATTTCGCCGAGTCGAACATTCTTGCAGACGGCTGGACCATTGGGGTCGTCTACAGCTTTACCGGTGCCAACACCCTTGCGTTTGACGCTCCGACCGACGTCGTCAGTGTCGATTACGACACTGTTGCCGGAGGCCTGATCGGGTCGACCGACAATGTGGTGACCTCCCTTGCATGGAGCAACGCGCTCGGATCGCCTCCGGTCGAGAATGTGATCGTGGTGGCAGGAGCCTCCATTGCGCCGTCTCTCGAGGATGGCACCATTACTCTGGAGCCCTTCTCCGTTCCTGGCCCCGAGTTTAACTTCACAGCTCCGAGCCAGTCCGTAAACTACGACGGCAACACCGGCTCAGCCTCCTTCAGTACTGCCTTCAGCATTGCTGAAGTTGACAACAGTGCACTCGGCGCAGATTTCCCGAACCCGAGTCAGGGTTTCTCCATGGGTATGGGTAATGACAGTGCCGTCATCGAGCCGACCGCTGTGACTGCAACTCTGCCCTTCGACGCGGACTTCGCCGAGGGTGGAATTTTTGCCGACGGCTGGACGATCGGTGTCGTATACAGCTTCACCGGTGGAAACACCCTCGCCTTCGATTCCGAGCTGGACGTGGTTTCTGTGGATTACTCCACCGTTGCCGGAGCGCTCACCGGAACCGATTCCATTGATACTTCCCTTGCCTGGACCAGTACTTTGGGAAGTCCTCCCGTCGACAACGTCGTCGTGGTCAATGGCGCCTCAGTCGAGCCGAATCTGGTCGACGGAACCATTAGCCTTCAGCCCGTTTTCGACATTCCGTTCGTTCGCGGTAACTGCAATGGTGACAACAAGGTCAACATCGCAGACGGAATCTGGATTCTGAATGAGCTTTTCCTTCAGGGCCCTTCCGGAACCTGTGTTGCTGCTTGTGACGCCAATGAGGATGCCAAGTACGATGCCGGAGACGCTGTCTTCATCATCAGCTACCGCCTTCTTGACGGACCGATGCCCACTGCTCCGTTCCCGGATTGTGGAGCGGTTGGTGGTGCAGATTGTGAAGCAACCTCTTACTGCCCCTGATCACACGATGAGGCCTCTAGAGTGGCCGAATCGAACCACATGATCAAAACAGGCTCGGAATCCCCAGGGTTCCGAGCCTGTTTTTTTGTTTTGAATAAATCCATTCCGGAAAAATATCCCGGTGAGAAATCGCACTTCAGAGAGGGCTCAGGTTCTCTTTTGGGGTGACGATTCCCGGTTGAGGTATGGATCGCCAGTTGAAATCGGCAACCGATTCCGAGATTCGGCAATCGCTGCCGAGAGTGGGGGGCAGATTGCGATCTTTGCATGCCATGGAGTGGCGGTGTTGATTCCACTTTCATGGGCAGTCACAGAATCGCCGTAGACAGTTTCGGCAACGATCTGTAACTTTGAAGCACCAGCACAGGAGTCTTCGGATTCCAAACCGCAGGATCATCCCTTCCTGCACATTCCTCTTCTTGCACGACATTCAGTCAATCGTCCCCCGGGATCATGTGACCTGGTCTCCCCCGAGTTCCAGGCCTGCCTGTTTCCGGATTGTTTCAACTTTGTAATTTTTTCCCCCTGTTCGGAGTCCCTCCGCGCGGGTCGAAGAGTTGTAAGGCTCGTCGGTCCTCAAAGAAGCTCCGAAGTGTCCCTTCGAGACGAGGAGAGTAGTGATGAAACGCAGTCTCCCGCGCCTCTACAGCGCACTGTTTGCGGTGTTATTCACCGTTATTGGTTCCCAATCGTTTGCCCAAAACGCACTCACCATTTCCAGTGGTGAAACTGCGGGTTTGGCACCTGAGACCCTGTCTGTCCTTATGGATTCCGATTCGGGTGTTCAGGGATTCGTTCTTGCGATCACTTATGATGACAGCTTGCTGTCCGTCAGTGACGTCGAGGCCGGATCTGCCACTCTTTCCGCGAATGCGGAGTTGGTCGTTCCCGAAACCCTGAGTGGTGGATTCACCCTCGGAGTTGTTGTGGACGCCACTGCTCCCTTCGACGGCCAGGAGATTCCTGCCGGTGCCGGGCTTGAGATTGCGGCATTCACCATGACCCCCCTTGCCCTCGTGGGCGCAGCCACGGATTCCGCTATCGGTTTCTCCGACGGTGTGTTGAACAATCCTCCTCTTTCCAACCTGATCGTTCAGGGTGGTCAGAGTGTGGACGCTTCCACCGGCCTGGAGCTCAACGACGGTCTCCTGACCCTGCTTCCTCCTCCGCCTGACAGCATGAGGATTGAAGATAGCAGCATTAACGCTGACGGAAGTGGACCTGCCCGTGTGCTTCTCTCCAACTCCAGTGGAGATGCCCAGGGATTTGTTCTTTCCATCACCCATGACCCCGCTCTTTTGAGCTTGGTCGATATTACTCTGGGAGCTGCTTCCCAGTCCGCCGGCGCTGAGCTGGTGGTTGAGGAGCTTTACTCCAACGGTGGTACCCTCGGCGTGGTTCTCGATTTTGAGACTCCGTTCGAAGGACAGACCATTGCCGCTGGCAATGACAACCACATTGCTTCTTACGTTTACGCTTCACAGATCGATCTTGTTGAGCCCGATGCTCCGGTTCAGACTGCTCTGACCTTCGTCAACGGTCAGCTTGGCAGCCCGACTCTGGACAACGTGATCGTGGTCGCCGGTATCTCCCTCAGCCCTTCGCTTGAGGATGGCACCATGAGCATCAATCCGACTCCTCCTCCTCCGGTCTTCGATACCGCTTTCTACATTGGTCAGCGTGATTTCCCGGAGACAGGCACCAATGGTGGCAGCGGATTCCCCGGCCAGGAGATCGAGTTCTGCTTCTTCTACAGTGACCCGACCGACAACATTCAGGGTGTGCAGTTGGCCGTCTGCTATGACGACCTGCTGCTCGTTGACGGAACCTTCAGCATCGAGGGATCCATCGCCGACGAACTGGGTGCCGAGTTTGTTCACTACCAGATCGACAATGACGACAATGACGGCGACGGCCGCGAGTTGGTCGCCGGTATTCTCATGGACGCCCTGCCGCCCTTCGAGAACCAGCAGCTTCCGACTACTTCCGAGCCGCTGTTGATTGCCTGTGTGGACGCCGAAGTTGACGGTGGAGCCATTTGTGGTGACTCCTTCAGCATCGATTTCTGCGACGGAATCAACGGTAACGGCATGGTCGAGATCAACAACATGGCTGTGATCGAGTACCAGTCGATTCAGAACTTCACTCTGATCGGTGCTGACTACGAGATCATTCCGGTTCCCGCATTCCTTCGTGGTGACTGCAACACCGACACCAAGGTCGACCTTGCTGACGCTGCCACGGTCATCGCCACCGAGTTCCAGGGATACGACGCTCTTTGCCTCGACGCCTGTGACTCCAACGACGACGGAATCATCAACCTTGCTGACTCTGTTTACCTGCTGAACTTCCTTTTCAGTTTCGGAAATCCGACGCCGGATCCGGGTCCTTACAGCTCGGGTGTAGACCCGTCTGAAGACGCCCTTGATTGTGCTCTTCCGGCTGCGTGTAACTAACGGACTGTTCAGGAACCCAGAAATCGAAAACCGCTTTTTGTAAGAAAGCAGAGTAATAAAATGAAATCCTTTAAGTTTCTTCTTCCCTTTGCCTTCGCGCTCCTGCTGAGCGTCCCGGCACTCGGGCAGAGCTACCAAATGTCGATCTCCAGTGGCTCGGGCGCTCCCGGTGCTTCTCTTGATCTTCAGGTGTCGCTCGACAACAATGGCGACGACATTCAGGGCTGGTCCTACGGTGTCTGCCACGATGGTTCTGCTCTGTCCCTGACTGCAGTGGTCGACGGATCGACCACCGAGGTCGTCAAGAACGGCTCTCCGCCGGACTTCAACCAGGTCAACGTGGATGCCGCTGAGGGATTCACTGTCGGTGTTGTGATCTGCTTCACCGGTTGTGCCAATCTCGCCGCCGGAACCACCGGAGCCGAGCTCAACGTTGCTTCCTACGACCTGATCGGTGCTCCTGGCACCTCGACCAACGTCGACTTCTGCAACACTTTGGGCAGCCCGACTGTTGAAACGATCGTCGTTGTCGGTGGTGCTTCCATTACACCTGATACCACGGGTGGAACCGTCGAGCTTGTCGCCGGTCCTCCTCCGTTTGCCTACGGTGCAGGTGATTACGACGTCGATTACGACGGCAACTCTGGTGAGGTTTCCTTCACCGCCAGCCCGAGTATTACTGAAAATCCGGATAACCCGGGATTCCCGAGTTCGACTCAGGGGTTCTCGATGGGTCTCCAGCACGATGATTCGCTGCTGACCATCGATTCCGTCGACTGGAACTCTGATCTTGGATTCGATCCGGACTTCGCGGGTGTCAATCTTCTGGCCAATGGCTGGACCATCGGGGTGGTTTACAGTTTTACCGGTGCGAATACTCTCGCATTCGAGACTGAGACTGCCGTTCTCAGTGCCGGTTACAGTTCTGTCGCTTCTGCGCTCGCTGGACTGCTGGATCCGACCGACACTGCCCTTACCTGGACTGACAGCCTTGGCAGTCCTCCGGTGGCCAACGTGGTCGTCGTCGGTGGTGGTTCGATTGAGGCTGAGCTGACCAACGGAAGTGTCAGCCTGTTCCCTCAGTACGCTCCGCCCGACGTTCCCTTCATTCGCGGTAACTGCAATGGCGATGACACTGTCGACATTGCCGACGGAATCTGGATTCTGAATGATCTCTTCCAGGGAGGTCCGACCGGAACCTGTCTCGTCGCTTGTGACGCCAATGATGATTCACTCATGGACGCAGCCGACGCGATTTTCGTGATCAGCTACCGTCTGCTGAGCGGTCCCGCTCCGAGTGCACCGTGGCCGGACTGCGGAACGATTGAAGGCGCCGAGTGCGAGGCGACTTCATACTGCCCCTGATTCTTGAATCAGGAACATACAGGACACTAGGGAAAGCCCGGTGCGACGCATGGTCGCACCGGGCAGTTTTTTTGCACTGATCCAGGTCACGGGCACTTTTACCGGATCGGAGAGACGTTATCGGGGGTCGGGGTGTGGGGGATTGACCCCATGGGCAGGGTCGATAACATGGAATAAGCCTCGGGGATCACGCAACCACCGGGTCTTGCCCATTTTCCTTCCGGAACCCTCATCGTCCGTGCAGACGAGTTGCCTGAACCTGTGTTCATGTACCTCTGCAAGCACGTTTGAATCAGGTCCAGCCTGAATGTAATGGTGAGGAATCGATCCACGATTCCACAATTTGACGATGGAGGCGCGTCCATGAAGATCGCCGATAATTCACTTCCCGCCGTCGCACAGGGATTGACGAAACTGGCCAACAGTTTCGTCGTCATGGTTGCCGTTCTGGTCATGGCATTTGCCATGTCCGGTTGCACCAATCCTCCGGACGTTCCCTTCACGGTTCCTGGAAATGGAGCCACGAACGTCGAGGTGACCACGGATATCCAGATCGCATTCACCACAGCGATGGATCCGATCTCCTCTACCGATCCGGCAAACTGGAGCATCTCGGGAAGTCTCTCAGGACCCCATCCTGCTGCTGGTGCTCTCAATGAAGATCTGCGCATCCTGACCCTGATACCGGAAACTCCCTTTCAACAGGGAGAAACGGTCACAGTGGTCATCACGGATGGTGTCAAAACAGGGATCCAGATCCCCATCGACCCGATCACCATTCAGTTCACAACCGTCGGTGCGGGTGCCGGTGCCGGTGATTTTGAACCAGGAAGTGGAGAGTTCTCCCTCGTGCAGATCACCCCACAGGCGGGTGAGTCCGGGATCCCTCGCAGACCGTCGATCACCGCCTCTTTCGATTTGCCATTTCAGGTAACAAGTGCAGCCGGTGCAGTTAGCCTGAGAGGTGAGAGAACGGGATTAAGAACGGCCCAGCTTGTCTATCCGACTCAGACCAATGGCATCTCTGATCTGTTGCAGGTCCTTCTCGATGGATCGGAAGCCCCTCTCTATCCCGGTGAAAAGGTGGAGGTGGTTTTCGATGCCAATCTGCTTTCCCAACTTCAAAGCGGAGAAGACACACCCCGTAAACTCTCTCCTTTTGTGGCGAGTTACCGGGCTGCACTGGGATATGCCACCGGTGGCCTCGGACCCCGTGAGGCTCTGACCGCTTCCGGAACCCAGGGATTGATTTTCGCCGAATTGGGCGAGTTACTTCCCTACAGTGGACTCGAAATGTTGACGATGACAGCCTCGGGCGTCGTCTCTCTCCTCCGTTCCGGGATCTCCGGTGAAGGTGCGAGTTGGACTCTTGAGTCACAGCTCACGTTGCCGGTGCTTCCTGCTTCTGCTGTTTTGGCTGATCTCGACGGTGATGGTCGATCTGAAATGGTGATCTCCTGCGAAGATGGAATCCTCCGGGTGGTCAAGGTTCTCGGTCAGGAACTGATCGTAGACGACATTTCCCATGACATGGGCGGACTCGTCTTCAGCCTGCTCCGTGTGGGAGAGTTGAATGGAGACCAGAGCCTCGACATTATTGGCGCTGCTTCCGATGGCTTGCGAATCATTCAGAGTACCGTCGTCATCGACCCGGTGACTTTTGAGTTGAGCAGAGCTTTGGCAGTGACAGGTGTCCTGCCCATGCCCGCACCCACCGAATCTCTTGAAATCGCCGACTTTGACCGCGACGGACGACTGGATCTGCTGGTTTCTGCGGGAGTCGGTTTGCTTCTCAGGGGTGCCGGAAACGGTTCTTTCCTGGAGTCCTCTTTCCTTGAACCCGCACCCTTTGGAAAAGTGGTCGTCGGTGATGTCAATGGAGATGGCTGGCTCGACGCAGTCACTCCAGGCAATGAGGGTCTCTCTGTTCACCTGAATCCCGCTGGAGCACCTCCGTTGAGCTGGACCGGCGTATCCCTGCTGACTGCAGGGGCGGTTCTCGACCTTGCGGTGGCAGAAGTAGACGGTGACCCGGTCGCAATCGATGACATTCTGCTTCTTCAGGATGCCGCTGATCCGCTGGTCATATTGAGGAGGCTTTCACCGGATCTGGGAGACTCGGAATTGGTCTCTCTGAATTTCGTCGGGGATGTTTCGACGGCAGACCTGTTGCTTGTGGATACCGACGGCGATCTGGGAACAGACGTACTCGTTCGTCAGGCCGGGGCAGGCTCCGATTCGCTCGCAGTGTGGAGATCACAGGCGGTCGTCGATGACCAACAAAGTGCCCTTCAGTTTCAGGTCCCAGCCAGCCTTTCACTTCCTGTTGGAACCAACAGCTTTGAAATCCCGATTACAGCGTCCTTTGAAGATGACCTTTCAGGCTTCAGCATCGCACTCGACTACGATGAATCTCTGGTGACCGCGACCGGGATGATCGCCGATTCGGCCACTTTCCCATTTGGAAGTGCCGATGTTGTGACCAGCATCGATACCGCCAACGGATTGATCGCTGCGACACTGCAGATCAATGGATTCATTCCGGCAGGAACTGAGGTTCCGATTGCCCGCGTGCAAATGCAAACGGTTCCCAGTGAGTTGGGCGAGGCTTCATTCCTGCTGGCTGACGGGTTGAGTATTCAGGGTACCACCTGGTCCAATCAGGGAACTTTGTCCAGCAGTGGTGCTTTGCTCTCTGCTGATATTTCTTCAGCACAGGGTGTTGTTCTCATCAACTCTGCCACAGCAGCTCCGGAATCGCTGCAGTGCGAAATCTCGTCTTCCTCTGGTCAGGCAGAAGTTCTGCTGACCTGGAGTAACCCGGTGGGATACGACCTGCAGGGTGGAATCGAGATTCGTCGGGGTGGTGCATTCCTTGCTTCCATGTCTGGAACCAACACCCAATACGTCGATACCAGTCCCGGTCAGGGTTCACTGAATTACAGTGTCACCGGATTTGTTGCGGGAGTTCCTTCAGCGGAAACAACCTGTAATGCAGTCATCATCCCTACGACCAACCTTAACTGTGAGCGTGTTCAAACCAATCTGAACACTATTCAGTTGAACTGGGTTTCGCTTCCGGGAACCTCCGCTTGGCAGGTTTTCCGTGATGGCGGGTTCCTGATCGAACTTCCTGCGGTTCAGCTCAACTACGTCGACAATGCCGGTCTCCAGTCTCACCTCTACGAGGTTCGTGCTGTCCAGGGCGGAGTCACATCTGCAGGTGCAACCTGTCTGGTTGAGGATGCCGGTGGGGCAGGGACTGCAAACCCGACCGACCTCCAGGCGACTCTCAACGGGAATGACAACCTGCGATTGACCTGGACCAATGAAGAGTACTACGACGAGATTCGTGTCTTTGAGAGTGGTCTTCAGGTTGCCACATTGGGTGGTCTGGAAATCGAATACGAAGTCTTCGATTTGCTGCCGGGGCCGGTCAACTATGCCATTCAGGCTCTTGGCGACGGGGGACTGAGTTCCCTGATCGAAGCGGGTGAAGTCAACATTCCTCTTGCCACTCCCACAAACCTGAGTTGTCAGGCCACGGGAGCAGCCATCGAAATTTCGTGGACCAATGGTCCAGAGTCCTTCTCCTATGACGAGGTGGTTCTCGAGCGAACGGGTCCTCAGGGAACCGATTTCATCAATCTGTCTGGAACAGCGACCTCTTACAGTGATCCTGTGGGTGGTGGTACCTGGGCCTATCGTGTCGTTGGGTACTTCTTCCGTGACGGTGTCAGTTACTCCGCTCCCTCTGGCCAATGTGAAGTCAACATCTCTGAAAGAATCTACTACGACCCAACCTCTGTGGTCGTGGGTCGTGATTTTGAGATCGATATCCTTGGGCAACTTTTGACGGAAGCCAACAGCTGGATTTTCCAGATCGACTACGATGGCAACGTTCTTGAAGAGGTTGCGGTCGATGTTCCAGGAGTGGCAACTGCCGATCTCCTGATAACGGACAATCCACTGGGGACCTTTGCCGGGCTTCGCCGTCTGACAGTCGAGGTAATTTCCGGGAATGCTCCAGTCGGTGCAGATTCTCTCCTCGCCAGAGTGACAGGGAATCTGGAACCGGACTTTGATCTTTTGGGGCCGGTTCTTTTCCACCTTGTCGATGGATCTTTGGGAACTGCTTCCGGTACACAATCTCCCGCCCTCGAAGATGGGGGGGTGACCGTCTCCGGAAATGCCCTCTTCATCGACAATGCCAGCCTGACCCCCGGTGAAGAGATCGTGGTCTGGGCCAGAGGTGTCTGGAGCCAGGCACTGACCGGATATTCTGTTGTGCTCGACTACGACCCCTCTGTTCTGACCTGTTTGGAAGTCAGCAATGTGGGTACGGTGGGTGAGGATCTCAGCGGAACCTTTGGATTGTTCTTCTCCGGAATCGACCCCCTCTCAGGAAAGGCCTATGGATCGGTGATTTCCACCTTCGATGCCATTCCCGCCAATCCCCAGGCAGAGTTGGGTTACTTCCGATTCCTCGTCTCAGCGGATGCACAGGTCGGCGACAGTACAACCATCAACTTTGGTATTTATGACACCGACGGAGTCGAGATCGAAAACCTTTTCGTCGACTCGGTGGCTTCAACGATTGAGCCGGTTCTTTTCCCTGCAGAATTCCAGGTCCTCTCTCAGCCCGAGCCGCCAACCCTGTTGTCGATTTCACCGACGTCAGGACCGGCAGTGGGAGGGACTGAAGTGATCCTCAATGGAACCGGATTCGCTCCTGGATCGAATGTCTTCTTCGGCCCGAATCCAGCTTCGGAAGTGGTGCTGATCGACCCAGGAACACTGGTGGTCAATGCTCCTGCAGGTTCAGAGGGCAGTGTGGACGTGACGGTGTTGACCGATTACGGACAGGCGACCCTCGCGCAAGCATTTACCTACTACGTTTCCACCATCGACAGCTACACTCCGAATGAAGGATCGATCTGTAGTCCTACGACGATGCTGGTCAATGGTGTCGGTATTCCAGAAGGCCTTCAGGTCGTCTTTGGTGATCTGGCTTCGAGTCTCGTTCAGGTCTCTCCGGATGGCACCATGGCTACCGTCAGAATCCCGGCGTCGTCGACCACCGGTCTCGTCGATCTGCGATTCCTGGATGCCGTGGGCACTGAGATCGCTGTTTTCCCGGGTGGTTTCAACTACTTCAACGATGGTGTTTTCCTCCGCGGTGATGTGACTTGCGACGGCCTCGTCAACATCGCGGATGTGGCCTTGATCGCTGCCTACGTCGCAGGTTCCGGTTCTGCACCCGTCATTCTCGACAGTGCGGATATCGATGATAACGGAGCAGTGCATATCGGAGACGCAGTCCAGTTGGCCAGTTGGCTCTTCGATGGCGGAACCCCGCCTGCAGAGCCTTTCCCGAGCCCAGGGACCGATCCCACACCGGACGGACTGTAGCCCCGAACCTGTTCCGGTCCATTGGATGCCCGTGCCCCTGTTTTCGGGGGCACGGGCATTTTTTTATACCTAACAGGCTGTGTCTGTTGGGGAGCGAGGTGAAGTATGGGATCCATGGACGAGTCAAGGGTGAGGGATTGGTCCCAACTTTCAGAGACGTGTCTTCGTCAGGCTTTGGAGGGAAAGCTGGAGTCGGTCCAGGGAGGGAGGCATTCCACTGTCGATAAGTGTGGCGTCACTGAGACCTTTGATACGGACTTTCCCTGCAGTGTGAGTTCTTTCTGCAGTGATTTTTCTCTGTTTGATCTTTTTGATGCTGCTCGCCTTGAGACTCCTGCAAGATTGCAATCCCTTGCAGGGGTTGGACCGTCACTGGCATTGAGGATTCTGGCTGCCCATGAAGTGGGGCGTCGCAGTCAGCAGGGGACATGGAAATCCCGGGAGCCTTTTCGATCATCGAGGCAGGTCCACGATCATCTGGCTCGCCTCTGGTCGGGGGAGACCAGAGAGCATTTTTGTCTTTTGCTGTTGGATATCCGTCACCGATTGATCCGGGACTGTGTGATCAGCATCGGCTCCCTGACTGCAAGTATCGTTCATCCCAGGGAAGTCTTCAGACCTGCAGTGATTCACTCGGCGGCCGCAGTGATTCTGGCGCATAATCACCCTTCGGGAGATCCGGATCCGTCCGCAGAGGATTTGCGTGTCACTCACAGGTTGTATCGTTGTGGTCAATGGCTGGGGATTCCGGTTCTCGATCATGTGATTTGTGGACGTGGAGATTGGTGTTCCCTGAGAGAGTCAGCCATGGGCCCCTGGAGTGGTTCCGGCGAAGAGGGGCCGTTTCACACAGTCGATCCCACAGTCGATCCCACAGACGATCCGAACGAGCCGTGAGGCTCTGGTCCGGAATTCAGCCGATAAACAGCGGAATAAAGCGTCTTGCCGGTATTGGGTGATCCCATGCCTTTGCTGGAATCAAGCCCGGATCCGGTTACCATCCCCGTTCAGTTTCAATCATCATCCGATTCACGTTGGATCAGTTTCCAGAAGCTGTACGGGAAGGGCCCAGGGACTCCCTTCCCGATGTGTACCCCGGATCAGGAGGCCGCAACTGAAGACGGCAATCATCAGCGATGTTCACGCCAATCTCGCCGCGATGAGAGCGGTACTTGAAGATTGTTCCTCCCAAGGGGTCGAGCAAATCGTCGGGTTGGGTGACATCATCGGCTACGGTCCGGATCCCCGTGAATGCTTGCTCATGTGCAAAGACTTCAGTGTTAACCTGATGGGCAATCATGAGGAGGCCGTGCTTTTCGATCCGATCGGATTCAACCCCAGAGCGCGCGCCGCCGTCGAATGGACCAAGCAACAGTTGATGAGTCCCGAATACTCCCGGGAAGAAAATGGGGTTCTGTGGCAGATCCTCGATTCGATGAAGGTCAGTCACACACTTGGGGATGTGTTTTTGGCTCATGGGACTCCCCGGGAGCCGACGAGGGAATACCTCTTTGTTCAGGATTGCACGGAAGATCCTGCCAAGGTGGAGTCAATTTTTGACAGCTTCCCCACTCACACCGCTTTTGTTGGTCACACTCATGTTGCGGGTGTGTTTGTCGATGGACCCCGTTTCATCAGCCCCGATCAACTCGAAGATGGCATCCATATTTGTGGAACCGGAAAATCAGTGATCAATGTGGGCTCAGTAGGGCAACCACGGGATGGGGATCCTCGCAGCAGTTACGTCATCATTGAAGAAAACAAGGTGCAGTTTCGCCGGGTTGAATACCCGATTGAGGAAACCGTGAAGCGTTTCCGAGCAACTCCCTTGCCTGAAAATCTGGCCCTTCGCCTCGTCGAAGGCCGCTGAGGAATCATCACCGATGGATAAAAGAACCTTTCAGGCGTTGCTCGTCTGTTTTGCTATCTCAATCCTTTACATGAATCTTTTCATGGCCCCGCCAGAACAGGGCCCAGGTGGCAATGAGCCTGTCACAATTCCCACCGGGACAACTGAACAGGTCGCAGGAGATCTTCAGGGATCTGAGGCAGCAGGGAATGTTCCCCCACAGGGGAGCGGAGCTACTCAGGGGAATACTGATTCAACGACGACCCTCTCTGTCCCGGTTCAACCCCCTGCGGAGGTCAAAACAGTCTCCCTGACCAATGGAATGCTGGATCTGGTTCTGAGCAGCCGGGGAGCATTGCTGACCGAAGTACGTTTGCCCGAATACAAGGAAAGTCTCGAGGACCAGGAACCTCTCGCGTTGCTCTCACCCGCTTTGAAATCCGCTGGTGCGCTCGGCCTCCGAATCCCATCGATGCAGTTGGACCTGTCCCGGGTGAACTGGGAAGTGGTCGCTGAGGATGCCGGCAGTGTTCGCTTTCAGACGGCCATTGATGCAGAGCGTCAGGTGGTTCACTCCATTACCCTTCCTGCCGAGGGCTATGAACTGACCTCCAAAGTGGAGTTCCTCGGAAACTGGGCGACAACAAATGAGCTCTATTACGAAATCCTTGGAGCGGAACGGATCCGTTTCGAATCCTCCGGTCGTGCGACGGCGTATCCCAACCAATGGGTGGCCGCACAACGCAATCAGGATGGATCGATCAAGGAAGCGGTTCATGAGTCGGTGGATGCTCTTGAAGGCGGTGAGCAGCGTAAGAGCAACATCGCATGGGGTGGACTGGAAAGTACCTACTTCGCCCAAGTGATCCGTCCTCTCGGAGAGCGGGAAACCGGTTCACTGGTGATTCGTGGCAAGGAACCCGGAGTCGACGAAGCCCTCTTCAACCAATATGCAGATGACGGTTTGCAGGGTTGGCCCTTGAGGGTGGGTTTCAATCGTCTGATCGATCCCACAGCAGACCACAGTTACGCCGTTTTCATGGGGCCCAAAGATCCTGAAGTGCTTTCGCAAAATGCCAGCTGGGATGCGATGCAGTTGATCGACTACGGTTTCTTCGGCTGGCTGTGTCGTCCCTTCCTCGCCTTGCTGCGCTTCTTCGATTCGATTTTTGGATCCTGGGGCCTGGCTATCATAGCCTTGACCTTTGTCATTCGTGCGGTTCTCCACCCTGTGAACAAGCGCAACCAGAGACAAATGCAGGTGCAGCAGCAGGGAATGGCCCGAATCAAACCCCAGATGGATGAGATTCGTGAGCGTTTCAAAAATGATCCGACGACGATGCACCGCAAGACGCAGGAGTTGTTCAAGCAGGAAGGGGTCAATCCTGCAGCGATGTTTGGCGGTTGTCTTTTCATTTTCCTGCAGCTGCCGATCTGGATTGCTCTGATCAATACCTTCTCGGTGGCCATCGAGCTGCGTCAGACTGCGTTCTTGTGGATCGGCGATCTCACCCAACCGGATATGCTTTTCCAGATGCCTTTTGCCCTGCCCTTGTTGGGTGATTGGTTCAACTTGCTGCCATTGATTTATGTGGTGGTCACCCTGATCAACCAGCGAATGATGCCGAAATCCGATGACCCCCAGGTAAAGGCACAACAAAAGATGATGACCTTCATGATGATTGCCTTCGGTTTCATCTTTTACTCCTTTGCCTCGGGTCTGCTGATCTACTTCATCATTTCAGCTCTGGTGGGAATCGGTGAACAGAAGTTGATCCGTAAGGAGTTGGCTGCGGCCGGCATCACTCCCGGTGTCCCCCAGGTTGCGGTTCCTTCCGGTCCGGCGACACCTGCTCCACCCAAGGGGCCGGGACGTCCCGGTAAAAAGAAATCCTGAAGACGCCCATGGCTGCGGTGGGATCCGAGGAAGTGATTCTGGCATTGGCCAGTCCTCCGCCCCCTGCCGCGGCGGTGATTCTGAGAATCGATGGTGAGGGGGCTCACCGGGCCTTTCTCGATTATCTGGAAAAGAGCGGCTCACCTCCAGAGTCGTTGCCGATACGGAAGCCCATCGAAGTCTGCCTTCCCTGGAAACTGAATTTTCCTGCTGTTCCGGCATTGGCTGTCGCCTGGGCACAAGGTGAGTCCTGGACGGGAAATGAATCGGTCGAAGTTTATTTCCCCGGTTCCGATCCCATCCTTGAAGGTGTCATGAAACTGGTGCAATCCGCCGGTGTGAGATTGGCAACGCCGGGTGAGTTTACACGGCGATCCTTCATGAATGGCCAGATCGATCTCAGTCGTGCGGAATCGGTCCTGACCGTGATTGAGGCAGAGGATCAGGCTGCATTGAGTGCCGCCAGACGAGTGTTGGAGGGGGATCTGGCTCGGCAGATCCGCCAACTCTCTGATCGGCTGGTAGACGTGGTCGCAGAATTGGAAGCGGGACTCGATTTTTCGGAGCAGGAGGTCGAGCCACCCGGTGAAGAAGAGTTGAATCGTTGGCTGGGACCGATTCAGGAAGATCTGAGAGCGCTCCTTCAGCGTCGGCATTGGCCCGCCCAGGGGCCGGATCTCCCGAGAGTGCTCCTTTGGGGAAAACCGAATGCGGGCAAATCCTCTCTCCTGAACGCTCTGGTCGGCAAGCCGTTGGCGATTACGTCGGATCAGGAAGGAACCACGACGGATGTCATTCGTGGTGCCCTGAAATCGGGGGGAGAGACAGTTGAGTTGCTTGATTTGCCTGGTGAAAGGGAGGCCGGTGGTTCAGTAGAGCAACTGGCCCTCGAAAGGGCCCGGGAACTGTTGAGCGGAGACGACCGCATCCTCTGGGTTTTCGACGGCCGTCGGGGGGCAGGGGAGTGGCGACAGGAACGGGAACGGATTCCGCAAGATTGGCTTCCCAGGGTGATTCCGGTCTGGACCCATTCGGACTGTCATGAGGAAACCCCCGACGTTCCTGAGGGCATCCTTCAGGTCAGCTCTATCACCTCGGATGGAGTGGAAAAACTGACCGGCGAACTGTTTCTTCAGGTGAGGCAAAGACCCGGTCAGATTCGGGGAGATGCCCTTCGTTTCACTCGTCGGCAAAGACATCTCCTTGAGGCCTGTATCGAGGCTCTCCATCGCTGTCATGATTCGATGGCCGGCCCTGAATTGCTGGTCGCAGACTTGCGCGATGCCTTGCATCAACTCTCCGAGATCAGTGGTGAAACCACTCCGGAAGACGTTCTCGATCGGATCTTTGCCCGCTTCTGTCTGGGCAAGTAGGTCCATCTCCTTTTTGGGGGCACGTTGAGCGACCCCCATCTGTGGAGTAAGATGTATCCAGATATTTCACCGACCCGTTTTTTGGGGAAAAGGTCGGTGCCCCATTCCTGCCAGCGGCCAAAAATGAAGGAAATGAACCGATGCGCTGTCCCAGTTGCGGATCTGAAAAAGACAGGGTCGTTGACTCCCGGTCCAGCTCGGATGGTCTGGCCGTTCGCCGGCGCAGGGAATGCCAGGGTTGCAACAAACGATTCACCAGTTACGAGCGTATTGAGGAGACTCCCCGCATGGTCGTCAAGAAAGACATGCGCAGGGAACCCTTCAATCGGGCCAAGGTTCTGGACGGCATCATGACCGCTTGCCAGAAGCGACGGATTTCCGTCGAAAGAATGGAATCCATCGTCGACGAGGTCGAAAAGCGTCTTCGTGAGGAATTCGATCAGGAGGTTCCCTCGGGGTTCATTGGCGAAATCGTCATCGAACACCTCCGGAAACTCGATTCTGTGGCTTATGTGAGGTTTGCTTCGGTTTACCAGGAGTTTGCTGACGTGACAGAATTCCTCAATGAATTGACCCGGCTGGTCGGTAAGGAAAGAAAACCGGATGTCCAAAGCTGATTCGGTCAAAAGACAGAAACTGGAATTGAGACTGCGCAAGATGCTGGCAACAGTGATCGACCCCGGTGAGATTCTGCAGTCTTCCCTGTCGATTGCCGGCGAGATTTCGACGGCAGACCGGGTGATCGATCACGTCATCGACGAGATCGGAATCGCTGCGGTCGATTGGCAGAGTCACGAATTTGTTGAGCCCCTTGCAGAGGCGTGCAAGGAGACCGGGCTTCAGGAGTGGGCCGATCAGTTTGAAGAGTTGGTCTGCTACTCGGGGGATCAATTGGTTCCGGGTTTGTTGCTTGCAGAAATGACTCGTCACCTGACTGATTTCCAACATCCGCGTCAGTTGGAGTCCTTCTTTTCCAGATCGTTCCTTTCCCAGAACTGGCCTCTTCATGATGGCTTGCGTCCCATCGAACCGTTCCGGTTTTTGCGCCGACACATCGAGTTGGGAAGTCTCTTCGAAAAACGGGATCGTGTCGATTCCATCGCCGAGGCGGTGATGCGCGAGTTGGATTGGGTCAGTGCTGAGTTGACCATCGGTGGGGTCCTCGAAGGCCCTCTCGAGATTCCTCAGGATGAAGCGTGGATCCGCTGGGTAAGATTGAGCGAGCGCATCCGCGGTTTTCTCGATGGGATGATTCCCGGTCCTCGTGTCCGATGGGAATTTTCACCCGTGGCGGATCCTCGCCCGGGAGATCTTTTTGGAGATCCGTCCCAGGAGGACTGGTTTGCCGATTTCCTCCACCGTTGCAGCAGAAAGCCCGGTGCCCAGGAGTTGATCCTCCGATTGCCCAGAGAGATCCCGGTTCCCCTGAGGCCAGTCATCGCCAGGGCTCTCAGAGCCGCTTCTCCGCCCGACTTGCACAGTTCAGAAGCCCCTCGACCAAGAATCGTGGCGGGGGAGTTGCCGGCGGACCCGGAAGTGGTCCTCGTTCTCGAACAGCGCATGAGGAGTTTTGATCTGATTCTGGAGTTGGGGGCTGATCCGCCGTGGCGTCAGGATTGGCTCGATCTTCGAGCCGCCGGTGAACCGGTCTGGTGGGCCCGGGAGCAGGATTTCCCCAGACCTTCCGTAGAATACATCCAGCGTAATTTTCATGAATTGGAATCGCTTCCAGTGATCGCTTTGGAGTCGATGATAGTCGACCGTGGAAGACGGGATCTGAAGCGACTGGTCGACAGGATATCCCGTCGTCGTGGTGGAGGCTGGGAGCGACTGGGAGAACTTCTCCAGTTGCTGGCCGCTCCCCCGCAGATTCTCCAACCCTCAGGAGACCGGACTCTGTAAGTCCGAGGAGACAACCGTTGTATTTGAAGAGCATTCACCTCTCCGGTTTCAAATCCTTTGCGGATCCGGTGCAGTTTGATTTTGACCCCGGCACCAGTGCAGTGGTAGGTCCCAACGGTTGTGGTAAATCAAATGTGGTGGACGCCTTTCGCTGGGTTTTGGGAGAGCGTTCCGCGAAAGGACTTCGCGGCAGTGAGATGCTCGATGTCATCTTCAAGGGGACGACCCATCGACCGGCCCTCTCCAGAGCAGAGGTTCGACTGGTTTTTGACAATGAGTCAAAGACCCTTCCCATCGATACTGCCGAGGTGGAGATCAGTCGAATCCTGACCCGTGATGGCAACAGTGACTATGAGATCAATCGCAAGTCCTGCCGCCTGAAAGATATTCTGGCCGTCTTCTCCAATACTGGAATCGGCGCAGATGGCTATTCGGTCCTCGGGCAGGGCCAAGTGGACTCGTTCCTGAATGCCAATGCCCAGGAGCGGCGCAAAATTTTTGAGGAAGCTGCGGGAATCTCCAGTTTCCGCAAGCAGAGATCTGAAACGACCAACAGGCTTGATCGGTCTGAGCGGGAACTCACCCGGGTTACCGACCAATTGTCTGAGATCGAGCGCAGAATTCGCAGCCTGAAGATGCAGGCGGGCAAGGCGCGTCGTTACGTTGAGGATCGCGACCGGTTCAAGCATGTCAGTACTGTTCTCGCCGCCTGGGATGTGGATCAGTTGGAGTTTGAACAGAAGTCACTCAACTTCAGGCTCAGTTGGAGAAACACCCTGAGGGGTTTGATCGCTGAGGTGGCGACACGACTGGACGCTTCTGTCGAAAGTGTTCGCAACGCGATCGAGGGTCTCCACCGGGAGTTGGAGGAGGTTCGCCAGGTCGAAACCGAGAAGCGGGTCGCTCTGCAGGGGATCGAGGCTCGCCGGATTCAGATGCGGGAGCAGCAGGATCAAAGTCGTCGTCGAAATGAAGATCGCGACAGACAGCTGGAGGAGTTGTCCCATGTGGAGGAGGACTACCGTCAGCGTCGCTCCGATGCCCGCCAGCGAATCCGGGAATCCCTCGTCGAATTGCGTAAGCTGCGGACGCTGATCGACCAGCTGAAAATCGATCATTCTGTGGAATTGGCCCAGCAGGATGAGCTGGACAAAAAGATCCATAATCTGAAAGACCAGGATCTGGGACTTGTTTTTGAGGAATCGCGTCTGAAGAACTCCATTGCTTCCCATGAAGGGGACTTGCGTGGACAAGAGGCGATTCGTGAGCGCAGGTCGACGGAAGATCTCGATTACCGCAAACAGCAATCCGAGATCGAAGGGCAGATCGAGGGACTCGAGAAGAAGATTCGTGACTCTCACAGTAGGGAACACGAACTCCTGATCCGGGTCGAATCCCTGCGAATGGAAATCAACCAGCGCACGGATATCCTCGGTGGAGCACGCAAGAAACTGACGGAAGTCCGATCCGAGCTGGAGTCCTCCCATGGTCGACTCGTGCTTTTGAAGGACCTTGAGGAAAACCTCGAGGGACTTTCCAAGGGCACCCGGGATTTGCTCGGCAGTGAAGCACCGGCAGCGGGTGATATTCGTGGCTTGTTGGCCCGATTGATCGAAGCCGACCCAAATACCGCAAAAATGGTCGACGCTGTTCTCGGCAGGATCCTGGAAACCGTGGTTTTCCAGGGACGTACGCCCATCGAACAGCGGGTCAGGGCGATCACCGGCATTCTCGATGGTGAAGCCGCCAACTTTGTTTCATTGGAAGACAATCTGGAGGCGAGCAGGAGAGCGGGTGAACTGGAGCTCGAATCCGGTGTCGTCACCTTGGCCAGCCGAGTGCGTTGTGAGCAGTTGTGTCGTCCCATCGTGGATGCCCTGCTCGATGAGGTCATCGTCGCTACGGATATGGACGAAGCGCTGCGATTGCGTGAGCAGTATCCCGGTTACCGGGTTGTGACTGCCGATGCACACGTGGTCGAACCGTGGGGCGCCGTCAAGATCCCTGCGGTCAACAGTACTGGTCTGGTTTCGCGACAAGTGGAAATGACCCAGTTGCAGGAACGTGTCGACATTCTCTCCAGTGATCTCGAGGAGCTCTCGCATCAGGGTGATGCCCTTGAAGAATCCATTCTTGCCCGTCAGGGTGAGTTGCAAAGACTGGAGCAGGAGTCAGGCAGAGCAAAGCTCGAGGCCGAGCATGCTCTTTCAGAGAGACATCGCTGTCGAGAGACCCTGAAGAGGATCTCTGATCGCAGGGCCTCATTGAAGGTCGACATCGAAAAAGCTGAGCAATTGACTTCGGAGCTGGAGCAGCTCAAATCTGCCGCCCAATCGAAGCTGGTAGAGGTGGATCACCGCAGGAAGTCGGTTGCCACAGAGTTGGAATCCTCTGAAGAAGCACTCGAGCCCCTCGCTGAGAAGTTGTCCCAGCTTGAAGGCGGAATCCAGAGCCGATCACTGGAAGCGACCCGGGAACAAGAACGGATCTCTTCCGATTGGCGGGAGCAGCGACGCCTGGCTGACGAAATGGATCAGAGGAAATCGCAGAGGGAGCGCATCCTCACCGATATTGTCGACGACGAAAAACTCATCGAAAAGCTGGATGTTGATCTGGTCTCCATCGATGGGGAGGAAAAGAACCTCGGGGTCGAACTTTCCAAAGCGACCGAAGATCGCACTGTTCTCGATCAGCGTCTTGACGAACAGAGATCACAGCGAGGTCGTCTTGAGAAGCGCGTCAAGGAGTGTCGCCATCGCGGTGAACAGATCCGTGAAGGGCGTGAATCCGATCTCCTTGCTGAAAATGAATGCCGAGTTCGAATCGAGGGTATCCAGGAGAAGATCCGTGAGGATCTGGAAATGGATCTTTCGGAAGCTCCTGTTGATGAGTGGCGTTTGAAACTTGTCGAAGAAGAGGAAACCGAATCGGAGTGGGTGGATCGATTACGCAAAGAGTATCTGCAGTTGCAGGATCGCCTTCGCAAAAACACCAATGTCAATTTGCAGGCGGTCGAAGAGTTGGAAACGGAAGAATCCCGCTTCACCGAGATCAGCGGCAAGATTGAGGATCTCACCGAAGCCCGGGATCAGATTGTCCAGGCCATCGAACTGCTCGATAATGAATGTCGGACCCTGTTCAAGGATTCCTTTGAGGAAGTGCGAAAGCATTTCCAGGAAATCTTCTCTTTGATGTTTGGCGGTGGAACAGCCGACCTCAAACTTGACGACGAAGAGATCGATCCGCTCGAAGCCGGCATTGAGGTTATCGCAAAACCACCCGGAAAACGCATCTCGAACCTTCGATTGCTCTCTGGTGGTGAGCGTGCATTGACAGCGATCTCAGTGATCTTTTCGCTCTTCAAAACGAGACCAAGTCCGTTCTGTATTCTTGACGAAGTGGACGCTCCTCTGGACGAGCAGAACACCCGACGTTTCGTCAGGGTTCTGCAGGAGTTTGCGAAAAACTCCCAGTTCCTGGTGATCACCCACTCCCGCGTCACGATGACTGAAGCGGAGCGACTCTATGGAGTCACCATGGAAGAGCAGGGAGTTTCGCGCCGGGTGGTCGTCAAGATTGACGAAGCGGATTCGTGGATGAATGACAATGCGGATCAGCAGTCACAGCCCAGTCCCCGGTCAAAGGATGCCAAATCGATCTTCGATCGGGGTGCGTCTCCGGTTGCCGCCGATCCGCAGATTTGATTTTTCGCTGATTTCACAGTATGAGAGCTCTACCGTACTCCTGCGGTGTTTCCACCGGTACGTCCCTGTACCCGGTTTGACGATTTTCCCGACAGCGGGCTAGTCTTCCCTGACGACGAACTTTTACCGACTTTCCGGAAAGGATTCCCCTTTTCGGATGGGGCAACAGCAAGTTGCGGGGTTCGTCTGGAAGTCTCTGCCGAAGAGGAGTGTCGATTGTCCACCTCGGATAGATTCGACCCGATCGTGGGAAACAGCGAACTGATACAAAGTCTATGGTCCTTCGTTTTGGAGGTCAGTGACTCCCGTTTCCCCGTTCTTCTCAAAGGAGAAGACGGGGTCGGAAAAAAACTGGTGGCCAGAAAAATTCATGCCACCGGTTGTATTGCCGGTTCGAGCCTCCGATTCATGGATGGAGCTTCCCTGAGAATTGAGCAGTTGAGGGAAGATGGCTTGTCCCATTCCCTGCTCAGCAGGGCTGGAAGTGTTTACATCGGAAATGCCGACAAGATCTCGCTGACTGCATGGAGAGAGATCTCTCACTTCGTCAACAACGCCCAGGAGCAACTTCCAAGACTCATTTTTGGATTTCGCGATGAACCTACTGAACCCGTGAGTGCGATTCTTTCGCAGATTGCATTGGCAGGTTCCTTCACCTTGACTCCCCTGAATCAGCGTCGTGAAGATATCTCGCCCATATCCCGTTATCAGATTTGGAGCCAATCCCTGAAAGAAGATTTTCAGGAACGTTGGGAGAGATTTGAAGCGGAGATCCTTCCGGATTTTCTTACCCGTGACTGGTGTGGAAATGTGGAAGAGCTTCTTCAGGCGGTAAAAGAGTACTGCGAATCTGCCGCAAGTGCCGATGGAAGCAGGCTTGTGGGGGAGATCAATACTTCTGTTTCAGCGCATTGGCTCAAGGAACAATTTGAGAGAATGCACGAGAAGCTGATCGACCGTTGGGACCATGAAGATTCCATGGCTGCGGGTGAACTCCCTGGTGAGACCTGGGGGGTTCGATGAATACCGAAGATCTCAAGATTCTTGTCGCCGACGATGATTCCGGAGCACGGGAACTGGTCTCTGCGATTCTCGCAGCGGACGGTTGGCCTGATCCCGTTCTCGTCGAGGATGGTGAAAAAGCTCTCGAAGCGATTCGCGAACGTCATTGGGACATCCTTGTCACTGATCTCGACATGCCACGCATGCGAGGGGACGACTTGGTCCGTAACGCCATCGAAGAGGACCCGGACCTGAGCATCATCGTCACCACAGGAGACGGTACTGTTCAGAATGCAGTTGACCTGATGCAGTCGGGGGCGACAGATTTCATCACCAAGCCCTACGATGTCGATGACTTTATCACCTCAATGCAGCGTGCTCGCTTGCGTGCGATGAATGTCCACGAGGTACGGGGGATGCGTGACACGGTTGAAGCGTTGCTCGTTGCCCTTGAAAGCAAAGACCGTTACCTGAATGGCCACTCTGTCAGAGTCAGGGATATGGCCGTGAAACTGGGTGAGCATGCCGGTCTCGACAGAGGCCAACTGCGAACCCTGGGTTATGCAGCTCTGCTTCATGACGTCGGAAAAATCGGCATCCATGAGGACATTCTGAACAAAAATGACAAGTTGACCGATGACGAATACAAAGAGATTCAAAGGCATCCAGAAATTTCAGCGGAAATCATCTCTCCTGTGCCATTTCTGAATCCCAGCGTCAAAGCAGTTCTTCATCATCACGAGAGGTGGGACGGCCAGGGTTATCCGCATGGATTGTCCGGTGAGCAGATTCCTCTCATGGCCCGCATTATTGCAGTGGTCGACGCCTTTGACGCCATGACCAGTGACAGATCCTATCGCTCTGCGATGCCACACAGCGTGGCAATGCAGGCGATCCAATCAGGCAGGGGGATTCAGTTTGATCCACGTATTGCCGACCTTTTTGAAAAACACAAGGACGAGATCCTCGTCAGGGAGGAGTTGACCCCATGAGTCATCCACTTACCGAATCCGGAGCGGCTCACAAGCCCTCGATTCTTCGTCTTCCGGTCTTCAATGAGTCCGGAGGTAACGACATTTTTGTGGCAGGAAATGATCCGAGAACCTTGCGAGTTCTGAGGACCCTTTCTGCCGTCGCTCCGACCGATTCCACCATCCTCATCGACGGGGAAAGCGGTACCGGAAAAGATCTGGTGGCACGTCTGGTTCATCAGACCAGCAAGCGAGCCTCTGGTCCCTGGGTGACCTTGAACTGCGGTGCGATTCCCCAGTCTCTGGTGGAGAGTGAACTGTTTGGTGCACTCAAGGGCGCCTACACCGGAATCGACAAGGACAAGAGCGGCTTGATTGAGAAGGCCGATGGCGGAACCCTGTTCCTCGACGAAATCGGTGAACTTCCGATGGAAGCGCAGGTCAAGTTGCTCCGTGTCTTGCAGTCTGGTCGTATCCGTGCGGTGGGCTCTAACGAAGACAAGGCCGTCAATGTTCGTGTGATTGCTGCAACCAACAGGGATCTTCGTGAAGAAGTCAACGCCGGGCGTTTCCGCCTGGATCTCTTCTACAGAATCCATGTGGTTCATGTTGAGTTGATTCCGCTGCGTGATCGCGAAATGGAATTCCCCCATCTGGTCGAATCGATTCTCGATAATCTCCGCAATAAGGGCATCAATGTTCCTGAGCTCAGAACCAGTGCGGTTGAGGTTTTGGTGCAACACAGCTGGCCTGGAAACATTCGTGAACTGGAGAATGTGATCGAGCGTGCTGTTCTACTGAGTGGTGGTGAAGCCATCGACGGAGAGGCGATTCGTGAGCAGATCGTCAACTCACCGCAACCAATGGTTGAAAATAAAATGGCCATCAGCCCGGGGATCGATGGGTACCCGGTGACGATGTCTCTCACGGAAGTGACGGATGCGCACATTCAAAAAGTGCTCGATCATCATGGAGGCAACAAGACTCGCGCCGCAAGAGACCTCGGGGTCAACGTGAAGACGATTTACAACAGGACCGTTGCCCGTGCGAAAGAAAACGGTACTGAAGCAGAGTGATCTTTCACCCTGTATTCAAGATTGAAATAGTGGGCGGAGAGGCTAGATGCCGGTCGGGTCAATGACCAGAGCGACCATTCGGCCTCTCCGCTCAATTTGTATGACAACAGGTTGGCCAGCCTGCAGTTTGGCAAGACTGTTTGAATGGCTGGAAAAAACAGCGCCCATCGAAGTGAAATCGAGGGGCTGGCCATCGACCATCTTCAGTCGGTCCTCATTCTGAAGTCCTACCTTGTCGAGAAGACAGCCTGCCTTGATATCGAAAATTCTCAATGAGCCATCTTCCTGGGGCTCACTGGATGCATTCATCAGTTCTTGCTGGCATTCGGTACGATTGGCCAGTTTGGCCATCAGGGGGCGGTTGATTCGGAAAACTTCCGACTGGGGGGCTCGAGGGGGGCGGGTTTGTCCCTCTTGAGCTGCGGGAGTGAGGTTTTCTGTCAGCAGGGCATTCTGTTCAGAAGTCAGATCCTTGCGCAGGGCTTCGATGGAGATGCGTTCCGATTTCATGGCCACATCCGGAATCGAGCTGGGCAAGCCAATCACGACTCCCCAAACGAGGGCCAGAATGATCAGGAGAGTGAAAACTCCCCATAGAATTTTGTCAAAAATACTCATGTCAAACTCCTGCTAGCTGTGAAACCCCACGATCTGTGGTTCAGAGTTCCATTCTACTTCAAAGCGATATTTTTTTCATGTTTTCCATGGTTTGAGGGGATATGGCTTCGGGCTTCAGCAGGTCGGTTTCAGCGCCGGAATCCCAATTGACGGTGCAGGGGGGTGTATCGGAAATAGGTTTCAAAGGTCAGGATTCCGAGCGCGGTTTGGGTCACCCGGCCTCCTGCCTTCCCGATCCAGTTCGGATCCGGATCCCAGGAACCTTTCAATTCACCTTCGGTGTGCTGCAGTGGAAGGACGTGCTGCTGTATCGCCGAGTTCCATTTTTCCCAGGCGGGGCCGCCCATGTGGAAAAGGGCCAGAGTTGCGGTGTACCAATAGTACATCGATTGGGGATCCCGATCCCAATCGGATCTTGAATCCGGAGCGGGCAGGTTTTGCAACAGAACTTTCGAGCAGTGAATGCTCTCACGGGAGAAGGGGGAGTGACCGAGTGTCAATCGGGTCAGCAATCCGACGGCGTCGATTCCGTACCCTCCACGACCGCGACCCCTGCCCCTGTCCGAATACGTCGCACCCCCTGCGGGGTCGATGCAGCGTTGAAGGTATCTCTCCAACTTGTGAACAACCTGAGGAGGTGGCAGGAGGCCGATTTTCCGTCCGGCATGCAACGCCAAAACCTGCCAGCCGGTAATGGAGAGGTCATTCCTCAGTGTGGGTGATGGCACGTAGTCCCAACCTCCACCGGGTTGTTGACTGCTGGCGATAAACTCAAGACCCTTGCCCGCCGCTTTTTTCACCTCAGAGTTGTTCACGAGTTCAGCTGCTTCACAGAGGGCGAAGGTGGCGATGCCATGGTCGTAAAGATTGCGGGGGAACTCGCCTTTTCCACTGCGAATGCACCCCGTTGGATCCTGGTGATCGATCAGCCAGCGGAGTGCTTTCCAGGCGGCCACTTCCCGGGGGCTACCGTCCGCCCCCGGAGGATGACCATTTCCGAGAAGAGCGAGCAGGCACAAGCCGGTGATGCCGGCCCGGTGTTCGGGGTAACCCGCTCCTTCGCACTCATCTGCGCTCTCCTCGCAATGAACATGAAAGCGGTCGGGTGACCAGCTCCCATCCCGGTCCTGATGACGGATCAGCCACTCGATCCCTGACTGAATCGCAGATTCAGTCTCGGTGCTGCCACCATGAAGGGAGAGGGCACGGGTGCGACCACCTCCCGTTCTGCCAGTGGAGAAGTCACCCCCTTCGGCATCGACGGTGAACTGCGAGTCGTCGACAGGGGAGTTTTGCGAGGCATCGCGAATCTCCGGAGTCACCTCATCTGTCAAAGGCGTTTCCACCGGTTCAGGCTCCTCTTGCCGAGTCTCGACTGTCGGAGCTTCGGGTGTGGCTTCTTCTTCTTTTTCGCCCTCGGGTTCCGGGTTTTCTCTGGGCAGATATCGAATGATGACTCTGGAGGGAGGGGGGTCGGGAGAAGGGGCCGGAGTCCACAGTGGAATCATGATGAGAAGCAGGACCAGATGAAACACCACTGAGGCGACGGTTGAAGCAAAGGGATCTGCCGGTGAGTGGGCGATCTCGCGATCCAGAAGTTCGGGGCGAATGGGGGCGATTCTGCGAACTCCATTGGCAGGGCTGACCCGTTTTCGAGGCCTGGGGGAAGGAATCCCTTTCGCTGACCGTTTTCTCGGTTTTTTTGGGCGGCCAGATTCGGCTTCAGCTTTTTGAGGGGCTGATTCCTGAACGCCTGAACGGGATTTTCGTTTCAACACGGTTCGTGGGCGGTGGGATCGGGGTTCAGGGCCCTTCGAGACTGGGTTGGGACTCTGGCTGCTGGCAGATGGCTGCTCTGAAGGCTCCGCTGGCTGTCGGCGGGAGGTTTTCGGCGACATCGCAGGGCTTTCGGAGCCCTTTTTTCTTCGGAAAACCCCCAAGAATCGCCTCAGAAGGGCAATTTCACGGGAAAAGAGCTCTCCCAGGGGTCGCTTCAAGAGGTCAGCCTTTCCGACGGCAGATCGAAATTGAAACCCCGCCAAAGGGGGGAATCGGGAGGGGCATCTTGCCCTCTCTATTGTCAGAACGCCAGTCTCCCGATCTTGACTCCCATGCCCTCCGGGATACGATATTCTGCTGTTTGCCAGACCAACATTTGCGCCGGGCCATTGAGAGATCGGGCCCCGGCCGTAGGAATTGTGGCAAACCTGCGAGGGGTCCCAGACGTGGGGGCGGCGGAAGAGTCGTGGCCGGGCGAGGGATTCTGAAGAGCCAGGATCACGGGGTGTGTCGAGTCGAAGTCGCGTGTCAACTTTGGCACATTGAAGCCTTCGGCGTTAATCCCCAATTGATCTGCAAAAGACGAATGCGATGATCCCAAAGTCCACTGGGAAGCCTTTAGAGGCTCTTCTGCGGTGTTGTGGGATTATGGCCTGATGTTTGCTCCACAGAGGGGTGAGCATTTTCCCGGGTCCGTCTGCTCATCGTGGGTTGAAACCGGTTCCGGTGTTGCAAGCCGTGATGGGCTTGGCAAGAAAATGAAGACTCAAAAATTAGGTGCTCAGTCATGTCAGCAGCCCCTCCCGAGTGGAGCCCTGCTTTTTCGAAGCACAGTCTCTTTATCGAAGCACAGTTTCGGCTGGCATTTCGATTTTGATCTCTGCGACTGAGAACTTGAACAGGTAAGAAATGAAGCAGACAGCCTCGGCTTTGGATGTCCCAATCCAAAGGTCGCCAGATCCGTCAGTCGGATCTCATCACCCGAGGGAAAGGAGAGCCCCTGTGCTCGACACTCACAGGTTCGCCGGATTGAACCGGTCGGTCATTTTGTTGTTGGTGTTGATCGTCATCGGCGGTTGTAACACCGGAAATCGTTTCGGGGTCCAGTTTGGTGATCCCCCGATTACGAACCCTCCTCCACCGCCTCCGCCGCCCGTCTGTGACCAGCCACTGGTCAACGATGTGACTCCGGCTCAGGGTAGTGCAGGAACCATTTTGACCTTCAGTGGAGTCAACTTCTCTGACACTGGTGGAAACCGGGTGGTCATGTCCAGCTTCAGTGGTCAGGCCGAGATCGATGCCCTGATCCTGTCAGTGAACGTGGTTCCGGAGGATCCGACCGACCCCAATGCCTGTGGTGCAGTCTCCACCCTGACGGCAATGGTGCCCGGTGGTGTTCGCAGTGGACCGGTCACCCTGTTTGTCGATGGTATCAATGCAGGTGCAGGCATCTTTACCGCGGCTCCCGAGATCGTCGGGTATGCGGTGGGTGATGACGGCAACCAGCTGATGGCCAATGCCGGCGGCCAGGTCGTTCCTGCGGAAGTGGTTTTGTACGGTTACAACCTCAACGGTGTGACCGGAGCCAGCGTGGACGACGGAACCAGTGTTCTCGCTGCAGCCAACGTGACCGCAGGTTTGGACCCCGCAGCTAATTTCGATTTGCCCGCAGAAATGCAGGCGGTTCGTGTCGAGTTGCCAACCGGCATCATTCCTTCCGGAGATACGACTCCCCTGAAGTTCAGTTTGACTGCCGCCACGGGTGGATTGCCGCTGATCAGTTCCAGTATCGATATTCCTCTGGCGACCCTGATTGCGCCGGGTGAAACCTCGAACATGCCGCCCTACGTGACCGCCGGCTTGATGCCGGGTGGAGTCCGTACCGGAGTCGTGCCACTGAAATTTGTGATTGCGACGCAACCCGCTCTGGGAAGATTCGACTTCATTCCCGAGTTTGAGGATCCGGCAGGATCCGGCAACTGGAATACCTGTACAGCCTACGATGATCCCAACTCCGATTTCCGGGGTCAGGGCTTCGTGCCCGGTAGTCTGCTGCTGACTGATCAGGCTGAGTACGCGATCAATGGTGGGGCGGATATGGTGTTCCTTTGGGACAGCATTCTCGATCTTCCTGACACCGATGGCCCCCGGGCAATTCGCATTCGCGTACAGGCCTCTAACCCGATTCCGGTGACGGCACTCTCCGATGCGGCGGGTGAATGGGAGTCCGGGATCATGCTGGTCGATAACGACAGTGCTGTGATTCCCCAGGGCACGATCGCTGAAGATTTCATCACTCCTGCAAACTTTGATTTCAGTGCGGGGGGGACTGCGCTTTGGGGAGGGGATGTTCTCTCCACCAATCCTGCCAGCAATGAGTTCAACTTCATTGGTGATGTCGGGCAGGGCACAGTGGATGTGATTCTGCAGGCGGATGAAACCTATGAGTTGAATCAGGGCAATGGGTCGATTTTCAATGTGACCGACCCGGCCAACGTTTTTGAAGTGTTGCCCATCGGACCGGTTCCCGGAGAGTTCCATGCCCGCACGATGATCATCGAGCAGGGAGCAGTTCTGACCTTCCCGAACCCGCAACCGACACCCTTGATCTTCCGCTGCTCCGGAACCGGAAATGTGGATGATCTCGCCTTCTCCGTGGCGGCTGATCTGGATTTCTCTGGAGGCGGTGGCACCCAGGGATCCAACGTCGAGCCCGGTTTGGGTGGAGCTGCCGGTCCCGGTGGTGGGGCTGGTGGGGATGGCGGATTCATTGAAGTCAATGGCCAGACCCAACTCGTGGATACGCTCGTTTCAGCATCTCCCGGTGAATTCGGGGGAGGAGCGGGTGGAGACATCGACGTCATCATTCCTGCAGCGATCTTCGTGGCCCGCCCGGGTAGCGGAGGTGGCGGAGGCGGTAGTGTCGTCGGTGAAAGTGCGATCAACCAGAACAATTTCACCGCAGTCAACCGTGGTTTGAACGGTGTTGGCGGCAGAGCCGTTGCGGATGAATTGGGATTCAACCTGACCGGTGGCGGCGGCGGTGGCGGCGGTGGTGCCGGTATTCGCCGACAGCCGACCACGGCTCCTCCCATCGTTAACAATGGTGGTGGCGGCGGAGGCGGTGGCGGCGCCATGATGGTGGTTGCCAATGGTGGTGTGCGCCTGACCGGAAACATCAACCTCGATGGAGGAGTCGGAAACATTGGAGTGGCGGGTGCCAACTCCGGTGCTGGTGGTGGTGGAGGAGGCGGAAGCCTCGTCGTCCGTGCCAGCGGAAATGTGGAAGTGGGTTCCACAGCCGAGATTTCTGCCGTCGGTGGCCTCGGTGGTGACCAGACGACCAACGGCAACCTGATGCAAGCGGGTGACGGGGGTGACGGTCTGATCCTCTTTGAGACCAACGGCAGCCTGGTTGCACCTGGATCGGTGGACGACGGTTCCCTGAATCCGACTCCCGCCCAGAGTCCGGGATCTTCCTATGGAATTTCTTCTGGTCCGATCGAGACCGGTTCCGGGGTTACTGACCTCGCCTTTACCCAAGTCGATTCCCCCTATCTCATCGATACCGTTGCCGGGACGATCACCACTTTCGGTGGCACCGACATGGGAGTCGTGGGAACAGACGGAGTCTTCGAGATTGCCAACCTGACGGTGTTGGATGGTGCCATCATCAATGCCACAGGAGCCAACTCTCTCTTCCTCAGGGCGAGCGGTTTCGTGAACATCGAAGGAACCATCAATGTCAGCGGACAGGATGGTGGCTTCCCCGATCTGACGACTGATCCCCTTGACCCGATTCCGGGAGCCGGAGGAGTTCCGGGGCCTGGAGGTGGTGCTGGAGGTGAAGGCGGATCGACGCTGGATGCAGTCACTCTCACCAATGGAGAAGCGGGCGGTGTTCCAGCCGGAGTTCCTGCTTCATTGATTTTCACGATTCCTCCCGGAGGAGACCCGGGAACTCCCGTTCCCCCTGACCAGATTGAGGCCGCTTCCGGTGGAGAATCTTCCTCAGGAGACATTGCTGCGGCATGTACTGTCGGTGGTGGTGGCGGTGGCGGTTACGCCGAATCCGGGGCGAATGGCAGCGGAGCGGGTGATTGTGGTGGGGTCTTCCCGAATGCGGGAAGTGGTGGTTCAGCATACGGTACCAGTTCCTTCCTCGTCCCCGATCCGGACAACCCGGGTGCCAGTATCGCATTGGAAGTGGGTGGCCTTGGAGGAGCCGGTGGAGGTGCAGTCTTTGACACCGGTACCACTACTGCCCTGGCTTCCACCGGTGGAGGTGGCGGAGGCGGTTATCTGGAGATTGCCGCTGCAGGTCCCCTGACCATCGGCGAAACCGCACTGATCAATGCCCGTGGTGGAGATTCCTATCTTGCACCGGAAGGATGTGGTGCAGGTGGAGCAGGTGCCGGTGGTGTGATCCGCATTCGTGGAAAGAGTCGTGTGGTGATCGATCCTCTGGCGACTCTGGATGTTCGCGGTGGTAATGCCAACGACATTCCGGGTGCACCGGGGCTACCCTACTCGACGGCCGGATCCTCCAACTCAGGAGGAAATGGATCCGCGGGCTGGATTCGTATCGAGACTCCTCTCGGATTTGCGGATGAGATCAATGTCACACCCGCACCGGTGGAGGGGCCATTCTTCAGCTTTGGTAAAGAGCTCAGTTCGGCTTTCTCGACGCCTTACAACCTGGTCAATGACGAAGGATCGATTTCGGGTATCAACCTGATTGATGATGCGATCGTGGTTCAGCAGGCGGGTGATCTCGGAAACTTCAATAACCACCGCGTCCTTTACGAGGGCTTCGGTGCGAGTAGTGAGAGTGCCGGATTGACAGGCACCTCTGTGGGTGTGGTCAGTGATCCGACCCTTCTCAACAGTGAAGTGGAGAGTGTTCGAATGATCATTCTTCTCTACTCCGACTTCTTCCTTGGAGATGTGGCTCCGGTGATCGATCTGATCGACATTCCATTTTCTGCAGAATAATCGGGATTATTGAGCAGTAAAAAGGGCCCCGGTGATCACTCACCGGGGCCCTTTTTTTGCGCTGGAACGGGCAGAAAACGGAGATGTTCCTCTTTGGTCGTTATTTTTGCCTTTGCCTTCGACAGTGGTCGCACCTCCCTGAAGCGACTTATAGAATGAAACGAATCGGATCTTCCCCGGTGTCACGTTGGCCCAGTGGTTGAACCGTCTGATTTTCAGGGGGAACAATGTCCAGAATTGTTCATGTTGTCGGCACCGGAACTATCGGTGAGCCACTCATCGGCCTCTTGTGTCATTTCAAAGAGAAACTCGGCATCGACGAGGTCACTTTCAACAAGCGATCTCCGCTCTTCACTGACCGTTCCAAAGTCAAAACACTTCTGGATCGTGGTGCGAAGCTTTCCACTTCCCAGGAGGCGATGTCCGGATTTGAAAAACTCGGTCTCAAGGCAGAATTTGAGACACGCGAAGCCATCGAACGATCTGCAGTGGTCATCGACTGTACGCCTTCGGGTGCAGGCTTGGCCAACAAATCGGAATTCTATGAATCCGCATCATCGGTCAAGGGATTCATTGCCCAGGGATCAGAGTTTGGCTTCGGCAAGATGTATGCCCGGGGGATCAATGACGAGGCTCTCGTTCCCGGCGAAGACCGCTTCCTCCATGTGGTGTCTTGCAATACCCACAATCTTGCGGCGATTCTCAAGACCCTTGCGATGGAAAATGGTCGTGAACCGCAAAACCTTGTCTCTGCAGACTTCGTTTGCATGCGCAGGGCCAATGACGTCAGTCAGGATGCCGGCTTCGCACCTTCACCTCAGGTAGGCAAACACAAGGATGAGTCTTTTGGTACTCACCATGCGCGAGACGCCCATCATCTCTTCAAGACGATGAATCTCAGTTATCAGAATCTTTATTCCAGTGCAGTGAAGCTCAACTCGCAGTACATGCATACCCTGAGATTCCGCATTCGTGTGGAAAAAGACACCTCTGTGGAGCAGTTGATGGAATTGATTCGTGAGAATGATCGCCTCGCAGTGACTTACAAGAAGTCAGCCAACCAGGTGTTCAGTTTCGGCAGGGATCACGGTTTCTTCGGCAGGATTCTGAATCAGACCGTCATTCCGCACGAGACTCTCTCAGTGGTCGACGGCCGCTGGATCACCGGTTTCTGTTTCACTCCGCAGGATGGCAACAGCCTGCTGTCTTCGGTGGCAAGCACCAACTGGCTGCTCGATCCGGAAGACTACGAGTCCAGGCTTCAGGTTCTGAAGCCGTGGTTCTTTGAAGAGGTCTAATCCTCGAAACTGAGATCTGTTTCTTCCCGGGGGGTTTTGCCCTCGGGGAGAAGCGGTTCGATTTCAAACTCCGCCCCCGGAACAAGATCCAACTCCAGCCAACCGAGAACGTTCTCGATGGGGTCCTCGGCGACTCCACCCTGGCCTGCGGGATTTTCCTTCAATGCATCCAGTGATTCCCCGATCAGCACATTGCCGTGGGGGAAATCCCTTTGCAAAACCTCTTCGAGCAAATCAATCGCATCCGCCATTCCCAAATGAGACAAAGCAGTCGCCGCCGCTTCCCGTCTGGGTAATGGGAGTCGTTGGGAGAAAAGATCTTTGCGCAGCCGCTCTTCAATGGCCGTTCTTTGCTGGGGGAGTTCGTGAAGTGAAATCCCTTCGAGGGCTTCAATCGCCAGAGAGGCGGTTTCCCCCTCGAGTTGGGGGTCTTCCAGCATTTCCAGAATCGCTTCAAACGCAGGGTCACCGATTCGCTGAAGAGATCGAATGGAGATCCGTTGGAGCATCTCATCCTCATCCCTCAAAGCCTGCAGAAAGACGGGAGTGGCTGGAGCGCTACGCAGTTCCCCGAGAATCAGTGCCATGCATAATTCTCCGGGGAGGAATCCTTCTTCGTCATCGATCAGTTGCTGGATTCGCTCGATCATCGACTGTTCAAGTTCAGGATCATCAAAGACGGTGTTGATCAACTGGATGCAGGCTTCGGTGACCTCGTCCAGGTCTCCCAAGAAAAGATTGGCCAGTCGCGGATCCAGTGAAGATGGCAGTGATTCATTCATACTCTTATTGTCCCTTCTCACGGGGGCGATGGCCAGTCACACCTGCTTCTCGGCCAATTTGCAGGGGACGTTGCTGATTCCATTCTCGGGAGCGGATATTCTTCACCCATGATCAATTATCAGGATCCCCAATGCGCAGGACAGCGACTCTGGATCGGTATCCCCTCCACGGAACTGGACTCCGCTACGATCGAGCTTTTGCAGGAGCTGAAGCCCGGTGGAATTATCCTCTTCAGGAGAAACATCGATTCCGCTGACCAGGTCAGGAGGCTGACTCGGGACCTGCGGAAATGGGCTGGGGAATCTCTTCACATTTGTATCGACCAGGAGGGGGGAAGAGTCGTCCGCTTTCCCGACGGGATCACCTTTTTCCCGGGAAACATGGCTCTTGGATCTCTGGCCTGCAGTGACCCCGAGGTCGCCCTCGAGTTGGCATTTGCACAGGGTTGGCATACCGGCATGGAATTGCTCGAGCTGGGGATTGATATCAATCTGGCTCCCTGCATAGACCTGGTTGCTTCTCCCCATTCAAGAGGGATTGGCTCACGCTCGTTTGGTTCTGACCCCCAGCGTGCTCTGGCTTTGGCCAGTGCTCTCGGAAGAGGAATGCGATCTGCTGGAGTGCGGGATTGCTGGAAACACTTTCCGGGACTTGGACGGGTGACGGTCGATCCCCATTTCGGATTGCCCGCGACCGATCCGGAAGAGAGTGCTTCAGACCTGATTCCTTTTGGTGGGGCAGAGGAAGCCGGGGCATCCATCGTGATGACGAGTCACGTCATCGCCCGAGCCCTCGATGCCGATTTGCCTGTGACCATCTCGTCGAGAGCGGTGAACCACCTGAGGTCGGGCTTGAAGTTCTCCGGGGTAGTGATGACGGATTGTCTCGAGATGGGTGGTGTTTCCGGGCTTTCACCTGAAGAAGTGGCCAAGGGGGCGATGGCGGCCGGGCATGATGTTCTTCTGGTCAGTCATACTCCCGACTTGCAGCGCGCAATCCATCACCGGATTGAGAAAGAGATTGAGGATGAATCCGCTCCGCATTTGCAAAGTCTGCAGAGAATCTCTGCTCTGGCTGCGGCCACGGAGATCCCTGCAGATAGTCCGAAGCCAATTCCGCTTCTGACCGGTGAAGAAGTCGCCCGAAAGATCTGTCGTGGGGGAGTCAGTCTGCTTCAGGGCCGTCTTCCGGAGACGCCACTCACTGGAGGCTGGAGTCTGGTGGTGCCGGAACAGTTCAGCCATAGCCCTGTGGAGGATTCCAGATCTTCTGCCGAACTGGATCTGCTGGCACATGAACTGCCCATGGTATCGAGGACGCTGCGCTTCGATTCCCCTGAACAATTAGCCAGATTGGCGTCTGCCGAGAATGAACTTATGACAGAAGAGAATCTTCTCCTCGCGCTTCAGGGTGCACGGCTCGACTCCCGTTACCGTGAAGTCCTCGAAGCACTTGCAAAGAGTCTGGATTCTCTGGTGGTTCTGCTCCTCGACGATTCCAGGGATTTGGTCGCCATGCCAGAAGCGGACAATCTCTCTGTCCTCTGTGCCCATGGGGCTCGTCCCTTGCATCTGAAAACCCTTTCAGAGGTATTGAGGGGGGAGATCCCTCCGGGTTCCGGTCAGCCCATCGGAAATTGACCTGTTGAATCAAAAGAAGAAGAGCCCGCAGATCGTCTCGATCTGCGGGCTCTTGCTGTGTTGCCTGAAATGGTTCTTACAGGCGGACGTATTCGAACTCGACAGCCTGACCATTAATTCCCCTTGAAGGCGGGGCGATCCAGTTGGCCATTTTTCCCGGTTCGGTGACGGGGTGCATGATCGACTTCAGGTAGTCATTGTCCTCGGTATTCAGCATCCAGATGTGCATGTTGGCGCGGAACTCTTCCTCAGTGATGAGGTTTCCTTCCGGATCGAAGTGGTGATCGGAATAGATTCCCTGTGCTCGATGGAATCGGCGGTTCGGCAACTTGAAGCGAGTGTCGAGTCCGCTCTTCTCAAGAGTGCGATTCCATTTGCGAAGAGCCCTTTCGCAGTCGGCGATGTATTCCTCGCGGAGCACTTCATTGAGTGTATTCCGGTAGGGCATCTCTTCCTCGACGACCACGCCATTTTTGACGATGGGGATTACCTTGATGCCGTCCTTCATGATGTGATCTTCGTAGCGGCCCGGCTCCTTGAAGCGGCCCTTGAGGCCTTCTCCAAAGAAGTTGGCTGCGTTGGAGGAGATCTCGCCACCGAAGAGATCGAGACTGTAGCTGAACCAGTAGTTGATAGATCTCTGGATCATGTCCAGCGGAATACCGCCGGCAGTTTCCGCCTGACCGTCTGTTTCCTTGGTCAACTCAGCGCTTCGTTTGATGATTCGGTCGATCCCGGTCTCACCCACGAAGAGGTGGTGGGCTTCCTCGGTCAGCATGAACTCGCAGGTTCTCGCCAAAGGCTCAAATCCACTTTCTGCCAGCGAGGCCAACTGGAACTTGCCATCGCGGTCGGTGAAGTGGGTGAAGCTGAAGAAGGAGAGCCAGTGGTCACAAGGCTCGTTGAAAGCATTGAGAATCCTCGGCTTGTCCTCGTCACCACTGCGGCGGCTAAGCAACTCTTCCGCCTCGTCGCGACCGTCCTTGCCAAAGAACCGGAAGAGCAGGTAGACCATCGCCCACAGGTGGCGACCTTCTTCCACATTGACCTGGAAAAGGTTACGCATGTCGTAGAGGGACGGTGCAATGCTGCCCAGGTATCTTTGCTGCTCCACAGACGCGGGCTCGGTATCCGCCTGGGTCACGATGATGCGGCGGAGGTTTCCGCGGTATTCACCGGGAATCTCTTTCCAGGTCGGCTTGCCGTAGTGGTCGCCAAAGCCGATGGTGCGTTGGCTGTCACCATCGGGAGCGAGGAAAATACCCCAGCGGTAGTCGGGCATTTTGACGTAGTCAAAGTTGGCCCAGCCACCCGCTTCCACGGAGACGGCGGTCCGCAGGTAGATATCTTTCGACTGGAAACCGACAGGTCCCATGTCATTCCACCACTCCATGTAGAGGGGCAGCCAATGCTCCAGAGCGCGCTGCAAACGCTTGTCGCTCGAGAGATCGACGTTATTCGGAATCTTGCCGTTCTGATCTACCTTGCTCATGTAAGTCCCCCGTTCAAACCCTGTCCCATGCGAACTCCGGTCTCTCCGGGCGTCCGTACAGGGTCAAGGCTCCATTCGGTCCAGTTGCATTGGGTCTGATGAAAATCCAGTTTTGCCATGCGCTCAAACGACCGAAGACTTTGCTTTCCATATTCTCCGGTCCAGCGAATCTCAGATTGGCTTCCATGCCGGTGAGGGAGTCGGGCGAAAGACTGACTCGCTCATCGATGGCCACGGGAACCATGTCTTCAAAATCAAATTCGTCAAGGGCCTCGGTAATCAGGCCCATTTCCTCGGCGTCTGTGGCGTCCAGGCGATCAAAATTGCCCTGACTGTTGGCGCAGAGTTCTTCTTCGCCGAGGAGTCGGCAAGCGTGACGGGTGATGCCGGTCGTCATCGGCAGCAGTCCCTCATTCATCGGTGAACGCTGAATCTCGATCCCGTCTTCGTCCAGCATGTAGAGGCGATCGCAGGCGAGGGCCAGTTCGAGAAGAGATCCACCGAAGCAGGATCCGTTCTCGATCAACGCAAAGAAACTGCAGGAGGTTCTTTCGACACGCTGGATCACGTGGCTCATCAGGTAGGTGATTTGGTCGACGAGCCAGTCTCCCTGATGATTGATGAGGATCTGATCCCACGCCTTGATGTCGTCCAGATTGCCCTGGGTGCTCAGCAACACCAGGCCGGTGTCGTGACGATTCACCCTCAAATCGAGGATGGCGTCTTCCAGCTCCCGGGCAAATTTCAGTGGCCAGAACTGGTCACCAGCGGCATGAATCTCTTCAACGGTGGAAGGGGCACCTTCTGCGGAAGGAACCTGAATCTCCAGCTTGGCAGTGCGACGATCATTTTCGTAGGTGACGTTCAAGGTGGAGTACTTGCGAACGTTATCTTCATCGACGAAGGGGATCTCACCCAGAGCGATACCCTTGCGGTCAGCACGACCGGGGCGTTGCTCCCTGTGGGATACGAGATGTTCTGCAAGTTTGTCATTGAACTTGGACTTGGGAGCGATGGCATCGACCAGTCTCCAGTTGAGGGCTTTCTTGCCCTTGAAGCCCTCGGCAAGGGTACAGAAGACGTCGGCACGATCACGGCGGACCTTGCGTTTGTCGACGAGACGGGTCAGGCCTCCGGTACCGGGAAGCACTCCAAGAAGGGGTGTCTCCGGGAGACTGACGGCACTGTTTCCATCGTCGACGAGCCAGATCTCCTCGCAGGCGAGAGCCAATTCGTATCCACCTCCGGCACAGGGGCCAGTGATGGCGCAAACGGTCGCAACATCCGCTTGTTCTGCCCAGTCTTCCAGTTCGCACCGGGTCTCGTTGGTGAACTTGCAGAAGTTCACTTTCCAGCCGTGAGTGGAAACTCCGAGCATATGGATGTTGGCGCCCGCACAGAAGACCTGTTCATGGGCACTGCTGACCACCAGAGAGGTGATCTCCGGGTGTTCGAAGCGCAGTCTGCGGACGATGTCTGCCAACTCGATGTCGACTCCCAGATCGTAGGAGTTCAACTTCAGTTCGTAGCCTTCTCTGAGGGGGTGATTCGGGTTCACATTCATGTTGACCCGCATCTCCTGCCCATTTTTCTCGATCTGCCAATGACGGTACTGAGACGGGTGGGTCTGCAGGGAAATGTTGTCCATGGCGTGGTCCCTTTCCTGGTCCATGTCCATTTGGTCATTGCCCGGAGACATCGCCGGGGTCATCCCACTTTGGAGGGACGAATCGGGCGTAGTCTGTTGTCCGGCGCCTCCCGTTTGGGCGGAATCCGGATTTCCGGTCGTAGACCCCCCATCCTGCATGAATGGGACATGGGTGGCAACCTTTACGGTCGCCTCGGAGGCGGGATTCTTGGACATGCTCTGGTGATACGATTTGCTGGAGGCGATGGGTAGCCTTGGGATATGATTCAGGACCGTTGGCCGGAGGTTTTTCTGGCCGGGAAAGGATGGATTCGCGCCATGCGGCGAACCCTTCTGCATTCAAAAATACACCGTGCAACGGTCACTGGGGCAGACCTCGATTACGAGGGCAGTGTCTCCATCGATACCGATCTGCTGGAGGCTGCAGACATTCTGCCGGGCCAGCAGGTGCACATATGGAACATCACCCGGGGAACCCGGATCGTGACCTACGCCCTGCCCGGTGAAGCGGGCTCCGGAACCATTTGTATCAATGGGGCCGCAGCTCACCAAAACGAGCCGGGGGATCTGGTCATCATCGCCAGTTGGGTGGAATTGGAAGATGCCGAGGCCCGGGAGTACAAATCACGGGTGGTGAGGGTCGATTCCGAGAACCGGATCACCGGTTCAGAGGCAGAAATTCCAGGACCATCCAAACCGTATCAGCCTGAAGCAGATCTCCAGAGCTGATCGAACCGATCCCGACAGGGTCTCCGCCCAAAACCGGAGGAGGGGGCAAGTGGATTCACAGGACCAAAAGGCGGGTGAGCACCAGCAGGTGTTCCGTCTTCTCAACGTCAATGGCGAACCTCACCAGACCGGATTCTCGGTTCATCACTCCCTGCTGGAAGTGTTGCGTGAGCAGCTGAATCTCACCGGAACCAAGCATGGCTGCGAACTGGGGGAGTGCGGAACCTGCACGGTCCTCATCGACGGTCAGCCGGTGCTCAGTTGTCTGGAACTGGCGGCAGAGTGTGAAGGCCGGGAGATCACCACCGTCGAAGGCATGATGAACGGCAATGATCTTCATCCGCTTCAGGAGGCTTTCGCTGATCTGGGAGCTGCCCAGTGTGGTTACTGCACCCCGGGTATCCTCGTGACTGCCAAGGCTCTGCTGGAGGAAAACCCGGAGCCGACCCGCGATGAAATCGTCTCGGCATTGGCAGGAAACCTGTGCCGTTGCACCGGTTACCACAAAATCCTTGAGGGGGTCGAGTGGGCCGCCGCCAAAATGCGCGGTGACAACGATTACACTCCTCCCAGGGAAGCGATCTACGGCGATCCCTTGCCGGGAGAGGGGGACTCTCATGCATGAGCCCCTGGATCCCTCCAAAAAGCAGGATCAGCGCAAATCGCCGACCGGACGCGATTTCAATCTGGTCGGCAAGCCGTTCAGACGTGTGGATGGCCGCGCCAAGGTCACGGGTCAGACCCGCTTTGCCGACGACCTCAGTTTTCCGCGCATGGTTCACATGAAGCTGGTGCGCTCGACGGTTCCTCATGCACGCATCGTCGACATCGATCTCTCCGAAGCGGAGAAGATGCCGGGAGTCCTCGGATTCCTCACCGGTGAATCGATGCCGAATCCCTTTGGAATCCTGCCGGTGAGTCAGGACGAGCACGCCCTTTGTGTCGACAAGGTGCGCTTCGTCGGTGACCCGGTCGTGGCGGTTGCCGCTCTCACGGAAGAGCAGGCTTACGAGGCTTCCCTCGCCGTCAAAGTCGAGTATGAATCCCTTGAGACCATCGCCACGGTCGAGGAAGCGGTCGCCACTCCGGAACCGCGGATTCACGACTATGGGGATGAAGGCAACCTGCACAAAAAGTTGTCGATGCAGTTCGGCGATACCGACGCCGGCTTTGAGGAAGCGGATGAGATCTTCGAGGACGTCATGTACTTCGAAGGCAACACGCACCTGCCGATGGAGCAGCATGCGACTGTCGCTCTGACCGAAGAGGTCGATCGGGTGACCGTCTACTCTTCCACGCAGACCCCGCACTACCTGCATCGCTCACTGACCAAGGTTCTCGAGTTGCCGGCCTCACGGATTCGCGTCATCGCCTGTCCCAATGGCGGCGGTTTCGGCGGCAAGAGTGATCCTTTCAACCATGAAGTCTGTGCCGCAAAGATGGCGCTGAAACTGGGACGCCCCGTCAAGATCAGCCTCTCCCGTGAAGAGGTCTTCTACTGCCACCGCGGACGTCACCCGGTGCTCATGAAGATCCGCACCGGGGTCAAGAAGGATGGCACCCTGACCTCCCAGCACCTGCAGACCGCCCTCGACGGTGGAGCCTACGGCAGTTACGGAGTGGCGAGCACCTACTACACCGGTGCCCTGCAGACGGTGACCTACAACCTTCCCAAGTATCGCTTCGACAGCATTCGTGCCTTCACCAACAAGGCTCCCTGTGGTCCCAAGCGTGGACACGGTACTCCGCAGCCGCGCTTCGCCTTTGAAGTGCACCTCGACAAGATCGCCCACAGCCTGGGACTCGATCCGGCGGAGATGCGCATGCAGCAGCTGGTGCCTGCCGACAGTGTGACCTCGAACTGGCTCAAGGTTGGTTCGATGGGTCTCGGCAAATGCATCGAGGCGGTGGTCGAGGGCAGTGGCTGGAAAGAGCGCCACGGAAACCTGCCGGAAGGACACGGACTGGGTCTCGCCTGCGGTTCCTATCTCAGTGGCGCCGGCTTGCCCATCTACTGGAATCACATGCCCCAGTCGGGGGTGCAGCTACAGCTGGATCGATCCGGGGGCGTCGCACTCTTCTGTGGGGAAACCGAGATTGGCCAAGGGTCTGATTCGGTAGTCGCAGCGATCACTGCAGAGGTCCTCGGCATCGATCTCAAGGATATTCGACTCTGTGTGGCAGATACGGATCTGACTCCCGTCGACCTCGGCAGTTACTCATCCCGGGTAACGCTGATGGCAGGCAATGCCGCCTTGCAGGCCGCAGAGCGGGCACGGGATCTGGTCGCCAAAGGTGCGGCCAAAAAATTGGATGTTCCCGCCAACGAACTGGTCTTTGCAGAAGGGCGTGTCTTCCACGGGGAAAACCCGGAAGTGGGCATGACCTGGCAGGAAGCGGTGATCGAGGCGGAGTCCCGTTTCGGCACCCTGGGAACCACCGGCAGTTACATTCCGCCGCGCTCTCCGGGGCGTTACCGCGGAGCCGGTGTCGGTCCCTCGCCGGCCTATAGTTACAGTGCCGCTGTCGTCGAGACGCGGGTTGACCCTGAAACCGGTGTCTACCGCGTCGAGCATGTGTGGATGGCGCACGACGTGGGCCAGTGCATCAATCCGGCGATGGTGATGGGCCAGATCGAGGGCAGTGTCTACATGGGCCTCGGTGAGGCGATGATGGAGGAACAGGTCTACCGTCGTCTGCCGAAGAAGCGCTCCAATGCTCTCGTGCACAAGCACCCGTCGATGCTCGAATACAAGAGCCCGACCTTTGCCGATATGCCGGGAGTGACCTCCTACATCATTGAAGATCCCGATCCGAATGGACCCTTCGGGGCCAAGGAAGTGGGGCAGGGACCGCTGTTGCCGATGATGCCGGCGGTGGCCAACTCCATCTTCGATGCGGTCGGCGTGCGTGTGGACCAGGTGCCGATTGCACCGCACATGATCCGCCAGGCCATCGAGGCGCGTGACAAGGGCAAGGAAGCACGCTTCGGTCCGAAGAAGTTTCCGGAAGTCGACTTTGGAACGCCCCTGCGTGTGCCGACCCCCGAAGAGGGCGGTGACGGCAAGGCGATCAACATCGATGAGGCTGGAGTCCGCGATGGCACCGGCACCATGACCGAACGCAAGGACGCCGTGAAGGGAGGGGAGTGATGCTGAGACTTCCCGCATTCCAGTTCCATGCTCCTGAAACCGCTGCTGAAGCCGCAAGAATCCTTGCCGAGGATCCGGCCAACACCCGCGTCGTCGCCGGGGGCACCGATCTGTGGCCCAACATGAAGCGTCGTCACCAGGGAGCAAAGACCATCGTCTCCTTGCGGTCCATCCCCGAGATGAGTGGCATTTGTGTCGACGACGAAGGCGGCGTGATCATCGGTGCGACGACCACCCTCGACAGCATCACCCGCAATGAGATGATGCAGGAGAAGTACCCGGCACTGGTCAAAGCCATCGCCAGTATCTCGAGCCCGGTGTTGCGCAATACCGGGACCATCGGCGGCAACCTGTGCCTCGATACCCGCTGTACTTACTACAACCAGAATGAAGAGTGGCGTCGCAGCATCTCCTACTGCATGAAGGCAGAGGGAGAAGTGTGCTGGGTCGCTCCGAGCAGTCCCCGTTGCTGGGCGGTTTCCAGTGGTGATTCGGTGCCGATGCTGTGTGCTCTCGGAGCTGAGATCACCCTGCAATCCACCGAGGGCGAGCGCATCGTACCGTTGGCAGAGCTCTTCAACGATGACGGCATACACTATCTGACCAAGCGTCCAGATGAGATTCTCACTCGTGTTCGGGTTCCGGCACCATCTGGTGAGCGCGCCGGCTGGTGGAAACTGCGTCGACGCGGTTCCATCGATTACGGGGTGTTGAGTGTGGCCGTGGCCGGCTGGTGCAACGGCGAGACCACCGATCGCATCGAGATTTGGCTCGGCTCTGTGGGCAGTACCCCGGTGCGCTGCAGCGACAGCATCGATCACCTCATCGGCAAGCCACTGACCGCAGAAACCATCGCTGAAGCCGCGGCCCTCGCCCGCAAGGGAGATGGCGCCAACCCCCTCGGCAACACCGACTTCGCCCCCCAGTGGCGCGGCAAGATGATCGAGAAATACGTCGACGCCGTACTCAGGGAAGTGGCGGGCCTACCCGTCGAACGCCTGGTTCCGCACCACGGTTAGCAACGGGTCCTCAGTCTCGCACCTGTTTTTTGAGGTGCTTGATGGCTCGCTCTAGAACCGGGTCTTCCCCGCCGTGGGTGAAGTATTCAGGAGTCGGCAGGGTCTCTTCGTCCACCTCGACGCCGATGCCGTCGTAGAGTTTTCCGTTGGGGCGGAAGCTTGCCATCGACGCACAACGCACTTCGATCATCGATATGGGCAGGGTAAAGCCCTGGGATCGGGCACTGCCCCCCGAGGACGCGCTACCCATCAGTGTGACCTGTGGGAGGATCTCCAGTGCTCCGAGGAAGATGTCGGTGGCGCTGAAACAACCCGCATCGGAGAGAATCACCACGGAGGCCTTGTAGGTATATTCGTCCTTATGGCCTGTTTTGCCGAGGACAAGGGCGTGCCAGGAGCTGAACCCTTTCGGGAGTTTCCAATCGGGTTTAAAGCTTTTTAAGGATCTGTCGATGGCTTCGCGCTGTTGCTTATCCCAGTGGGAACTTTCGACGGGGTACATGAATCGTTTTACGAGATGGTCATCGTCGAATTTGGCTGATTTGCGATAGGCGGCGAAGTTGCCGACCCAGGGATCTGAATCGTCAGCTCCCAGGTAGCCCGCGAGGGCGATTAGCGCTTCACGACTGCCACCGCCGTTGCTACGAACGTCAACGATGAGTCCCTTTGTCTTGCGGAATCGATCCATCGAATCGCGAATTTCTCTGACTGCGTCCGCGTCCATTTGGGGAATGCGCAGGTAGCCTACATCCTGATTGAGGAGCCGACTTTCGCGGGCGGGCCATTCCCCATAGATGGGTCTTTGATCGGTGGGGGTGACACGGATCGATTTGGTTCTCCTCCCATTCGGGGAACTCAGCTTGACCTCAAAGGGTCTCTTGAGGGCCTCGAAGTCGTAACCCCGTTGACTTTGCGGTTTCTCTTCGAAGGTTCGCCATAGTGAGACGGATCGAATCAGCCGGAGTGACCGATTTCTTTTTAACTGGCGACTGCCATCGGCGATGAGGGGCATCAGTCTATCGATGATGTCCTCGATGGGAGTTCCATCGATCTCGAGGAGGATGGGATAACTTCGGTGGAGATAGCCGCTCCTGTTGGGCTGGAAGGCGACGATGCCCGCCTCACTCTCTCCCAGCAGAAAGGGAGTATAGGGTGCCATGCGATCGGGTCGGTATCCTTCAGCACTCACCCGGGCATGGCCATCGCCGAAACGCATGAGGACTTGGTGCAAGATGGCGGCGAGTTCGAAGGTGGGCAGTTTCTCCGGTAACCCCGTAGAGAAGCGGGAGCGGATTTCTTCGACGATTGCCTGGTCAAGATCGATCCCCTTGAGGTGTAGATACGCGAACTGATCTCGTAGGGCTGCTTTGAAAAACTCCACCTCTGTTTTGACCTGATCTCGGGTGAGCCAGTCAGGGGTCCTGCGCAGAGGACTCGGTCGACCCGACCCCGGATTACGAGCATCGCGCAGTCTCTGTCTTTTGTCGCGGGTATTGGAAACACCCTTTAATAGCTCCGTCTTTCCAGTATCGAGACTTCTGAGTCGCAAGGTGACCGTATCGCCACAGCGATGATTCATCAGGCTCAGAGCTTCCATCAAATCTTCGGTGAAGCGCTTCTCCACTTGCCCAGGCCAACGCTTTTCGCAAGTCGCAATGATTTCGCTGACTTCGATCCCATCGATCGAGATGGGGGAGTACCAGGTGTCATCGACGCGAACCTCCGGCTGGCCATCCTTCCAACGAATCTCGTCAAAGGGAGAGGCTTTTTGGGGGTACTTCTGCGCTTCGAGGGGGGAGCAAAGAAAGAGTGCAGAGAAGAGCAAGAGAAGAGAGAGAAAGTGATGAGTGCGAAAGTGAGGAATGCGAAAGGGGGTCATCGATCAGCTCCGTTTCGTTAGAGAGGAGATAACTCCAATCGTCGAAACTCGACCATTGCACCCTCTGCTTGCACTGCGATTTTGCCACGGTCAGCGGTGCAGCCATAGCCTTCATTGACCCGATCACCGTTGACGTCGACGGTGACGCGGTCGCCTTCGCAGCGGATGACCATCGTGTTCCATTCGCCGACCGGATTCTCTGAGTCGTCGGTCATGTTCAGAACACGACGGCTCTGACCTTCTTCCACTCCCCAGCGTTCCCTGGGTCCGCGGCGCTGTTCCATGTTGTCGACGGTGATGTCTTCACCGATACACCAGAAGTCGCCGGCGTTGCCGTGATACATCTGGCACTCGATCGATTGGGGGAACATGCCGTAGAGACGTCTTGGGGTTGAAGCGTGGACGAGGATGCCGCAGTTACCCGGGTCTCCCGCCCAGCGGTATTCGACAATCAGGGTGTAGTCGGAATATTCAGCGTCGGTGATCAGATGTCCCCCGGGGGAGCCATGACTGATCAGCAGACCATCCTGGACGGAGAAGGAAGCCGGGACCGAATCTCCCGAATCGGCGGCGGGGATGTCGGTATGCCAGCCGCTGAGATCCTGGCCATTGAAGAGAGAGACGGTTCCCTGATTTCGGAGGCCGAGACCGGAACAGCCACTCATGAGCACGGCGAGGGCCAGAGCCCCTGTGCAAACCTGTTTCAGGCCGATCATGCGGGCAGGGGCATCGTATTGCGCAGGGCGATGAACTCTTTCCATGAGTGATGCCATGCTTTCTGCGCTTCACTGACCGCCTGACGCAGGGATTCGGTGACTTCCCCGTTCTTCACGGCGCGGCGATATTCTCTCAACTGTTGCGCCCATTGGGTCAGGGTTTCCTCGACCCTCTGACTGGCACTTTCGACACGGACTTTCCATTCGCCATGAACTTCGGGAAGCGTCTCCGCAAGGAGACCGAGGTAGACCTCCAGCTGGCGGTCGTGGCGTTTTCTCCACCTCACCGGAGCTTCGGTTCGCTTCAGGTTGCTCGTTAATCCGAAGAGGTTGCCGGTCCAGATGATCCACTTGGAAGGGTCGAAGTGATACCACTTCAGACCGTTGCGGTAATCCGCAGGGAAGGTGTGGTGGAAGTTGTGATAGCCCTCACCAAAGGTGATCAGGGCACAGATCCAGGAGTCCTTGGACGTGTCTTTTTTGGACCAGGGCTGATTGCCGATCATGTGACACAGGCTGTTGATGCAGAAGGTGGCCTGGTGGGTAAAGACGACCCGGGCGAGTCCGGCAAAGAGGAGCATGCCCAAGGGATGACCGATCAGGAATCCAAGCCCCAGTGGTAACAGGACATTACAGGTGAAGACGATGCTCCAGTAGTTGCGGTGTTGCCACATCACCAGCTTGTCCGCCGCCAGATCGGGGGCATTGCTGTAATCGTGGACCTTGTCATTCTCGTGGAAGATCCAGCGCATGTGTGACCACCAGAATCCCTTGGTGGCATCGTAGGGGTCTTCATGATGATCGGTGTGCTTGTGATGACGACGATGGGAAGCAGACCAGACCAAGGCACTGTTCTGCAGGGCGGCCGCACCGGAGACAAGAGCGATGAATTTCCAGACTGGGTGGGCATCGTAGGAGCGGTGGGCAAAGAGACGGTGGTAGCCGACCGTGATCCCCATTCCCGCAAAGATCCACAAAGTGACGGCGGTGGCCGTCAGTGCCCAGTGGTGACCATAAAAGTAAATATAAGTCGGAATTGCCAAGGCTGTCAGAATCGGACTCAGGCTGAGGAAGAGTGCGTTCGACCAAATGATGGGACCACGAGTGGGGGTGGACTCATTCGACTCGGGAACGAGGGTGGGTTCCTTGGGGTTCGTCGTGTCAGTCATCCTCGACCATCCAATCTTTGGGTTGGTGTCGACCGTGGGATCTCTTTTCCCTGAGAGATTACACCGAATCTTTGGGGGCTGGGTCAAATCGATTACGGAAGAAAGATGGCAGGAAGACGCAGTTCGGCCATAGAGCGGCCTTTAACGACATCTCGGAGAAAACCGATTCTGAAGGATTTTCAAAAGAACTGGATTTCGAAGTCCATAATCGGCCTCTCGACATTTTTGGGCGGGAGGTTTCTACTCTCCCTTCACTCATCTTGCTCATGTGAAACAGTTCCGCAGATCCCATCGAAAGGGACCGTCATGTATTGGCCCGTACTCGTTTTGACTCTTTTGAGCCCAGTTTCCTTCGCAGAGGAAGCCGAACTTCCCAAAGATCTTCCCGCACCTCCGATGATCCTCGAATCTCTGGGAGAGTTCCGCAGGGATGTGGAGACCGATTCGGAGGAAGCGCGCCGCTGGTTTGATCAGGGATACAACTTGATGCTCTCTTTCAATTTTAATGGTGCCATCCGGTCCTTTTATCAGGCGACCCTACTCGACCCCGAGTTTGCGATGGCCTGGTGGGGCATCTCCCATTCGGCGGGGCCCAACATCAATGTTCCTGAAATCTTCCCCGGTCCCTTTGCCGGCTGGTGTTACTCTGCGAGCAAAAAAGCGGCTGAGTTTGCCGATCGTGAGTCGGTGACCAACCAGGCGATCATTGCTGCTCTTCAGAATCGTTACGCCTGGCCGATGCCCGAAGATCTTTCCGAAGTGAATGCCGCTTATCGCGATGCCATCCTGGCCGCTCATGAAAAGTATCCGATGGATTCGGACATCGCAGTGCTCGCAGCGGAATCGATGATGCTGATGCAGCCGTGGGAATACTGGAGCCTCGATGGAGAGCCGCAAAAGAGAACGTTGCAGTTCAAGGGGATCGTAGAGGACGTGCTGGAGAGGGATCCCTACCACCCGGGAGCCTGCCACCTCTACATTCACATCATGGAATCCTCCCAGGATCCGGGAGTGGCCGAGAAGGCGGCGGATCGCCTGCTCGACCTGATTCCTGGAGCGGGGCACATGGTCCACATGCCATCACATATCTGGATGAACACCGGTCGCTATGCGGAATCTGCCGATTGCAACCGCGATGCGGTGGCCCTCGATGATCTGTGGTTTGAACGCAATGGTGGTCCGACCGATTACTACTTTTACGGCATGCACAATCGTCACTTCCTTGCCTATGCGACTCTCATGCTCGGCAGAAGTCGGGAGTGCATCGAGGTTTCTGCGGCGATTGCAAAAGAAGCCCCCGAGCCCCTCTTCAAGGAGTTCGCCTCCTTCAGTGACAGTTGGGCCGCGGCGGAATATCACGTACTGGTCCGTTTTGGAAAATGGGAAGAGATTCTGGCCAAGCCGATGCCGCCCGAGTGGAG
>JACETR010000001.1 GCA_013911165.1 Planctomycetota bacterium | reverse complement strand
CCATCGATCGCTCTGAAATCGCTTCCGTAAAAAAGTCTGCGACTCCCCTCGATGAATATCGCAGCAAAGCCGATTCTGTCAAAGACGATGATCTTCAGGGACACATTGATCTGGCAAAATGGTGCACGCAAAAAGGCCTCAACACTCAGGCGTCCTTTCACTGGAAAATAGTCATTCGCATATCGCCGGACAATTTTGACGGTCGCAAAGCACTCGGCTATGTCTGGATCGGCGGGGACTGGTATTTGTCTGGAAGCCCTGAAGCTTTGGCTCGACAAAAAGAGCTCGACAGTACTCCTGTGGAGCAAGTTCCACGCATTCCTGATGATTTGCCGTTACCAGAGTGGGATCGACCTGGCACCAGTGTCACTCCCGATCTTCCTCCCATCAGAGGAGACGCCAAAGTCATCGTTCTTCAGGCGGACGAGAAAACAGGTCGAAAGAAGGTCGAATCATCGGGACTCAAGTTCCAGCTCAATCGCATGGGTGGCAACGTGCGATTCACCGAGGGGGACCTGAAGAAGGCAGAACATATTCTCAAAGTCAAAATGAGGGTCTATTTTGTCCGACAACAGGATTTCTACGGTGCCCCGATTGCCAACATTTTTCAGGGTGAGGCCCAAATCGACCTGCTGGAGCGAAAGCCTGACGGCAAAATGAAGAAACTGCACAGTGCAAAAGTGAAGATGCCGTTTTCAGCCAGCACCAACCGATCCAAGGAAGTCGCGCTTCGGTACACTTATTACAAGACACTTGAAGCCGTTGCTTCTCGCGTTTCACGCTGGTCATGGCTCAAGCGCAATGGAGCAAAGCCTCTGAAGGCACCTGAGGAATAGGATGAGCCCAGAGCCAACCCTGACTCCATTGCCCAAAGCCAGTGCCAGAGCCCGATCAATGGTACGCAAACAGATCCTCAGAAGCCTGGGGTACAGTATTTGGCAGGGAATCCGATTCCCGCTCTTTCTCTTCACCCGCTACGGATTCCGAGATCGCATTCGTCAACTGGTGCAGAGGCCACAAAAACACACTCCCGCCAAAAACTCCTGAGGTTTCGTCTCCCTCCTTCAGGAGGAGAGATCGACATTGCCCCCAGTCTCGCAAGCGACATTTCGTCCCTCCTCGCCCTTTGTTAGAGTGTGAACTCAAGACCACGAAGGGGGAGTGATCCCGTGCTGCCGACCTTGACCGAGCTTTTTAAAGTATTGCAATCCGGAGACAGGGTTTTTCTCAGAGGGGATCTGAATGTTCCCCTGCTGGAAGGTTCAATTCAGGACACCAATCGCCTGGAAGCGATTTTGCCCACACTCCAGGATCTCCTTCAGGCAGGCGCCATTATCACGCTGGCCACTCATTTGGGGCGTCCCAAGGGAACCGAGCCTGACCTGAGCACACGGCCTCTCGCCGCTTATCTCGAGGACCAGCTTTCAGTGCCGGTGACCCATGTCAGCGAATTCCCACCCGGAAATCACTACCAGGAAATCCTGCAGGCCCAAAACCCTGGCAGCATTCTTCTTTTGGAGAATCTTCGCTACGACCCACGTGAGAAAACAGACGATTCAAACTTTGCCCAGATGCTGATGAACGGAAATCAATACTACGTCAACGACGCTTTCGGATGCTGTCATCGAGCTCATGCCTCTGTTTCAGCCATCACCCGCATTAAACCCTCCTTCTGTGGACACCTCATCGAAAAGGAAGTTGCGGCTCTTGAAGAGATTCGGGATCGGGCGGAACGCCCATTCTGGATCATCTCCGGTGGTGCCAAAGTCAGTGACAAGTTGGGGGTTCTCGGCAATTTGGCGCCTTTGTTGGACGGGGTGGTCTGTACAGGTGGACTTGCCAATACCCTGTTACATGGAAATGGTATCAACGTCGGCGCTTCCAGAGTGGAAACAGAGAGTCTCGACAACGTCAAAGAGTTACTGAGCGGTGATGTCGAAGTGCTTCTTCCGACGGATTTCATTGCAGGAGACTCCCCATTTGACCCCAGCGAAACCCTGAAATGCGACTCGGAGACGATCGTTCCGGATCACCTCAGTTTCTTTGACATCGGCCCCCGATCCGTCGAATCGATCTGTCAAAAGCTGGCCGCGGCGAAGACTATTTTCTGGAATGGCCCCGCAGGTGTTTTTGAAACTCCTGAATTCTCATCGGGAACCCGGGAGATCGCCCGTTTTCTGGCAATGCATGACTCCAAAGTTGTCGTCGGAGGGGGAGACAGTGCTGCAGCAGTGAGGCAGATGGGGCTCGCCGGCCATTTTCATCATGTTTCGACCGGCGGTGGTGCAGCCCTGGAGTTCCTTGAGGGTAAATTGTTGCCCGGCATCGAAGCGCTGGGCCGTCATGCCGATGTTGACACGGAGCAACGCGGATGAATCCTATTGCCCAAAGGCGCAGTTACGGCCGACAAGTCCTCGGCCAACTGAGTCGCTTCGTCAAGGAGCGATTTCTCCAAGGTGAAGAAGCCGATATTGATGCAGAAACACTTTTTCGTGAATTGACCGCAGAGAGGTTCCCTGACGATCCGATCACAGGTGAGGAACTGGGGGCTGATCCGCGAACACGAGAAGAGGGCTGGATCATCGATCCGTTGGACGGTTCCACCAACCACAGTCGGGGAATTCCTATATTTGCCGTTTCGCTCGCATATCGGTCAGGCGGGGAAACCGTGTTGGGCTGGATCTCCGATCCCGTACGGGGGGAGTGGATCGAAGCGGTTGCTGGTCACGGAATCACCAGTGGGGGATTGATCCCATTCCGGAAATCGGTGGAACGTCCTCCGATGATCCACCTCACTCCGCGCTGGAGAAAGAAACGCCCCAGATGGCGAAATTTTCTTCCAAACAATATCAAGCAGAGAACTCTGGGATCCATCGCTCTGGAAATGGCCTGGATTGCCATGGGAAGAATGGATGCCGGAGCATGGTATAAAACCCATGAATGGGATATCGCTGCGGGCCTGCTCCTGATCAGCGAAGCAGGGGGGCAGATCTGTCCTGTATTGAATGGCGGAAAGGGCGAATATGTGGCGACGTCTCCGAGCCACAAGCACCTTCTTCCACTCCTCAGGGACTGCCTCGAGGATCACGGCTCAGGGTTGGCGACTCATGAACCGGGAAAGCTCTACACATGAATGATGATTTGATTCCTATCCAGATTGGTCCTCGTTGCTTTCCACAAACCCCGGATATGGGGGCCATCGTCCAGATCCTCAGTGAGAACAAAAAGTTTGTTATCTGTATTGGCCACTCAGAAGCCATCGCTCTCGAAGAAGCCATGCAGAAGCAGGAATCTCCCAGGCCGATGACACATCAACTCATGGGCTCCATTATGCTCGGATTCGACATACGCATCCGGAAGGCTATCGTCACACAGGTCATGCAAGGAAACTTTTTTGGAATGCTTGTCCTTGAACGAAAAGGTTCTGACGGAATTTTACAAGAGGCGCATATCGACTGTCGCCCCAGTGATGCCATGGTTCTCTCAGCGCGCCTCGATTTCCCTCTCTTTGCGACCCAAGAGGTTCTGGATAACGTTCCTGAAATCGACGTTGCTGATATTATCGAATCCGGTGAGGATGACCCCATGCCCGATTTCCCGGGACTGGATTCAGGAACGGAGGACTGACATGGCAGGCGTCAGAGCTTTTTTCAAATGGGCTTTGTTCACGACAACCCTGCTGCTTTCAAGCGGCTGTCAACAGATCCCCCGCGTGGAAGACCACTTCAACCGAACCTCTCCTGTTGAAACCGTTCGATACTTTCGCTATTGCGTAGATGCCGGAGAGCTGGACCTCGCTTACGAAACGCTGACGGCTGAATCCAGAAATTCTGTCACACCACTGCAGTTCAAGGCTCTGATCCGATTTGTCGACGTCCCTGAACTGAATAACCTTGGCTTGCGTGATCTGATCGTCCAGTCCGACGTCGATACGCGCCCGGAAGTAGTCTCTGGTTCAACCCGGAACTGGTGGGTGACCCTGATTCTCGATACTGAAGATCAATACATCGAATATTCCCTGAAACTGGTTCCGGCGGCGACGGGTCAATGGCAGGTCGACCTCCTTAGCCCACGCGGACTCGATTTCGGCGGGAGCGATTCTTGAACCGCATTTACCTGGACCACAATGCCACCTCACCACTCCTTCCTGAAGTCGCCCGTGGAATGACTGAACTTTTGGAAAATGGGACTGCGGGCAACCCATCCAGCCTGCATCAGGACGGACGGGGTGCTCGCAGAGTTCTGGAAGACGCCCGAGATCGGGTTGCCGCTGCACTGTCGGTAGAACCGGCCGAAATCTTTTTCACGAGCGGTGGAACGGAGAGCAATAATCTGGCGATTTGCGGATTGGTAACGGATCACCCTGCAGTATCTGCCAGCGCTACCGAGCACCCCTCGATACTCGAACCGGTCAAGCAACTTCATTCTTCCGGTAGACCCGGAAGCATCATTCCCGTGTCAGCTTCAGGCCGTGTGGATCTGGATCAGGTACCGGAAGAAGGATTGGTCAGCGTTCACTGGTTCAATAATGAGACCGGTATTTCGCAGGATCTCGACTCTATCGCTGAGAAAGTGCATCAAAAGGGAGGACGCTTTCACACCGATGGCGCCCAAGGCTTCTTCAGGACTCCTGTGAGCCTCGGGGATTCTGCTGTGGACGCCGCCACCATCACAGCCCACAAGGCTGGAGGTCCTTCTGGAGTGGGCGCCCTTTGGATCCGCAAGGGATTCCTGCAGCGCCCCTTCATTCACGGAGGTCCGCAGGAAAAGAAGATCCGCCCGGGAACAGAAAACCTTCTGGCGATTCACGGTATGGGCATCCTGGCAGAAACCTGCTTCAAGGAACCCTCGTGGGATCGGTCCCACCTGGAACGGCTCCGCAGCCTCTTCCTTGAAACTCTTCGGGCAGCATGCTCACACAAAGCGGTTGAGCAGAATCAAGACGATTGGCCGGGGTGCCTCAATCTTTCCTTTGAAGGAGTTCACGCAGAAACCCTGCTCGTCCGGCTTGATATGGAGGGGATTTCGGCTTCGAGCGGTTCTGCCTGCTCGTCCGGTGCCCGTGAGCCGAGCCATGTTTTGAAAGCCATGGCGATCCCTGAAAGTCAGATACGGGGTTCAATTCGAATCAGTATGGGGCCTCATACCACCGAGGAAGACATCAACAAGGCCGCTAAAATTCTCGGGAGGATCTCAGAAGACCTGCGACGCCACTCCACAGGAGCACCTCCTGTCACCTGAGCCCTGAAAAGCCTGACCCCTGAAAAGATAGACGCCGAGAGCTCCACCTGCATGGAACCCTCGGCGCTGAGTGGGGGTTTCAATTTTTAATCAGGAGTTTTCGCCCAACTGTTGCCAGTATTCCTCCGGCATTTCCTGAGCCAGCTTCAAGGCTCCTTGGGCTCCGGCGTAGACGGCGTCGTCGACGATCACAACATGGCCACCGCCAAGCTCGTCCAAACCTTTTTCCAGTGCTTCCTGAAGGCCGTAAACCTGGGACCCACCGCCACTGACGATGACCCGGTTACGAATCCTGTGCTGGAACTCAGGGTCGAAAGTTGAGACTAATTTCTGGATGCCTTCGGTGATATGGGGGACCAATTCACCCACCGCAGCGGAGATCTGATCGGTGATATCGACCTCGGTGGGGCGACCATTGATCGGGAACTGAACCAGCGCGCGTTTGTGAGTGTCAACCACACTACTGAATCTCTCCTTGGCTTGTTTGATCATGTTGGGGGTGAACTGGACATCCGGTCTCTGCTCTCGAAGCAACTCACAGATGCGAGCGTCCACGTGATTTCCGGCATGGAAAACGGTGACCTGATCTTCTACTCCAGGCAAACTTCCAGCCATTCGACAGAGGTCGATGGTTCCGGCTCCAATATCGACCACCATGGCGTCCTCCAGTGCATCGAGGGCATAGGCGACGGCAAAGGGCTCCGAAACGACCATGACCCCTTCGATTCCGGCTTCATTGGCAAGATCGATGATGGCCTGCTTGTTCTCTCGGGTTGCTTCTGCAGGAGCACCAATCACTGCATGAACAGGCTGGTTCGGACCCGGATTGGCGGCCTGACGCAGGGCGGTGAACAAGTGCAGACCCGCTTTGCGCAACGTCTCTTTGTCATCGCCATTCGTCTGGGTGAAGGCGAGATTTCCATCTTTCAACGGAAAACAGGTTTTCAGGGCCAGTCGATTTTCGAGAACGGCGTCCCCGACGAGAACCTTGCGCCCAAAAACCTTTGCAGAAATGGCATCCTTCGGCCAACCCACCACGCTCGCCATAACCAGACGGTCGCCCTTGGAAGAACAGATCGCACTGCGACTGGTTCCCAGATCGATACCGACCTTGACCGCGGTAGTGCTGCCATTCAGGTTCGCAGACTGGACATCGCTGTCCGCCTGGGTGTTTCTGTTGAGATCCATATTCATGACTGCCTTCCTTCACCCTCGGATTGTTGCCCACCGATTTCGCCTGAGGAAATCTCCCTCAAAGCAACGTTTGCCTGGAACAACTGGTCGAGGAGTTCTTCTTTCTTGTGATCAAACGGACTTTCTGCAGATCCGCCTGCGTTTTCCTGGGTACGATCCCGGGTCAAGACCTGATCGGTCACCCGGAGAGCTTTCGTCAGTTCCTCTATTCGCATCTCGAGCCTCTCGACTTGCGCCCGATGTGAGTCCTGAACTGTTGCCAGTTCCGTTCTCCAATCGCGGGCTATCAACTTGGACAACTCCTGAAGCACTTCCTGATCCTGAATCCGTATTCCGGTAACCTGTGAAGCTTGCTGCGCAGGCGGGTCCACCACTCGCACATCCGGTTTGATCACCGGGTTCTCGATCACTTGAGGAGTAGGCCCCGGACTTCCGTCCAGAATTGACTCCCGGGCTTTTGCCACGAGAGACTTGCGAGCCTCGTCCGATAGATCCAGGTTTGCCGCCAGCTCAAGGACGGCCTTGGCAGCGGCCTCTCGAGCCATCTCCTGAAGTTGGCTTTCACCCACCACACGGATCTTGCGGATTCCTCTGTTACGCAGGTCTTCAACGTCGTGGACTCGTGTGTCCTGCTTCTTGTGGCTGTTCTGGGGCATTTCAGAACTCATGGCTGCCTTTCAGGAGGGGGACCGGAATGGTTCCCCATGGAAGGAATGGCAAGCACCGTGCCCGCTCAACCAGACGATTTTTCACCGATTTACGTTGGGATCGGTTCCACTCCCGAACTGCCCGGTGGAGATTGTCGAATATTTGGACGAGGTTTGATTATTGCCCCTGAAACCGCATTGGGGGTCCCTGAAGAGGGCTTCAGGTGCTACAATAGGGAGGATGGACCCTGAGAACCGGTATTCGGGTTTTTGGCGGTCTTCCGTCCCAAATTCGACAGATTGCGAGTTGAAGACCAATGAGCTCGACCCTTTTGGAGTCGGCAATTCTTTACCGGCCTTCCAGCCCGCCCGAGAAGATAGCAGGAGATTTCATGGTAAATGTTTCACGCGGGATCATATTGCTGGCCCTGATCACCCTCATGGCACCGGCTTCCATTGCCTGGTCCCAAGACTACTCCATGTACTTTGACACCTCTGAGACGGCACCCAGTGGATCCTCAATCCAGATTCGCTGCATGCTCGACAACCCGGGTGGCGACATTGCCGGCTGGTCCTTCGCCGTCTGTGAAGAAACCGCCAATAATGACTACGATTTCACCAATGCCACCAGTGGCCAGGCTGCCATGACTGCGAATGGCGGTTCTCCCGCTGCCTTCGACGAAATCACGGTATGTCCGGGTGAAGGAATCATTCAGGGTGTGGTCGTCGACTTTGTCGGCATCAATTCACTCCCGGCCAATGCGGGATATGAAATGATCGTCATCGACGTTGACCTTCTCGGTCCTGACGACACCTTCGCTTCCGTCGAATACTGCAATGCCATCCTGTGTACGGGCGGATCCGCACCGACGGAAACTCTGGTCGTTCCCCCTGGAGGCAGTGCTCCGATCATTCCCGAACAGAGTCCCGGTTTGATTGAAATTGGCGGATTGCCACCCTTCAACCTCTCCGCCGCCTTCTCTGACTCCACTGCGGATCAGGGTGCAACGGTCGACGCAGAAGTCTCTGTCAACGCTCCTATCGATTACTATGGCTTCTCCATGGGTCTGGCCCATGACGGGTCCAATTTAAGCCTCGTCTCTGTAGAACCAGGGACCAGCCTTCAGAGCGTCAATGGGGGAGCAGGACCGGAATTCCTGCTGATCGACCTCGACCCCGTCGGGGCTTCCGGTATGGTCGTGGCCTGTATTGCCTCCACAGACCCACAAGACTTGAACCCACTTCCGATCGGCTCTGAAGAGCAGCTCGTCACCGCTCAATACGAAGTCCTTCCGACGGCTGCCGCAGGACTGACCAGCCTCGATTTCAGTAACGACCTGATCCCGGCTCAGGGATCACCTGCAACGCCGATTCTGATCTCTCTCGGCAACGAGCCAGCCATCGTCACGACCAGTGGCGCCAGTCTTGAGATCACCGAAGCACCTCTGGGAACCGCATTCCAGCGTGGAGACTTTGACGCCAACGGAAATGTCAATCTGGCAGACCCCATCAATATCCTCAACTACCAGTTCAGCGGCGGTGCTGAGCCCACTTGCCTGAAGATCATGGATATTGATGACAGCGGTAACATTCAGCTGAATGACCCGGTCCTGTTGTTGACGTATCTTTTCTCCAATGGAGCCCCGCCGGCAGCGCCGTTCGACAACTGCGGTATCGACCCCACGGATGACTCCATCACCTGCGAAAGCTTTGACGCCTGCCCCTGAACAAGGGCATAACCATAAGATTCTTGCCGCCAGAAGGTCCCTGGAACCTTCTGGCGGTTTTTTCGTGGCATCTCTGTTCAATCCCACCGACCGATCAGATTCGGACACCTTTTAACCACCTCAGTGGCCCTGCGCACTCTTGGTGGTCATATTTCACCCGGATTTATAAGTTCAATCTAAAGCTTCACTTACGATTGCAAAATGGAGTGGCCACCTCGAAGTGGTCACGTTTCTACCGCTTTATTGTTTTGTGAAGGCCAGCGGCCTCACCTCGGCTGGCACCAGATCGGCTTTTTGAGGCGAAACAAGGCTGTTCAGACCACTCGGTAATAATTGGCACGCCAAATGCTAATAGGTCAGTGGGCTCTTTGGGACAGGAGAGCATTTGCGAGCCGCTTCCTGCGACTCGCTGGCAAGCCCGGAGTTTCGCAATGAACTCCGGGAGCTCTCCGGGGCGACTTCGGTTGTCCTTCTTGCTTCATTTCTTTCCGAGGAGGTGCCATTTCCCCGATGGCACCTCTTTTTTTGTCTCCACTGATGGGCTTCAGGAATCAACGTCCATCCGGAATTCCCTGCGAAATCCCAATCTCGCTGACCGGCAAACGGATTAATGAATCAGGCGACTGCGAAAAGGACTCGACCCCTTTTTCAAACCATCGGGATGAGTCACCACCATCGGATGCCTGGCGATTGACAGGACGACGCCCACTCCCCAAAGGGAAACAACGATGGAGGTTCCACCGTAAGAAATGAAGGGGAGAGTCAATCCCGTCACGGGAAGCAACTCAATCACCACCGCCATATTGACCAGGCTCTGCGTGATCAACAGCGTGGCGATACCGACAACAACCAGCCTGCCAAAATGATCTCGGGTGGACCACGCCAATCCCAAGAGGGTGAACCCCAGGAGCAGGAAAATCGCCAAGACCAAGAGGGTGCCCTGCAATCCCCATTCCTCGCCGATCACTGCAAAGATGAAATCATTGTGATCCTCGGGAAGATAACCGAGATCATGATGACGGCCCATATGCAGCCCTTTGCCAGTGGGCCCTCCACTGGCCAGAGCAATGATCGACTGATCAATTTGATAAGACCCGAGTCGAATACTGTTGACCTCACTCAGTCCCAGATATTTCTTGATCCGTTCAACCTGCGTCTTCTCCTGGTCGGTTAATACTTCATCAGGTTTTCCGCTTCCTTCTTCGCTTCCTTCTTCGCTTTGCTGAACAAAGGTGGCCAAGATCTGATCGACCTGTTCCACGTCTTCAAATCCGGCGTAGCTCAGAATCCTCTCCTTGTGATACGACTTGACCAGAGGCGAATACCAGGCGCCTGTCGCCAGGAGAACGGTGCACAACGCCAACAGGGACAACCTGCGTTTGCTCAGCTGGGCAACCCAGACCATTGCAATCACGGTTGGAACCAGAATCATTGCCGTCCCGACGTCAGGCTGGGCAACGATCAACAGGAAGGGGAGCGCTGCACATCCCAAAATCGACAGAACATGCTTCCAGCGGGATTGACGCAACCCACCTCTCAACAGTGTCGCCATCATCAGGACAGTGGAGATCTTCACCATCTCCGATGGCTGAAACTGGAATCCTGGCAAACGAATCCAACGAACCACGCCACCGACCGCCAATTTGTAGAGTAACAGCCCGACCAACAACGCTACTGTGGCCCCAAAAAAGATGGGGGCGACCCGCTCAATGGTTCTGGGAGAAAGGCAAGAGATCCCCAGCATTGTTACCAAACCGAGAATGACCTTTTTTAACTGGCTCTGGGCGTAAGGCCCCGGAAACGATGAAGCCATGTTGTCTGCGGCACTGTGGACAAATACAAGCCCGATCAACAAAAGCAACAGCACCGTCAACAGGACCAGCGAAGCTGCTCCGGCCCAACCGCCAAACAGAATACTGATCGTTCTTTGACGATCCATCACGATCCGAATCGCCTTCCTCGATGATTTTCAAGCCACTCAAGCAATTGCTCGACCACTGGCGCAGTGGAGGCTCCGGATCCAGGCTGATGCTGAAGCACTACTGCAAAAGCAATCTCCGGATCTTCGGCAGGAGCAAATCCCATCATCCACGCATGACGATTGTTTGCTTTCTTGAACTTGACGGTTCCCGTTTTGACAGCAGCCCGCCAGTCTTTGAGACGGCTTTTCCTGGCTGTACCATTGACTGTTGCTCCAACCATTCCTCCGATCACGGCTTCATAATGACGTTTCTCCAGGTTTAGCGGAGGAGGCTGGTTTTCCTGGCTTCGCTCCAGGACCGTTGAATCCATATCCATGAACATCTTCAACGGAACAAATGAACCACGTCGTGCAATTTGCATCGCCGCACGCGCAATCTGTAACGGAGTCAATTCAAAACCTCGACCGATCGCAGATCCGACCGGATTGGTTCGCGGTTTAACCCCTGTTTTTTCGAAGGGAACCCGATTACGCCTACCGGCCTCTTCCGGGTGAGGGGACAGAGCATGACTCCACAAACCAAATTGCATGCCACCGGTAACCAGTCGTTCCAGCCCGAGCCTTTGACCCACTTCATAAAAGTAGACATTGCAGGATTTGGAGATCGCGTCCTGGATGCCGATTTCACCATATGAATGATTACGACAGGTATTGCTCGTGGGATTTCGTGGATCAAAAACTCCCTGACAGAGAACCTTGTCTTCAGGTGAGATCACTCCCTCAGAAAAACCGATCAGAGCCACCATCGGCTTGAAAGTCGAACCTGGATCAATTGAATGTGCGATCGAAAAATCCAGAAGGTAATTCTCATAACGAGTCTGATACTGATCGTAATGTTTATGATCTGGATCTGTCAGCGCACGGTATTCTTCCGGATCGCCATAAAAATCCACCTCGAGCTGCGGAAGAGAAGACAGGCCAAGCACTTCGCCAGTTCTGACATCCAGCACTACCAATGCAGCTCTCATGACCTCTGGAACCGAGATGCCTTTCTCCATGAAATTGGCCTCATAAGCATCGCGCAACCAACCGATTCCTGCCTGAGAGAGCTCTGCGTCAATGGTTAACCGGACGTCGTCCCCACGGGTCGCTTCCAGCAATTCTCCAGCTTCTCCGATGGGGCGACGGCGGGCATCCACAGTACGAATCTGCGCACCCGGACTTCCCCGTAACCTGTCTTCCAGGTATCCCTCTACCCCGGATCGCCCAACCTGATCAGCACTGTGATGTGCGACCTTTCGAAGGGACTGAATCGTTCGCAAGTCCTTCAGGCGAAGGTGATCGATGACCACCTCGCCATTCTCTATCCATGCCTCAGCCTTTTCTTTCGTAACCACCCCGGTTCGCCCCAGAATCTTGCTCAATAATGGGTTGAGAGGTTGCTCTCTTTTTTGAATTTCCTCCAGATAAAGACCCGGCCAGTCTTCTGGATTCAGGGTAATTTTGACCACCAGATCAGAATCAAGCCCTGTCAGCAGAGGATGTCTTTTTCGGCGAAACATCCAATCACGAGTGGCCAACGAATATTCTTTATCCTGAACTTTCTGATAGGCGCTGAAAACTCGACCCCACAATTCTTCGGGAGTCCAGCGCTGGTCTTCCATGGCCAAACGACGAATCGCCATTTCTCCAGCAAATAATTTCATCGGATCGAGTAGAAGCGTCATCGAATCACCGGACTTTTGAATCCGTACTCCTGGATAGTTTTCGGGTCTTTTTCGAATGATTCTGTCAATTCTTGCACCTGTGGCGGGGTCGATTCTTTTCAGCCATGGAACCTCCAAAGGTGTCAACCCCTGAGCAATCTGGTCGCGGAATCGGGAGCGAAGCTGTTCCAGTGAGTTGTAGAACTCATCTTCATCCCAGGGATACAAACCAGCAGGAGCAGAACTCAAGATCGATTCGATCCTGCGGGCAACCCATCGCACCGGTTCCAACTCTGACAGCAGAAAGGTCACTCGAATTTCAGGTATGGAACGGGCAAGGGTCACTCCATAACGATCAGAAATCTCTCCCCGAGGTCCCGGGGAGTAGAGGACCGAGCGATGCATCGTGGCCGCTTTTACCGAATATTGGCGCCATTCAACATATTGCAAACGATAGAGACGCAATCCGATAACGGATGCAAAAGTCAGAAAAACCAGAGCTAGAAAGACAATTCGCGATCGTTGCAAACCAGCGCCTTTCTGGGCCCTCACTCATTGGGGATAGCGTGCACTTTTCAGCATGGGACGGGTCAAATCCAAAAGAGGAAACAGCACTGCTGCTACAATAAGTGCCAGCAGGCCGTCCGCAAAGAACCCTTGAAATCCACGGCCCAGATGAGGTGCGACCAGCCACTGACTCAAATTTCCCGCAGTGAGTAATGCCAGAGTGACGATTCCCAGTCTCCGCCATCGATCAAAGGGAGAGATCCCCAAACGAATGACACGAATCATCAGAACTACCGCAAGCGCCGGAGCAACCACCTCCAGCGGGGTGGCGACAGACCCGGTCAGCCGATAGACCGACAGGCCAAAAAAGACCGCAAGGATTCGCGGCCAACGATCAGCCAGACTGATCCAGGCCAGAAAAACAAGCGCGGGATCCGCGACCAGAGCGGCAGGACCCAGCAAAGGCCCATACGCGTCTGAGGTCAGTAGCGAAAGAAACAACAACAGAAACAGTGCCGGAAGTTTCATCGGGGTGAACCGGTCCTGATGGGAAGAAAAACGATGACTTCCTGGGCAAGGCCCAGGGTCAACGGCAGGATGATTTTTGAACTCTGAATCGGCGTCCGCGGTTCAACCACTGCACCCAAGTAGACACCTGCTGGAAAAATCCCACCCGATCCGTCGGTAAAAAGCCGTTCGTTCAGAGAAAACGTCATCGGATCGAGACGCATCTTCAAACGGGCAACCTGGGGAGAAAGGGAACCACTCAAAATACCGCGGGATCCGTCTTCGTCGACAAAAGGAGTTACAAACCCGGCGTCGTCCGCCAACTGAAGACGGCTCCAGCCGTCTCCGGATTCGACAATCCTCCCCACAACTCCAGATTCACTGACTACACCCAATCCGGATCTCAGGCCACTTTCCACTCCGCGGTCCAAGAGTGCTGAACTTCGAGTGGGGGAACGATCGGTCACGGGAGTCAGTGAAGCGGGCACCAACTCATAGTTGTTCGCCAGGGGCAACCAGCGATCAATCAACTGTTGCCGTGTCAGAGCAGCGTAGGATTCAGTCTTCTGGATTTCAAAGTCCTGAACGACCTGATCCACATACCGCTTCTCCATGGAAGTGTGGCGGCCAGACCTAAAGAGAGGATCCAGGCCATAGGCGACGAATGTCAGCACGAGCCAACACCCGACTGCCCAATATGCCGACTGGAGAGGTTTCACAGAACTCCGCTACTGACTCTTTACAGGTCGTCTTCGATGGAATCCAGAACGGAGGCGTATTCGTCCAGTCTTTCGAGGAAGATGGCGGTCCCCTGGGCCACACAAGTCAGTGGATCATCCGCAACGCGAACCGGCAATCCGGTCTCCTTGCGAATCAGTGCGTCCAGCCCCCTCAGCAACACACCACCTCCACAGAGGACGATGCCCTGCTCAACGAGGTCCGCATGAAGTTCAGGCTCGGTTTTCTCGAGCGTCTCTTTGATGCCATTGACGATCTGCTGGCAGGGATCAACGAGAGCTTCGCGAATCTCTTCACTCGTGACATTGGCACATCGGGGGAGGTTACCGATCAGGTCACGTCCTTTTACTTCCATTTCCAGCTCTTGTTCGAGCTCGAAAGCGGAACCCAACTTGATCTTGATCTGCTCGGCGGTCAGTGGCCCGACAAGGATATTATAGTTCTTCTTCATGTACTGGATGATCGCATCGTCCATGTCGTCACCGGCAACACGCAAAGACACACTGGTCACCACGTCACTCAGTGAAAGCACCGCAATCTCGGTCGTTCCACCTCCGACGTCGACGACCATACTCGCGATCGGATCCTCAATCGGCAATCCCGCTCCGAGGCCTGCAGCCCTTGGCTCTTCGACAAGGTATACCTTGCGGGCACCGGCACGCTCTGCACTGTTGTAAACCGCTCGCTTTTCAACAGCGGTGATTCCACTGGGTACCGCAATCACGACTCGGGGGCTGAAGAAGAGCGAGTTCTCATTCACCCGATTGATGAAGTATTTGAGCATCGCTTCGGTGATTTCAAAATCAGCGATCACTCCATCCTGAAGGGGACGAATCGCTTCGATCGAATTGGGAGTACGACCCAGCATCTCCTTGGCAACACGGCCCACAGCCTCGCCATCCAGAAGTACCTGATTGGTACCAGCCTTGACAGCAACGACCGATGGTTCACTGACGACCACTCCCTGGCCACTGACGCAAACCAGAGTGTTGGCAGTCCCCAAATCGATACCGAGATCGGTGGAAAATTTACCCACAATCCGGTTCAGCATGTTGTTTGCGATGCGTAACACCACATTCCCTCTTCTCTTTTCACATCCCTGAAGGATGTGTCATTCCCCTGCGGTGCGCCCCGAAAGAAAGTGGGGCGGCTGAATGCGGATCTGAAATCAGGGCCGACGCCCTGCGGATCCTGCAGTTCCGACATATTAAGCAGGATTTCGGCTCTGTAAAAGTGTCCATCCAAGAAAAATGGTGCGGCCCCGAATCGGGACCACACCACTGATCATTCAGAAAATGAAGAGGGAACTATTCTTCCATCTCCACGTCGGCGAAGAGCTTTTGCGCCCGAGTCTGAGTCTTATTCAACTCACGCTCCCACTTCTTGGCACTCTCAGTGGGGGTGGCTCCTGCAACAGAGAACTCCTTGAGACTCATGCAAAGAAGCACAGAAGCGAAAATCAGGCAGAATGCGGCCACTCCCAGCAAACTGGTTCCCAGGGGGCTTGAATCCTTGCGCTCTACGATCGGCTGGTCATACATGCGATCCCCCTTTTTCAGCTGGTCAAACGAGTGGAGGCCTTGTTGCCGTCACTGATCTTGCGGCCGGACTCCTCAAAGAGAATCGTGCAACCGGCCATATCGTCGAGAACCTTGGTCACCTGGACTTTACCAATGAAGGTGTTTCCGTCGTAAATGGTGAATTCATAGCCGACTTCAACGCCGTCGTCCTTGCCCACGGAAAGGACCACGACACCCTCTTCGACACCGACGACCATGCCGTCGATGGGAGGAGCGGTGGCAACGCCGATATCGGGAAGGCGAACTCCGGAGTCAACGATCCGGGAAATGAGAAGCTTCTGGTCATCGAAGTCGGAGCGCAGAGCGGTCAACTCCTTGTTCAGGGCTTCATTCTCCTGGCTCAGCTGCTCTTTGTCGAGAAGCGCACGGTTACGCAGGCTCTCGGCAACCTTTTTGGCATTGGCCGCGTCCTGCGCTTCGTCATTGAGTTTGCTGATTTCCTCTTCAAGACGGGCAATGTTGCTGTCCTTGTCCTGAAGGTGGGTGTCCTTTTGAGCGATACGGGATTCCAGATCGCTGATCTTGGTTCCGAGACTGGCCTTGTCCTTGCGGAGGTCGCCATTCTCGTTCTGAAGAGTGTTCACCTGAGTGCCCAGCTGCTCCTTCTCCCGCTCAAGGGAGTCGATGTTCGCCTGCTTCTGCAGGATCGTGCCATCGAGCTGGCTCTTCATGGCTTCTGCCACATCCAGGCTTTCTGAATACTTTTGCTCTGCATCCTGAGCGACCTCTTTCCAGTTCTTCTGGGTCTTAAAGAGGGTCGCACTCACTCCGAGAAAAAAGAGTGCCAGGACGAGATTGATCACCACGAAAAACTTGGCGAGCCCACTCATCTCTTCTCCAGTTCCTTCCGGTCAAGTTCGGCCTGAGTGGATTACAGACAGCCCCACGCTGTCGATTCTCCAGTCAGTACTTCACTCGAACCAAGACAAATCAGCGATCATCTTTCGTCTCCCCGAGACGCGGCCAGAAATCCATTCGTGAATCCAACCTTGGATTCAACAGCTGCCAAGATGATCTCGTCATAATTTAAAGTGTCCAAACGGCCTCCAGGCCGTTCGCAAAGCTGCCAGAAGAACGTATCTGGAGAAACTCCGGAGACAGTCTTCCGACCTCGCAAGTTCACATTATCCACGAAACAGTTCAGTTCAAAACGGATCTGCTTGCGCGAATTTCAAATCAAATGGGGAGCTCCGTTTCCGGAACCAAGGCCGCATCATAGCCTTGCCCATTACAGTGGTCAAGAAAGGCCACAGAAGCATATTTCACCAATTTTGCACCCCGGGAGGTGCCTCGCCTGCGGATTGGTGGCGATTTCCGACCCTCTCCCGTAGCATTTTTCCTGAAGGAGGCCCGATTGTTTACAGGTCTGGTCGAACGAACCCACAAAATTGCTGCTCTGGAGCCCTCCAGTGAGGGTATCCGGCTCCATTTGGAGAAACAGGCCGTTTCTGCCATCAATGGCGATCTGGCCCCCTGGAATGACCTTCTTCGGGGGGAAAGTATCGCCGTCAATGGAGCCTGCCTGACTCTGGTCGAAGAAGGGGACACCCTGACCTTCGACGTCATTCACGAAACCCTTCGAAAAACCAGCCTTGGCCAAAGAAGTCCCGGTGACGGGGTCCATCTTGAGAGAGCGCTGCGGGTGGGGGACAGGCTCGGGGGACACTACGTCACCGGACACGTCGACACCCTCGGCACTCTGGAGCGAATCGACACCGGCGACGGTGAAGTCATTTGGACCGTTTCAGTGGAAGACTCCTCGCTGGTTCGAACAGTACCCAAGGGTTCGATCACCCTGGACGGTGTCAGTCTGACTGTCGTTGACAGCGAACTGGACCGGTTCACCATTGCCCTGATCCCACATACTCTCGAAGTCACCGCCTTCTCTGACAGAAAAGAGGGGGACCTGCTGAATCTGGAAATGGATCATTTTGGTCGCTGGGTCCAGGCCCTTCTTGCCGATCACAATCCCCTGTCTTCCGGAGGAGATCATTCATGAGTTCCCAGCCAATCCCCCGGGTCCGCATCGCTCCCAGTCCAACCGGAGACCCTCATGTGGGCACCGCCTATGTGGCGCTCTTCAATCGAACCCACGCTCGTCAGGGTGGAGGACAATTCATTCTCCGCATTGACGACACCGATCGCAGTCGCTACCAAGGCACCAGCGAAGGCCAGATCTTTACAGCACTGCGCTGGCTCGGCCTTGATTGGGACGAAGGCCCCGACAATGGAGGGCCCCATCAACCCTATCGCCAGAGTGAACGCCTCGAACATTATCGCCACTGCGTCGGCAAACTGATCGATTCCGGGGACGCTTATCCGTGCTTTTGTACTGAAGAGCGCATCGCAGATCTTCGAGAGCGGCAGAAGGCCGCCAAGGAAAGACTCGGATATGACGGCGCCTGCCGTGAAATCAACAAAGAGGAAGCCCAGACAAGAATCGAGGCCGGTGAAACCCACGTGATCCGATTAAAGGTCCCTGCAGACGGAGAAACCGTTTTTGAGGACGCCTTGCGTGGAGAGATTCGGGTCGCCAACTCCGAGATTGACGACCAGATCCTCATCAAATCGGACGGCTTTCCGACATACCACCTCGCCAATGTTGCCGACGACATCGCGTTTGGCATCACGGATGTGATCCGCGCTGAAGAATGGCTCATCTCCACCCCGAAACATGTGATCCTCTACAATGCCCTCGGTGAAACCCTGCCGCGTTTCCTTCACGTTTCCTTGTTGCGCAATGCTGACAAGTCAAAGATTTCCAAGCGCAAAAACCCGGTCAGTCTCGACTGGTTCAGACAACAGGGTTACCTGCCCGAAGCGCTCCTCAACTTCCTTGCCCTCATGGGATGGTCACCTGAGGACGAAAATGAAGTCTTCGACATGCAGTCCTTTGAGGACAACTTCCGCGTCGAATCCCTCTCCACGGGTGCTCCAATTTTTGACATGACCAAACTTGACTGGCTGAACGGCATGCATATTCGCCAACTGCCCCTAACCGTGTTGGCACAAAGACTTGAGTCAGAAAACTTTCTCCCTGATGGGGTCGATCAATCTCAAGCTCTTGAGATCCTGCCTCTGGTGATTGAGCGATTGACCCTTCTGTCGGAGTTCACAGACAAGACGTCGTGGTTCTTCAGCCAACCGGCTCCGCCGCCCGCTGAGGACCTGATCCCCAAGAAGAGTGACAGGGATACATCGATGGCCGCACTTTCCGCTGCAGCCGAAGCCCTTCAGGCTATCGACGACTTTTCGCCCGACATGATCGGCCCCTGCCTGGACTCCGTCCTCGATAAAGGGGGCTGGAAAAAGCCATTCCTGTTCATGCCCCTTCGATTTGCGTTGACGTCACGGAGGGATTCACCGGACCTCCTTGAAGTGATCAGCGTGCTTGGAAAAGACCGCTGTGTTGAAAGACTCCAGAACGCACTGAAAGTGCTTTCGGCCACATGAGCCTGCCTTCATCTGTGACCCCAAGTGATCGACGCAGGGCGGACTTGCATGTGCACACGATCCACAGTGATGGCCGTCATTCGATGCAGCAGATCCTCGACGATGCCGTTCAAGGGCTCGACCTGATCTCCATTTGCGACCATGACACAATGGGAGCCTACCGCAGTAACTGGACACTCCCTGACAAGCTCAAACTGCTCCCGGGTATTGAAATGACCTGTCAGGTGGGAGATCACGACCTGCACATGCTCGCCTATTTTCCAGGCGGGTTGACGGAAAAGATCCATGGATGGTCGAGGGACCTCGAGGAGGATCGCCGAGAACGAGTCCTCAATGGGGTCCAAAAACTGCGGGAATCGGGCCTGGGATTGCTGTGGAAAGATCTGGAAGCAGAGGTGGGGGACTCAACACCTTGCAGATCCCATGTTGCCCGGGCACTCGTCAGGAGCGGGCTCTGCTCGTCGCCCAATCAGGCTTTTCGCCAGTGGCTTGGAAGAATTCCGTTTCGCAGAACCCGCCTGCGAGTCGAGGACGCTTTTTCACAGGTCCATGAAATGGGGGGCTTGAACTATTGGGCTCACCCGCAATCGAACCACCTCGATGAATACGGGGACCTGCTGATGAAATGTGGGCTCGACGGCATCGAATCCCTCTACAAAAACCTGCGCGCGCCACACCGACGACAGGCACGGGAATTTCAGGAGAAATTCGGTTTGGAAAAGTGTGGGGGTTCAGACCTTCACCAACAGACAGCGAAAATGCCCATCGGCCGTTTTGGAATTCACTTCGATCTCATCGACGAGCGACTGCTCAATCCGGCTGCACCTGAAACGTGGACGATTCACCGGGAATCCACAGCCTCCTGACCTCAACGGCCTGAGCTTCCCCGCCCGAAATTATCCACCCGAAATTACCCACCCGAAATTATCCACCCAATGAGTGCAGGAACTCCTTGTTATCCTGGAATGCACCCACTCTTTGGCTCAGCAACTCCATACCCTCGATGGGATTGACGCTGGTCAAAACTCGGCGCAACTTCCAGATCTGATCGATCTCCACTGCGGAGTAGAGTTTCTCCTCTTTGCGGGTTCCTGACAGGGTCACATCGATCGCCGGGAAGACCCGCTGGTCCGCGAGTTTTCTCGACAAAACCAATTCCATATTTCCGGTGCCCTTGAACTCCTCGAAAATCACTTCGTCCATGCGACTGCCGGTTTCAATCAATGCAGTTGCGATGATGGTCAGACTTCCGCCACCTTCCACGTTTCTGGCGGCACCGAAGATCGCTTTCGGCTTCTCCAGAGTCTTGGCATCGACACCTCCGGAAAGGGTTCGACCACTGTGTGCGGTTTCAAGGTTGTATGCTCGACCCAATCGGGTCAGGGAATCCATCAAAAGAACGACGTCGCATTTGGCCTCCAAGAGGCGCTGGCATCTCTGAAGAACAATTTCAGAGACACGGACATGGCTCTTGGAGGTTTCGTCACTGGATGAGGCGTAGACCTCTGCCTTGACCGATCGTTTCCAATCGGTCACCTCTTCAGGCCGTTCGTCGACCAGCATAGCCAAAACCATCGTGTCCGGATGCGTCTCCGTGATGGACTGGGCCATCTTCTGCAACAGAACGGTTTTTCCCGTACGGGGGGGGGCCACAATCAGTGCTCTCTGGCCTTTGCCTATGGGCGAGATCAGATCCGCAAGACGCATGGAGATATCCCCGGTTTCACCGAGCATGAAACGCTCGGTTGGATCGATACTGGTCATCTCCTTGTAGGCCGTGCGCTTGCGTACCAGTTCTGGTGGATCACCGTCCACAGATTCAATTTTTCCGAGACTGGGACCGCGGCCGCGACCTGCGGAACCACCGACGACGCCGACTATGTAATGACCGGTTCTCAGACCAAATTTCTGTACCAGATTCTTTCCGACATGGATGTCTTCGGGTTGAACTCTGAAGGACTTTTCGACCGACCTCAGGAAACCGAATCCCTGATTGCCCACTTCCAGAATGCCTCGAACACGGGTTCCTTCAGGAATGTGAACCGCAGGCGTTCTCGAGGAGTTGAAATTTGCGTTGCCTTCGTTGTTCACTTCACGGCGATTGCGGCCTTGAGACCTTCGCTGCGGTCCTCCTCCACGACGGCCACCCTGTGACCTGCCACCACCTTGGGAGCGCCCCCCCTCGGATCCGGAGGTACGTCCGCGCCCACGGCTTGGTCGACGGCGTCTTCCACCGCCTCCACTTCCGCCGCTGCCGGATCGTGAGCTTGAATTTCTGGAAGAGTTCTCCTGATTCACAGGTTCTCCTTGTATCTCAAAGCCTGGTCAAGAAACGGTCCTGATTCATGGACGACCCTTGCCGGGAGATTCTGGCCTTTGATTCAAAGCCTGCAAAAAAAGCAGGAAAATTGCAGAAGGCCACAAAATTGATTCTGAAATGAACACCCCTGATCGCCCGACACGTCTCACGTGATCCTGATGATCACCACCGAAATCAAAAAAGGGTCCGCATGTTCTGCCCAACAGCACGCCGATGCGGGTTGGACCAAAATAGATCCTGATCTTGAGTTTCCGGGGGGATCGTGCCCTGTATCCACGTGTCGATATGACTTGAACGAAATTTCGGCCTCGGCCGAACTACAAACCGGGATAGCAGGGGGGAGATCTCGGTTGATCGTGGTTGATGTCCCGATCAACTTGTCCCCATCATATCTGCCAATGAGTCGTCATCCAGTCCCATTTCCCCAATCGGGCCATTCGTGGCCTGTATTCCGGTAAAAAGGAGCCCCATGAGCACAGTCCCCAAAGGCTGGTTCGTCGTCCGGGATTCTCTCCCTGAGACGTGCGGGGCACCTGCAGAGGCTCCCCAGTCGCCTGGAGGCCATGAACTCCGTCTCGACTTGTGGAAAGGGAATCTTCCGGAGCGCCTGCCCGACGATCTGGGCCCGGTCATCGTCACCGATCGTGGTGGGGCCACCTCTCCAGAATCTGGAGCACGAACCACCCTTAGAAACCGACTTTGCCAACGCCCTGAGGCATGGCTGGACGTCGATCCCCTGAAAGACGCGCCGCCAGCTGAGGGCATCCCGTGGATTCTTTCCAGGCACCTTGATGAGGACTCTGAGGATGCGGTCAACACCGCCATTCGGGAAGCTCGCGAACGCGGAGCCTGTGCGGCCAAAGTCGTACTGCCAGAAACGACTCCTCTCAAGAGAAGGCTGGAAGTTCTCCTCGAGACCTCCAAAAGTGATTTTCCCTGTGTCGCCTTTGCCATGAGTCGTCTCAATCATGCAGACCGATTATGGGCCATGGAGTCGGGGCAACCCTGGGGCTACCTCAATGACGACACTCCGGGGATAACCATTCCAGGACTCCCGAAGAGAAGCGAACTTGCCCGGAGGTATCGTTGGCAAAGCCCGGGAACTGACCTGGATCGCTTCCTGATCCTTGGTCACGACGTTCGCCACAGTCTTTCACCCGATTGGCACAATCGTCTCTTTGCTGAGAAGGGAATCGCGGCAAGGTTTTATCCCTGGTCGACAGATCATCCTGAAACAGACCTGCAGGCATGGACTGAATCCGGATTCAACCCGATTCAGGGCTTGGCCATCACCGCTCCTCACAAACATTGGGCCCGGCAGGCCGGTGACGGAATTCAAACCGATTGCGAACGACATTCCGCATGGAACACCCTGGTTCAAAATGGTGGGGTCTACCGGGGGACTTCAACGGATGGACCCGGCGCATTGGCATTGTTTGAAATGAGCCTCGGCAGCCGGGAAGCACTTCAGGGGAGGCGGGTAGCCATACTGGGACGTGGTGGAGCCGCCCAATCTGTCGCAGCCTCTCTGGCAGATCAGGAAATGGAAATCGTTCTCCATTGTCGTCCGGGAACGCGACATCACAGGGAACTGGCTGAAGATCGATACGTCATCAGCGAGCAACCCGCTGAGATCGCATCCGCAGACCTGCTGATCAATGCCACCGGATCCGATGCCGAAGATTCTCCGGAATGGCCGTGGTCTCTGGACCTGTTCCAGGGAGAAGCAGCGCTGGAGATGGATTACTCCCGGGGAGAGACCGCATTCGAGAAGACCTTGAGAGAAGATCAGGGGATGGAAGTCTGGAGTGGATTCGACTTCTTTGCTTCTCAAGCCCGTCTTCAGGCTCGACATTTCTATGGAATCGAAGTCAGCCTTCATACTGCGATCGAAATGGTCCGCGAGATTCGGCTCGAAAGAGGCCGCGACAACTATCCCGTCATCTCTTGAGGACCCTGAAGGCTGAACGGGAAGCGGGGCAGAAAGACACCCCGCCATATCATTACGTTCCGATAATAGATCTTATGGGAGAACGGGGAGAAGGGGGCCCAAGAGGGGTTTTCCCATGAATCAGCCTTTGGGCTGTCGCTCCTGGATCAGTTCGTCGAACCGGCCTGCATGAGGACAAGCCGCCGCATGCTCATCACTGACCGCCTGCATCACCGGTGCTTTTTCCGCGCAATCCGCTTGGGCAATCGGACACCGGGTTCGGAATCCACAGCCACTGGGCTTGGCCATCGGACTGGGCACATCGCCTTCGAGAACCCACCTTTTTTCCCGTTTCAGGTCAGGATCTGGTCTTGGAATCGCACTCAGCAGCGCCCTTGTGTACGGGTGCGTCGGATTCGCGAAGATCTCTTCAGTTTTGCCAACCTCAGCCAGATTGCCCAAATACATGACGGCCACCCGGTCTGAAACGTGTTGAACCACTGAAATATCATGGGCAATGAAGACGATGGTCAGATCGAGATCACGCTGCAGTTCACGCATCAGATTGATCACCTGAGCTTGAATCGAAACATCGAGCGCGCTGACCGGCTCATCGGCGATAATCACTCGGGGATTCGTCGCCAGAGACCGGGCGATACCGATCCTTTGACGCTGTCCACCGGAGAACTCATGTGGATAGCGTTCCGCCTGTTCACGACGAAGACCGACCTTTTCGAGCAATTCTTCCACTCGAATTCGCCTTTGTTCCGCATCGAGCTGCTTTTGATGTACTCGCAACGGCTCTTCAACAATTTCCTGCACCGAAAGGCGGGGATTCAGAGAAGAAAAAGGGTCCTGATAGACCATCTGGATTTCACTTCGATAGGGCCGGTAATCCCTACGACTCAGTCCGCTCAGTTCCACATTTCCGCGCTCGCTGGCAAAGTGGATTTTGCCCGAAGTCACCGGAACCAGACCCATGATCGCTTTGCCGAGGGTGCTCTTGCCGCAACCGGACTCACCGACGACTCCCAGTGTTTCACCCGCATGAACCTTCAGGGAGATCCCATCGACCGCTTTGACATCGCCAACATGACGCGAAAGGATCCCTCCATGAACCGGGAACCAGACCCGCAGGTCTTCCAACTCCAGGATCGTTTCATCTTTGTGGGTGGGCTTTGAATCGTCGCTCATGCCGAGCCCCCCTTCGCGGATTCTGCCACATGACAGCGAACCCAATGGCCATCCCCCATTTCCCTCAATTCGGGAACTTCCTGTCGACATCGATCCTCTACAAAGGGACAGCGGGTCGAGAATCGACAACCGGGAGGCCAGTCAAAGATGCTCGGCACGATTCCGGGAATCGTCTCAAGTTCGTCCTGCTGATCATCCAACTCGGGTCGCGGCAGGCTTCGAAGCAGTCCCTGGGTATAGGGATGCAGAGGATTGCGGAACAGTTCCCGTACCGGAGCCACTTCCTGAATCTTGCCGCCGTACATGACGACGACGCGATCACAGGTCTCAGCCACCACTGCCAGGTCATGGGTAATCAAAAGGATCGACGCACCGTCCTGCTGTGATTTCATCTCCAGCATCAGATCGAGGATCTGCGCCTGAATCGTCACGTCCAGTGCGGTTGTCGGTTCGTCCGCAATCAACAATGCCGGCTGCAAGGAAAGAGCCATGGCGATCATCACCCTTTGACGCATTCCACCGGAGAATTGATGCGGGTAGTTATCGAGTCGAGCCCGGGCATCGGGAATCCCGACTTTTTCCAGCATCTCAACGGCGCGGTTATTCGCTTCTTCTTTACTGGCTCCGACGTGGTGCTGAATCGCCTCACGCATTTGGAAACCAATGGTAAAGACCGGATTCAAAGCGGTCATCGGCTCCTGGAAGATCATGGCGATATCATTACCACGGATCTTGCGCATCTCGTCGTAGTCCATCGCCAGAAGGTCGCGCCCACGGAAGATGGCCGAACCCTTGCGGATTTTTCCGGGAGGATCGGGAATCAACTTGAGCAGGCTCAATGCCGTGACCGACTTGCCACACCCGGACTCTCCAACCAGGCCGAGAACTTCTCCCGGCATGATGTCAAAGCTGACCCCATCGACCGCCTGGGCAGTTTTGCCCTCCACAGTAAAGTCGGTGTGCAGATCTCTGACACTGACCAGCGGTTCCTGTTGGGAGTCGGTTTTATTGTTCTTGTCTGCCATCGTCATCACCTCAGCCTCGAGAAGACTTTGGGATCAAAGGCTTCACGGACGGCCTCGCCGATCAGGACGACGAGGAACAGGGTTGTCGCCATCGCCAACACTGGCAAGAAAACCAGATGCGGCGATGTAGTCAGGAACTGGAAGCCCTGATTGAGCAATCTTCCCCATGAGGGATCGGTCGGTGGCAATCCGAATCCGAGGAAATCCAGGGATACCAGCGAGCTGATGTAGTTCACGAATGAGAAGGGTGCCCGGGAGATCACCGGAACCATCGAGTTGGGAAGAATGTGGCGCATCATGACGGTCATGTCGCTGACGCCACTGCCGATGGCCGCCTGCACATAATCCCGAGCCTTCTCACGATAGAACTCACCTCGTATCTGATAGGTGATCGCCATCCACGATCTCAGAATCACGAGAAAGATGACCAGAACCCAGAAACCCGGGTCGACGATGCTGGCAACGATCATGATCAGGAACAGAAACGGAACCGATCCCCAGATCTCAATGAATCGCTGCAGGAGAATATCGGTCCAGCCACCGTAGTAACCCATGATGGCCCCCGCCAGAATCCCGACGATGTAGCCGGCCATGAGTACCATGAGTGAGAAACCGACGCTGACCCTGAATCCGTAAGCCAGCAAAGGCAGTACGTCGATTCCGGCATCACTCGTTCCCAGAGGCGCTTCCCAGGTTTCGAGAAATCTGGTGGAAAGCTCAAGCCCTGCGGTCAGGGATTCTCCCGGCGTAATAGAAAGGATTTCGACTTCACCCGAGAAACCGTCTTCGGAAACTTTTCGCACGATCACGATTCCAGAAACCTCTACAGGCCCGGAATCGATTGTGGGTTTCAGGGCGTAAAACTTGGTGTCCGCTGAAAGGGCGCTCTGATCACCGGAGTCACTTCCGGCAGTGATGCGCATACCGAGGCGACCGCCATATTCCATGTCGACCTGTTCACCCAGCATGGCACTCTGACGCACGGGCGTCAGACCCGGGATGTACAGCGAAGGATCATGGGGTGCGGTTCCTGGCAGATCGAGACGGTTCTTGTAAGGGCCATGACGATACAAGGGCCAGACCACTCCGGCGCCCCCATCCAGAAACACTTTTTCTATGGAAGCCAACTGTGTGAGGCCGTCACGAAGCTGAACCACTTGTTTCTCTGCAGCAGCAAGATCCTCCACCAGCCACTCTTCCGGCTCTTCTCCATCCGCCTCGTATTCTTCAATTTCCATGCGCACATCTTCAATCTCCATTTCCAATTCGGAGATGTCAGACTTCTGTTTTTCGACGATGGGACCGAATGCGGCTTTGGGGTTTTCCACCAGGCGGGCAAATTCGGTGTAGTCGAGGGGGCCTTGACCCGGAATTCCGAAATCTTCGGAACGATCAAAGGTGGCCAACGGACCATCCATGAAGAAACACCAGGTATTGGTCAAATCCCTGACGGCTGGATAGGCCACCTGGTCGCCGTAACGGATCATCACCGGCTTGTCATTGACCAGCACTTCCAGAAACAGGGACGTGGTGAAGAGACTGGTGATGATGACGAATGAGTAATAACCGCGACGGATCGATTTGAAACGACGGATCCTTTTCTCAGCCAGCGGGCTCGATTTCCAATGGACGCCTACCAGTCGCAGCACTCCCTTGAAAATCCACGGGATTCCCTTCTGGGTAAACCAGACTCCGGCAAACAAAACCAGAAGGACCAGCATGAAGTTCATCGAGCCCCCCTACTTGAACCGGATCCGTGGATCGATGGCAGCCCAAATGAAATCACTGAGGATGTTCCCGGTGAGGCGAATCAAAACTCCAAATACCAGTGTTGCCAAAATGATCGGATAATCCCTGCGAATGATGGACTCATAACCCAACAGGCCCATTCCAGGAATATTGCAGACCTTTTCGATCAGGAAAGAGCCGGCAAAGATGATCCCGAGGAAATGACCGATACCTGCGGTAATGGGAATCAGTGAATTGCGCAGGGCATGGACGTAAATCACCCGCCCCTCCGGCAACCCCTTGGCAAAAGCGGTACGCACGTAATCGGCACCGAAGTTTTCCAGAAGTGAGTTCTTCATCAGAACGGTCATGCTGGCAAAGGAACCCACCAGATAACCAAACATTGGTACCAGCGTGTGATGCACCTGATCCTTGATGCAGCGCCAGTATTCACCTTGCTCCCACCAGAGATCCCAACCTTCGGAACGGAACCCGCCCAGCGGAACCACGTTCCAGTAGGTTCCACCCCCCAAAAGGACCAATAGCAGAAGGCAGGCCACAAATCCGGGAGTCGCATAACCGAGGAAGACCAGAACACTGGTGCTCGTATCGAAGAGGCCGCGGTGGTGAACCGCTTTACCGATTCCCAAGGGAATACAGATCAGCCAGGTTGCCAGATACCCGATCAGTCCGAAGTAGATGGAGATGGGGAACTTCTGGGTAATGACGTCGAGGGCATCTTCGTTGTAAGTGAAGGAGCGCCCGAAGTCCCCCTGAAGAATGCCGCTGAAGCCCACCTGCACATTGTAGTAGGACCCTCTTCGACTCGCTTCCTTGTTCTGCTCAGCCAGAATGCTGCCCAGGTTTTCGAAAGCCTGATCTTTGTCTGAGGCAAGACGGACCAGAGCAGCCCAGCCGGAATTCTCAGCCAGTTCGGCATCCGTGACAGGCCTCATGAAACGGGTACCGCTCAGTTGCCAGCCTTTGGAATCCAGAAGCTGCTTCAGGGCTGGTCGTGAAGCGAGGCCTTCGGAGAGTAATTCCCCGGCACGCTGGAAAAAGGCTTCTTCACCGGGCAGGGCTTCATTCGCTTCCACCAACAGAGTGGAACCACGGAATTCCGCAGCTGAATTTTGCAGGGTCGCCTCGTAGGCATTTTCAGTTTCACGGAAATTCACCCAGGCCACTTCGACCCGATTCCAGAATTCGGGATCGGTTTCGCGCTCTTTCAGTGTGACCGGGGTTCGGTCCTTGCGCGGGTAGACCCCCAGCCACTGCAGGTAGGCTATCGGAATCGGCTGGTCGAGGTTGTAGTAGGCGCGGAGTTCTTCCCGGGCTTTTTCATCGAGGCCCACATCGGTTCCACCAAGACCACCTCCACCACCGCCACCCTCCTGGGCAGCCGCGGCGCGCATCTGGTTCTCCAACTGCTCGATAGGACCGCCCGGGGTCACGCGAAGAACCGCATAGACCATAAACGTGATGACGAGGAAAGTGATCGGCACCAAGAGCAGACGGCGGGCAAAGTAGGTCCACATACCGCTCATGAAAGACCACTTTCACGGCGACCGTCGGGACCGGCAAAGGAAGCTGTCGGGGATTCCACGATTACTCTGATGCCTTTTCAGGGGACTCCATGCGCTCCTTGACCCCCCAGGGATCAATCACGTCAGGAATCAACGGAAGGGAACTATTCTTCTCCCTGGCCTCCGTCAACTTCTCCTGCATCTCAGGAGTGGTCCACCACATGCTCCAGATGTTGTTCGCATCTCCGGTTCGACTCAGAATCTTTTCAGGAACGCCAAAACGGTTCCACGACAGGATCCTCTCAAAGGGTGCGTACCAGCTGAGAGCCACCGGGTGCTCCTTGAAGATCAAACCGTCGATCTCCTGCATGATCCGGGTCTGCTCTTCGATATCGAAGCTTTTGTCATACTGCTCCATCAAGCGGTCGACCTCTTCGCTGGCAAAACCGGAAATGTTGTTGTTGTAAGGCTCGTTGGCCAGATCACTCTTCCACGAAGTCAGAGGATTGGGGAAAAGAATCCCTCTCCACGCCTGCGAGTGAAGAACAAACTGTCGTTCGCTGATTTTTTTCATCAGGGCGTTGTAATCCATCAACTCCAGCTTCATTTCAATGCCGAGCTTGCGCAGCCCTTCGGCCACGACCTGATGGATCCTCGTTGACGATGCAAATCCGTATTCGAGAGTGAATGAAAGGGCCTTGCCCGTTTCCTCATGAACACGGATTCCATTGGCATCTCGCTGTGTATACCCCGCTCGATCGAGGAAACGCTCAGCCCTGCGCGGGTTGTAGCGCACCTTGCGATTCTTGGGGTTTCCCCAGCGGCTTCCGGGGTAATAACTGTCGAGGTATTCGTACTGGTTGAAGAAAAGCTTTTCAAAGAGCGTTTCTCGGTCGTAGCCGTAACAGAAGGCCATGCGGACATTCTTGTCGTCAAAGGGCCACTCGCGCATGTTGAGCATGTAACCCGAGAAGGATTGGGGCTGCTCGTTGTAGACCTTGCGTTTCTGGATCCAGCCTTTCTGGATCGCTTCAAATCCGGTCTCCTCAGCCCACCGCTGCGCTCTCAGAACGACGTAGTAATCCAGCTCCCCCGCCTTGAACTTCTCAAATGCGAGCTCCCGGTCCCGGACGACGATCAACTGGATCTTGTCGAAGTTGTACATGCCGGTGGAAGTCCGGGATTCACGACCCCACCAGTCATCGCGGCGGTAGAGGGTCACGGAAATTTCCTGCTGAATGCTGTCCTCACGCAGTTCATAAGGCCCGGATCCCGGAATCATCTTCCAATTGAACTCATCAAGATAGACGTCTCCGGGGATTCGAATTTGTTTTGCAGGATAAATCGCCAGGCTAGCGGAGAAGTAAAGGAAGGTTCTCCAGGCTTTCTTCTTGGTTTTCACGGAGACCACACGATCGTCGTGTGCGATCGGCTTTTCGTAGTACTCGTTGTAGAGGTTGGCACTCATCGGATCCTTGATGTCGGGGTCGACGATGTGCTCATAGGAAGCGACGACATCATCTGCGGTGACGGGAGTCCCGTCCGAATAACGGGCGCGCTCGTCGATGCGGTACCAGAAGACCTGATGATCTTCTTTTTCCTCAATGATCCAGTGAGAAGCCAATCGCGGCAGCCACTCCAGAGTTTCCGGGTGAATCGAAAGCAGGAATTCATGGGTCAGTGAGTAGATGTCGGTGATGGTCGTCAAATTTGAGTTGGGACCATCGCGACGCAATGTCGGCAGGAAGTTGGGGATATTGGTTCGCAGTTCCCCGCCATGGACAGCATCCGGGCTGCCGATCGGCTCGAAGTTGTCGTTGGTGGTCCAGGTGCGACCGTCGATCTCTACCGTGCTGTAATCCGCCAGCGCCAGTGGGGATGCGAATCCAATAAACAGGATCAGAACCGACAGGACCAGACAGGCTTTGGAAAGAGCGGAATTCCACATGGCGAACCTCCGAACGATTTCGGGTGCGGGCTTCTCAGGCAGGTTCAACCCGCCTGAGGCAAAGTCAGCGAAGAGAATTTTACGGGGTGAAAAGGCAAGACAGGGCCTGAATCAGGCCTCTTCACTGTCCTTGTCCTTTTCCTTCTTCTTCTTGGCACGCTTCTTCACTTTGAGAACGCGGGTCTTCGGCAGACCGATGGGACTGTGCTCCTCCTCATTGAATCGACCTTCCGATTCCATCTGGAGGATGCGCTCGTAACGGGTCAGAACGTTTCGGGTTCCCCCGATACCGCTGCCGGTCTTCAAGGACTTGTGAATCGACATGTCTGTCTTCTCTCTCTGCAACTCTGGAATTGAGACGACGGGTGTTCACGACAGGTTCCGAAGAACACTCCCGGATGATGAGAGGAAGCGCCGGGACGCTCCCTTCACAAGACACCAGCCCGGAAAATCCCCTGATTCCACCAGAAGGATCTCCTGATCAATGAAACAGGATACCGATCGCCCTCTCCTGCGGCAAGCAAAGACGGGGCTTGGTCTTGCCGAATCGAGGACGGGAGATCATGATTTCACCGGGAAGGGGCCTGATGCCAACAAACCCGGTCAGAAATATCGGACAATCCTTCCTGACAGGATCAGGATGGCTCCTCGGCGGAATCGTGATTCTGGGCCTTTTCATGGCGTCATTTCCCGATTTGCCAGATCGGGCAGATCTGGTCATCGGCAATGGAACCGACCCCGGATCCCTGCACCCTCACCGGGCCAGTGGCATCCCGGAAGGTCGGATCATTCGGGCTCTCCACGAGGGTTTACTGCTCCTTGACCCTCAATCCCTGGAGCCGATGCCCGCCTGCGCCCACTCCTGGCAAGTCTCCAAAGATGCCAAAACCTGGACCTTCAGGCTTCAAAAGGGACTCCTGTGGTCCAACGGCGATCCCCTCGATGCGACCGATTTTCGTCGCTCCTGGCTCGACCTCATCGACCCGCTCAGGGGAGCTCCCTACGGTGATCTCCTGGAGGCTGTGACCGGCGCCCGGGAATGGCGCAATAGTGACGGATCCAGAGAAGAGGTGGGAATCAGAACTCCCGACCGATGGACTCTGGTTGTGGAATTACGCCGGCCACTGCCATGGCTCCCCTTTCTCTGTACCCAGACCCCCCTGCAGCCGGTGCATCCACTGGGAAGAGATGGAAATGCACTGGGGGTTCCGACCAATGGCCCCTGGGAGTTGGATCGCTGGGATCTGCGAGATCGCATCCGACTGGTCAAATCGCCGACCTATCAGGGTCCTTCCAGAGTCCATATGGATACCATCGACTTTCTCGCCATCGAATCAGGAAACACACTCGTCAATCTTTTCGCCCACGGATCCATCGATTGGGCGGTGGGTGTTCCGCCCCTGTTGATGCCCTTTCTGGAGAAGGAGGCGTTCTGGAGGGAAGCACTGAGGACGGATCCCTATCTGGGGATCTCTTTCTACCGACTCAACTTCCAGAAACCTCCACTCGATGACCCAACTATACGCAAGGCATTGTCCCTGACACTGGATCGACAGGCATTGTGCCGTGAAGTACTCGGTGGAAACCTCCAACCGGCATGGGGCTTTGTCCCGTGGCCAAGACCGGCTCTTGCTGCTCATGAGAAAGCGGGCAACCTTGCGCCCGATTCTGCACTCCCCGGTTACTCCGGTATGGCTGCGACAATCAACAGCCCTGTTCCGACCGCCGACCTCACCGTGAACCAATGGGCAATGCTGGGTTACGATCCGGATCAGGCCCGTAAACTCTTGCAAGAGTCCGGCTGGAAAGTGCCGGGGGCAAAGACCGGAAAGACGATCCCCGCTTTTGAAATCCTTCACTCCAGTGGCTCGACCCATGCACTCGTTGCGGAATGGTTACAGTCTTCATGGTCCAGGGAATTGGGAATCGAAACACGGATCCGTTCCATGGAATGGCGGTCATTCCTGCAAGTTCAACGTTCTCTGGACTACGACGTCAGTCGCAGCAGCTGGATTGCAGATTTCCCTGACCCCGCCACCTTTCTGGAACTCTTTACATCTACCGCCACCAATAATCGAACCGGCTGGAGTGACGAGGAATATGATCGGATGGTGGAGAAGGCTCGCAGCACGGCAAACACAGGTATGCGGATGTGGTACTGGCGTGAGGCTGAACGGATTCTCCTCGAACGTGGTCCGGTGCTGCCCCTGTGGTCGACCACATCCAGCAATCTGGTCGCTCCAGAACTCCAGGGTTTTTTCGCAAACCCCCTCGACCAACATGATCTCCGTGCCCTGAACTGGGACACGCCATGATTCAGTTGATCGTGCGCCGCAGTGTCGCTTCTCTGATCACCATTTGGGCCGTCTTCACTATCAGTTTTCTCGTGATCCGATCAGCTCCCGGCGGCCCTTTTGATGCAGAAAGAGATCCCCCTGAAGCGGTCAAGGCAGCGATCGAAGCCCGGTACCAACTGGATGCTCCACTGTGGAAACAATATCTCAATCAGGGTTGGTCATGGCTGACCCTGAATCCGGGCCCTTCCCTTCGGCAGCCGGATCACGACGTCGCCACCATCCTTGCAGCGGGAATCCCTGCTTCGTTTTTGCTGGGAACGCTCGCGCTACTTATGGGAATCATACTGGGAACAATTCTTGGCGTCATCGCAGCATGGCAACAGGATCGCTGGCCCGACAGGGTGATCACCCTCTTCGCTTCCATGGGGATATCCCTGCCGCTCTACGTGATCGCAGGATTGCTGATCCTGCTCTTCGCTTTCCAGCTGCCATGGCTCCCCCCTGCCGGCTGGACGACCGCCTCATCCGCTGTTTTGCCCATCTTCTGCCTCGCTCTTGCACCTGCGGCTCAAGTCGCACGACTCTTGCGGAGTGGTTTGATTGAGGCCTCTCAGGAAGACTACGCCAGAACCGCTCGATCCAAGGGACGAGGTGTGGTGGGGACTCTCCTCTTTCACTGCCTGCGACCCGCTTCCATACCGGTCACTTCGACCCTGGGTCCCACCGCCGCAGCGATGCTGACCGGTTCTCTGGTCATCGAACAGATCTTCGCGATCCCCGGGGTGGGCATGCACTTCATTCAGGGGGCGATGAACAGGGATTATCCACTCGTCCTCGGTGCAGTGCTCCTCTACACCATCCTCTTGCAGATCCTGACCTTGCTCGGTGACCTGTTGATGGGTTGGCTCGATCCGAGAGCGAGGGTCGAGGAATGAAACCTCTCAACACCAGACTCTCGTCCTTGATCAAGGATCCGTTTACTTTCGTCGCCATTCTGTGGCTGGTGATCGTCGCCTTGACTGCTCTCTTTCTGCCGCTATTGCCTCTGGAACTTTCCCATGAAACCGATTCCACCGTCGCCCTGAATGCCCCTTCGCAGGAACACTGGTTTGGAACCGACGCATTGGGACGGGACCTCTTCAGCAGAATCCTCAGGGGAACACGCATCTCCATCGCCTGCGGAATTGCGGGTGCACTCACAGCACTGATTCTGGGTGTCGGTTATGGATTGATCTCCGGCGGAGGCAGTGATCGCAGAGATCATTGGCTGATGCGTTTTGTGGATCTCGTCGATTCGATCCCACTCGTTTTCCTGGTGATTCTGGTCGCCAGTGTTTTGCGAGGTTCCGCTCTGGAAGCATCCGGAGGAGGCTTGGGAGTTTTCTTTGTGATCCTCGGAGCCGTCTACTGGACTCCCATGGCGAGGATTGTCCGCGGAGAAACCCGCGTCCTTCGACACCGGGAGTGGGCTTTGGCCGCGACCGCTCTCGGAGTCCCGCAAAAGCGGATCCTTTGGCGGGAGGTTCTTCCCAACCTGATGCCGACCATCATCGTGACCGTCACCCTGATCGTTCCCAGAGTCCTTCTCTTTGAAGCGTTTTTGTCTTTCCTGGGATTGGGCGTCCAGTCACCCGCAGTTTCCTGGGGAACCCTCGCCCGGGATGCCTTTGAGGTCCTGAATCCGGTGCAAACCGCGTGGTGGCTGATCCTCTATCCGTCGGTCACTCTGGCTTTGACCTTGCTGTCACTGAATCTCCTGGGAGACCAGTTGCGCAAGATACTCGACCCGAAGCAACGCTGAGGGTCAGTCCTTCATCTTGGGATCGAAGGCATCCCGCAGACCGTCACCCAAAAGATTGAAACCGAGAACGGTGAACATGATGGCCACTCCGGGGAAGATGCCCATCCACGGCATGTCCACCCAGTACTCTTTGGAGTCGACCAGCATCCGTCCCCAGGAAGGATTCGGAGGGGGCAAGCCGATACCGAGGAAGGAGAGCCCCGCCTCTGCCAAGATGTTTCCGGCGATCATCAGGGTTGAAACTACGACGACTGGCCCCATGCAATTCGGCAACAGATGTCCGAGAAGAATTTTGGTGTCCGTTTGGCCCAAAGCACGAGCTCCGAGAACAAACTCACTGCCTCGCAGGGAAATCACCTGACCCCGGACAATCCTTGCGACTCCCGGCCAACCGACCAGTCCCAATGCGGCGAAGATCACCATCTCATTGGGTTTTTCAAAAACCGCAAGGATTCCAATCATGAGCAACAGACTGGGGAAGGCGAAGAAAGTGTCAGTCAGGCGACTGATCAACATGTCGACACGTCCCCCACGGAACCCGGCGAGGCTGCCCAGAATCAGACCGATCAGAACTGCCACCGCAGTACCGACCAGACCCACCCGGAGTGAGATGCCCGCTCCGTAAACGATGCGTGTCCAGACGTCGCGCCCCAACTCATCGGTTCCTAAAGGATGCCCGGGGATTCCCGGTGGCTTTTGCCATGTTTCCGCACTGCGGAACTGTTCCGCGGCGGTATAAGGACCCGATCCGTCCGCATGGTGTGGAACCACCCACGACGGAAAGAAGGCCAGCACGACAACGATCAGAACCACTGCTGCTCCCAGCATGGCGAGCAGATTCTTGCGCAGCCTCTTGAAGGCCATCTGAGTCGGAGATTTGCCGATGGTGCTAGCTGCGGTCATCACGAATCCTCGGGTCGAACCAGGCGTAAGAAAGGTCCACCAGCAGATTGACGCCGATGAAAACGAAAGACATCAACAGGATGCCGCCGGTGATCAACTCCCGATCGCGCATCTTGATCGCTTCCACCACCTCGCGGCCCAATCCCGGGAGAGCGAAGACTGTTTCAGTCAAAACCGCTCCCACCAACAGGTATCCAAAGGAATTACCGACGACAGTGACAATCGGGATGGCAGCATTTCGCATGCCATGCTTGAGGACCACGCTCGCTTCACCGACACCCTTGGAGCGTGCCGTGCGAATGTAATCCTGGGTCATGACATCCAGCATCGCTGAACGGCTCAGGCGAGCGATGGTGGCAGACGACAGCAGCCCCAATGCAAATGCAGGCATCGCCAGCGATCTCAGGGCAGTCCAGGCGCTTGAATCATCAAAACCGGTTCGCGGCAAACCCAGCGCAGGTGCCACGTAAATAATCATCAGGATTCCCAGCCAGAACACGGGCATGGAGACGCCCAGAATGGCGACCAGCATCGAAACGTAATCGATGATGCTGCGACTTTTGACCGCCGAGAGAACTCCCGCACTAATGCCGATGAAGAGGGCCACCACGATGGAAAGCAGCGCCAATCGCAGCGTTACGAGAAAGGCGTCCTCGAGAATCTCATTGACGCTTTTGCCCGCTTTGACGTCCGATTCACCAAGATCAAAGTGAATGAAAAGGCGCCACAGGTATTTCCCGTACTGGATGATCAACGGATCGTTGTATCCCCGCTGTTCATTGTAGGCGTCGACCGCTGCGGGATCCGCTCTTTGCCCAAGACGAATGCGTCCCGGGTCACCGGGAATCGAGGCATTCAGCAAAAACACGATCAGGGTGACCAGCAGGATCACCGGAATCGCCTGAAACAGTCTTCTCAGAGTATAGGCAAGCAAGAGAACTCCCGTACCTATCCCTGATTCCCGGCGTCGATCTCAACCAGATGCCAGCGGATGTAATTCCCCTGAACATCGTCGCACATTCCTGTCGGGTTGTAGTTCCGCACATAGGGCTTGAGGAGAACGGTCTCCTGCCCGAAGAGCAGGAAGAGCCAGGGACTGTCTGCGATGATTCGCGATTCCGCCTGCTTGAGCAGCTCCACGCGCTTGGCGGGATCGGTTTCTGCGTAGGAATCATCGATCAACTTGTCCACTTCAGGATTGCTGTAGAAGGACACATTGCCCTGAGAGCCCTGATTCTTGGTATGGAAAAGTGATGCCAGGAAGTATTCCGCATCGGGATAGGAAGCCACCCACCCCAAACGGAAGAAAGGAGGCTCCCCCGCATCGGTCGCTTCGATGAAGGCTGCCCAGTCGAGCATCTTCAATCCGATCTCGATGCCGACCTTTTTCAGATCCGCCTGAACCGCCTGGGCGATTTTTGAATTATCCCCCTGGGTGTTGAACCACAGGTCAACCGGAGGAAGGCCTTCACCATTGGGGTACCCCGCTTCTGCGAGAAGCGCCTTCGCTTTCTCTACATCCTGAGTGAATGCCGGGCGCTCACTGTTGTGCCCAAAGATTCCAGGAGGAAGAATTCCATTGGCGGGATAGGAACGCCCTTCCAAAAGGACTTCACCCAAAAACTTGCGGTCGACCGCCAGATTGATGGCTTCGCGTAACTTGCGGGCACTGTCCGAATATCCAGCGTAGGGAGATCCCTCTTTTTTCAGGTTGAACCCGTAGTACTGGACCGCCAGAGATGGCCAGAAGCGGACTTCATTGGCACGGTTGGAGTTCTTCCATTTGGGATAGACCCCCTGGGTCGCAGCGAGAATATCGAAGTTTCCGGCTTTGTACTCCTCCAGTTGAGCCAAAGGCTCAGGGATCACCCGGTAGTGGATTCCAGCCAGTTTGGGAGCACCCTCAAAGTAGTCCTGATTGGCGGTCAACTTGAGAGATATCCCCTCTTTCCACTCGGTGAGTGTAAAGGGTCCTGATCCAACGGGATTACGTGAGAACTTGTCGCCGATCTCTTCGATCACCTCTCGTGGAACCGCCGCAGTATTGACCATCGCCAGCTTGTTGATAAAGGGCGGGGACGATTCAATCAGGGTAATTCTCAAGGAATGGTCTCCCAAAACCTCGATCCCGGGTATTTCCGGAGAGACCTCCTGCGATTTACTGGCACCTGCAATCGCTTCCTTGGCTCCAACGATCTTCTCTACCAGATTGGTCCGCTTTGACCGGATCGAAGCCAGTCGCTGGATGCTGTACTTCATATCTGCAGCGGTCACCGTTCGCCCATTGGTGAAACGCACATCATCCCGCAATTGAATATCGTAGACTCGACCGTCCTCGGAAATCGTCGGCATCTCTTTGGCGAGACAAGGCTCCAACTCCAGATCAGGTGTGTAATCGAAGAGGCTGGTAAAGAGTTTCGTCGCCACCCCTGAGGAAGTGGTATCGGACACCAGAATCGGATCCAGATCAGGGGGATTGGTCATCAACGGGATGCGGAAAATGTTTTCAGGAGAAGGCGCTGCCACACTCAGGATTTCCTTGGGCCCTGAACTGGGTGGTTGGCTGGTGCAACCACTCATTCCCCCTGCCAGAAGCGGGAACAAAAGCAGAGCAGTGAATTGAAACAATCTCTGAATGCGCAGAGTCTCGGAAAACATGACAACCTCATTATCGACGAGAAACGGAACTCCCGGTCAATCTTGATCTGACAAGCACGGGTGCGTCCGGAAGCAAGGTATACGAAAACCGGGAAAACTGCGACCTACCCGCGAATATTGGACCTTTTGGGCCTTTCAGCACCCTCCCGAATCCCATGGCCTTCCGGAGTGGATGGGTTATCCTCCCCGCTTGAGACCTGTTTTCCGCAGAGCAGACCCTTTCGTCGCCCTGCCCATTGGAATCCCGGTCTGCAGGGTCAACAGAACGAAAAAAACAGGTACCCCACATGATTTCGATTTCAAGAAACCCTCTTCGCTGGAGCGCTCTGTCCTTCCTGGCGATCACCCTGTTGATCGCCGGCTGCACAGCCGAAAGACCGGAAGCTCCTGTGACGTCTCCCGGCGGAGATGCCTCCTATCAACAGCCTGCAACGCAAGATGCCCCCGCAAAACCCCGGGTGGTCCGCATCAGTAAAATGGATCGCCCTGAGGAACCGAAGCCGGATCCCTCCCAGCCCGTTGGCGTTCCCTCTCCCGCATTCAGTGGAGAAGTCAGCCCCGATGCCGTCGTCGTCGACCGCACCGGAACCTACGGTGGCCGATTTGTTTATGCCATTTTGGGAGAGGTGGAGACCTTTAATCCGGTGGAACCGAAAGGGGCAACCGATCAGGAGATCCGTGCCCTCGTCTTCTCACCGCTGGTGACCTACAACAACGGCAAATGGCAAACGGAACCTGCACTTGCCAAGAACTGGGAAGTCTCCGATGACCAGTTGACCTGGACCTTCTTCATCCGCGATGGCATTCGCTGGTCCGATGGGGAAGAAATGAACGTGGAAGATGCCCTCTTCTCATTCCAGGCGGTATTCCATCCGCAGATCGCCACCAGCATCAAAGACGGATTCAAGCACCCTGAAACAGGTGAGCTTCCGGAGGTGATGGCGGACAAGGAACGGAATGCTCTCGTCTTCAAACTGAAACGGATCGATTCCCAATTCCTGACCCATGTCGGCAATGTCAGCATCATCCCGGAGCACAAGTGGCGCGACCACCTTCAGGAAAAGGATCCCACCCTTCTTCAACAGATGACTTCCAACGCCAACCCGGCAGATCTTGTCGGTTGCGGCCCCTTTGTCCTCAAACAATACGTCCCCGCTGAAAAGATCGTCTACCAGCGAAATCCCCACTATTGGAAAGTGGATTCTCGCCAGCAGCGTCTTCCCTATCTGGACGAGGTCGTCATCGTTCTCGTCAAAGATTCGAATTTGATGTGGCAAAAGTTTGAAGCTGGAGAGTTGGACGTCTTTGAAGACGTTCCCGCCGACCATTTCCGCGAAGCGGTGGCGATGGAAAAGGGAGCGAAGGCGAGCCTGATCCGCCTCGGTGTCAGCCTCAACAGCAACTGGGTCTGTTTCAATCTTCACCCAGGGAAAAACCCTGATACCGGTGAGCCCTTTGTCGATGAAGCCAAAGCCTACTGGTTCAACAATCTGGAGTTCCGCAAGGCGGTCAATCACGCCATCGACCGGGACGGGATCAAGCGCACCGCTTTCCAGGGCAGAGCCACGGCGATCTGGTCCAGCATTACCCCGGGCAACAAATCCTGGTACCACGCCGGAGTGCCGAAGTACCCCTTCGACCTCGCCAAAGCCAAAATGATCCTCGATGGCATGGGCTGGACTGACCGGGACGGCGATGGTGTGCGCGAGGATGACAAGGGACGCAAGATCAGTTTCTCCCTGAACACCAATGTGGAGAACAACCTGCGTCAGCAAGTGGGCAACCTGATCAGCAAGGATCTGGTCAACCTCGGCCTGGAGATCAACTTCAAACCCATCGTCTTCAATGACCTGGTGACCAGTCTCCGCGACAGCCACAAATGGGACATGATTCTGCTCGGCTGGGGATCCGGTGTTCCGCCTGATCCGGCCAATGGCAAAAACATCACCCTTTCCAGTGGCCGACTCCACGCCTGGTACCCGCAGCAACCGGAACCGGCGACGGAATGGGAAGCACGCATCGACAACCTCATGGCCATGATGGACGAGGAACTCGATGACAAGGTTCGCAAAAAGTACTACGACGAGGTTCAGGAACTGATCGGACAGAACATTCCGATCCTCTACCTGATCGCCGCCAACTCCTATGCTGCTTCCCAGGAGGGACGCATCGGCAATCTGTGGCCCAGTCTGCTACGACCGCAGATGACATGGAATCTTGAATCCCTGTGGAAAGCTCAACCCTAGGGTGAGGAAAAAGACTTGCTGACTTTCAGCCTGCGCCGACTGCTGTCGATTCCACCTCTGGTTTTGGTGGTTTCATTTCTGACCTTCCTGCTTCTCAAGCAGGCACCGGGGGATTTCTACAGTCAAATGGAAGCGGACCCCACCAGCTCCACCACGGAAGTGTTGCGTCAAAAAGAAAATGCGGGGCTGTTGGTCAGGCTGGATCGAAACCAGCTGGTCGCCCTCGGAGAGTTTACGGATGACGGCCACCGCTGGTCCTTTGCGGATGAAGGCGGAGAGCGACCGGTGATCCGCAAGGACAGCACTCAGGTCCGCGCCAAAGAAGCCAGCCGCAGCCTGCTCAAATTCCAGATCGACGGAATCAAGTATCAGTGCGACGATGAGGCTGTGGTCTATCGCAAGGTCGGAGCCATCGAAGGCTTCTTCTCCTGGCTTTTCAATGCCATGACCCTGGACTTTGGAACCTCTTACAAATTCAATCGCCCCGTTTTCGGCATCATCGCCGAGCGACTGCTGAATACCCTGACCCTTTCGCTGGCCGCACTGGTCATCGCCTATGGACTGGGTGTTCCGCTCGGGATCTTCGCCGCTGTGAAACCGAATTCCCGACTGGACCACAGCGCCGGAATCATCGCCTTTCTCGGGCTCTCGATACCGACTGTATTCTTTGCGCTATTGGCAATGCTGTTTGCCTCCTATACCGGTTGGTTCCCCATCGGTGACATGCGCTCTCTGGATTACGACCAGTACGGATTTTTCGGCAAAATTGCCAATCGGATCCATCACCTGTTCCTGCCCGCACTCGTGTTGGGTACTTCTGCCATGGCGGGATACATGCGTCAGGCTCGAGGGAACATGATTGAGGCCCTGGGTCAGGATTACGTGCGCACGGCACGTGCCAAAGGAGTTTCAGAACAGGGTGTCCTGTTCAAGCACGCCTTCCGCAACGCGGTTAATCCGCTGGTGACTCTGTTCGGCTACTCACTCGCCAGTCTTCTCAGTGGATCGCTGTTGGTCGAAATCGTCATGAACTGGCCTGGACTGGGTCGTCTGATCTTTGAAGCGATCAGTGCAAAGGACGAGCCCTTGGTGCTTGCCAGTGTATTGATCTCCACTCTGCTGCTGGTCTTTGGCAATCTTGCCGCGGACATACTCCTTGCCGTGGTGGACCCGAGGGTGAGGTTGTCCTGATGAACACTTCCAAAGACAAAAGCAACGACTCCGGAATGCCTCCCCCGCGCGGACCCTGGGCAATTCTGTGGATGCGATTGCGCAAAAACAAATTGGCGATGACCGGAGGACTGACGCTCATCGTCCTCTACCTGATGTGCAGCTTTGGTGGTTTTATTGCCCCCTATGGAATGAACGATACCAACAAGTACACCGTCAAGTACGGACCAATGCTCTTCGGCGGGTACACCATTGTAAAAACCGGAGAAATCCTCGCTGAGGATGAAAATTTCAACGAGATCCGTCTTCCCAGTTATGAGAAGCACTGGAACTGGTTCGACGGCGGTCTCCACTTCCATGACAGTGCTGGAAATTTCACTCTTCGCCCTCACGTCCACCCTTTGAGAGAGTACGAATCCTGGGATGAATATGGCGAGATGGAATACCTGCTTGCCGAGGATCAAACGCGCAGCATTCCGGTGCGTTTCTTTGTTCAGGCTGAAGAAGAACATGAAGTCTTCAGCCTTTGTGGATTCTTCAGGGTCTTCGGGCGCACTCACCTGATGGGTCTGTCGCAGGCGGACATTCCCCAAGAAACCAACCTCCACGCCGGCCTGTTCCTTCTGGGAACCGACGTACTGGGGCGCGACCTGTGGACACGCATCCTCTATGGCGGTCAGGTTTCTCTATCCGTCGGGCTCATCGGTATCTTCATCAGCATTTCCATTGGGCTCTTTATCGGCGGGCTTGCCGGGTACTTCGGGGGAATCTGGGATTTCCTGCTGATGCGACTGGTCGAACTGCTGCTGGCGATCCCCGGGCTCTACCTGATCCTGACACTGCGTTATGCACTGCCCAATGACCTGAGCTCCCGACAAACCTACATCATGATCGTCGCCATTCTCGCCATCGTCGGCTGGGCGAGTACCGGTCGTATGATTCGCGGCATGGTCCTGAGTCTTCGCGAAAGTGAGTACGCCCTCGCTGCGCGCTCACTGGGAGGCTCTTCCCTTCGGGTGATCCTGCGCCACCTGCTGCCCAACACCGCTTCCATCGTTATCGTGACCGCCACTCTCTACGTGCCTTACTACATCCTTGGAGAGGTCGCCCTTTCCTATCTGGGCTTCGGTATCACAGAGCCGGATTCGTCCTGGGGACTACTGCTCAAGGACTGCCAGGTTACGGAAGTGATGAAATACAACCCCTGGTTGATCATTCCGGGCTTCTTCATCTTCCTTGCCGTTCTCGCCTACAACTTCTTGGGTGATGGTTTGAGAGATGCGGCAGACCCCCGAGCCTTCCTCGGTGCCTCCCGCAATCACGAAGAGTAGATCACCGGCAAAGGGCGATACCTTCCAGAGCTTCCGGATTGGCAACACTGGTCAGGTCACCGAGATCCTTTTCCCCGAGATGACGGGCACGGATCAATCGTCGGACGATTTTTGCACTGCGTGTTTTTGGCAAGTCGTCGACGAAAAAGACGGAGCGCGGCCGATCCACCTTACCCAGAGCTTCGACCACCTGAGCTTTCAATTCATTCCGCAGGTCGTCCGTTTCCTCTTGGCCTGAATGCAGGACCACAAAACAGACCAGTTCGGTTCCTTTCAGGTCGTCAGGAACACCGATGGCAGCGGCCTCACTGACCGCATCGTGATCAATCAGTGCAGACTCCACCTCTCCCGGCCCCACTCTTCGTCCAGCAATGTTGAGAGTGTCATCGGCCCTGCCAAAGAGATACCACTGACCATCCCGATCCCGGCGGGCCCAGTCCCCATGATTCCAGATCCCAGGGAAGCGGCTCCAGTAAGTTTCGATATACTTCCCATCCGCTTTCCATAGCGAACGGGTCATCGACGGGGCGGGAGATTTACACACCAGATACCCGACCTCTTCCTCCACGGACTCTCCCGCATCGTTGAAGACGTCAATGTTCATTCCCAATCCAGCGGACTGCAAAGAAGTCTCCGTGATCGGCAATACAGGCAAAGGTGCTAGAAAACATCCAACAATATCGGTTCCACCGGAAATATTGATGATGGGCAGGCGACTGCGGCCGACATTTTCATGAAACCAGCGGTAACTTTCAGGATCCCACGGCTCACCGGTACTGCCCAGGATTCTCAAGGAAGTAAGCTCTTTATCCTTCAGCGGATCGAGCCCCGATCTCATCAGCAAACGGATGGCGGTCGGACTGATACCCAAATGGCTGACCTTATGGCGATCGATCATTTCCCACAGCCGATCGGGGCCCGGATAATCGGGTGCTCCTTCACAAACCAGGAAAGGGGTCCGGTTGAGCCAACAGCCAATGATCTCCCATGGACCCATCATCCAGCCGATATCAGTGAACCACCAGAAGAGGTCATCGTCTCGACCAACATCAAAATTGAAACGCAACTCTTTACCCATTTGAGCCATACAGCCTGCGTGAGTATGAATGGTTCCCTTCGGCTTTCCGGTCGTTCCGCTGGTGTAGATCATCAGGCAGGGATCCATCGCCCCCATCATCTGGGTCGAAGTGTCCCCTTCATCACTCTCAGGGATCTCATTCCACCAGACGTCTCTCCCCGATTGCATTGATGCAGATCCATCACCCCGCTGAAGAACAAAGACCGTCTCGAGATCCTTCAATCCCTCAACCGCTTCATCTGCATGGCTTTTCAAATCGAAGGAGGTCCCACGGCGGTATCCAAGATCTGCCGTAAACAGACACTTCGCACCCGCATCCTCCAGGCGTTCTCTCACGGAAGGAGCCGCATACCCACTGAAGATAGGGATGAAGACCGCCCCGACTTTCATCGTTGCCAGCATGGCGATGGCCACTTCTGCCACCATCGGCATCAGGCAACCTACCCGGTCGCCCGGTTGGATCCCCCGGTGACGCAGAGCGGCTGCCCAACGGTCGACCTCATCGGCGATCTCGGCAAAGGTCCAGCGCCTGACGGTGCCGTCCTCCTCTTCCCCGATCAGGGCCAGCCGATCAGGAGTTTCCGTTGCAGGTAGATCCACGCAATTCAGGGCAAGATTGGTTCTCCCACTGACAAACCAGTTAGCCCATTCAGGCCCCTTGGACAGGTCCAGAACCTGTTCATAGGGAGTCGACCAGACCACACCCAGATCCTTCATCAAGCCGTCCCAAAATGCTTCCGGCTCGTTCTGGCTCCATTCGATCAGTTGCGAAACCGCCACTTCCGGTTGTTGCGGATCCAAAGGTCTCCCCAACACTTCCATCCAGCGAGCAATCTGACTGCTCTCAATCACATCTGAACTTGGAGACCAGATCGGCTTCATGATGCTTCTCCTCTACGGGCCACTTCCTGAAGGTCCATATCCCTGAGCCCCGATGCAATCTTGCGGCTGATGGAATCCGGATCCCCCCCATCAAAAGGGGTCTGCTCCACGGCAACCAGTGGAACCACACCACGAATCGAAGAGGTCACAAACACCTCGTCCGCATTCAGCAGATCCTCTGTGGAAAAGTAACCTTCCGCCACTGTCATTCCGTTCTCTCGGGCATATTCCTGAACCCTGCGGCGGGTCAGCCCGGGGAAAACCAGTTCGGAAGCACAGGTCAACAATTGCTCATTTTTAATCCAATACAAATTAGAGGCAGTAGCTTCGGTCACCACCCCGGATTCGGTGAGCAAAATGGCATCGTCGTAGCCATTTTTCTGCGCCTCCCTTAAAGACAATAATGAAGAGAGATAATTTCCATGCTTCAAGGCAGGCGATAAGGAGGACGGCGGGATCTTGCGGTACGTCGAAAAACAGACTCGCAATGGCTGAGAAAGCTCAACAGGATCGGGAAGAGGGACAGCCATCAACCAGCGTTGAATTGGAGCGTCTCCCCCATTCAGGCCCATCAGGCTGACCCGATCGCTGACCAAAGTCATGCGGATGCGCCAGCCATGATCGACCTTGGGAAGGGTGCCCAGTGCCTCGCGAACCTCGCCCTCAACATCACAAATTCGGGGCAAATCTCCAAGTCCCAATCCGGCCACCGTTTCGTAAAGACGCTTCAAATGAGCATTAAGATATAAAGGCGTCTCGTCGATCACCCGAAACGTTTCAAAGGCACTTTCACCATAGAGCACAGCAGGATGATGCAGGGGCAAGGTCGCCTGGTCGAGGATCTGAGCCACTCCATCACACCAAAAAAGGGGAGAGTTCGAATCACTACTCACCGATCAGCCCCCCAGATCTTCCAGCAAACCTCCAGTCGCGCCTGACAGAGCCTGCTCGACCAGAACTTCTGCCAATGCCGGGAATAACAGATCCTGAAATTCACCGGCAGCGGCGGGCATGAAGATGTGGCCGTAGGCGGAAGAGACCACCTCCAGAGATGCCGAATCACAGACACGACGATGACGAGCACGGGCCTTGCGGATCACCGCTTCCGACAATCCGGGAATTCGGGAATCCCAAGTCTCGCGAAATTGACCCAGACGTTTCCAGGCCACTTCAGCCGTGGCAAGGTTCCCGCCGGGCAAAAGCTCTCCAGCTCCGGTCGAGAGATGAAGTTCAACCGCTCCGAGCTCCGTGGCATAGAGCGTTGCTTTTTCGTCGGGCCAATGAATCAGGGGCGGAAGGTCCCCCGACAGACCCAGTGTAAATTCACAGCGTGTTTCGACATTCTGTCGATGACGAACACCCAGATCTTTCATCAGAAAAGGTGCTGCGGCTCCATGACATAGATAAACCTTGCCCGCAAAGCCCTCCCGCCTGGAAGTTACAAACTGGACCCCGTCCTCCTGCTCCTCGAGAAGTTGAAGGGTATTGCCACCATAAAATCGGCCGCCAAATTTGCGCAATCTCCAAAGTAAGGCTCCGAGAACTTCCTGACCGTCGACGATTCCACTCTGTGGGTCAAACCCTGCAACTCCGGACCAATCGCCCAAACCCGACCAACGGCGTTGCATTTCCTGCACAGCCAGAGCTTCCATCTGCTCAGCGATCGCTTCGTCGACTACCAGAGCTCCACACTGGCGAAACCCGGGGTCTTTTTCGAGCCAACTGGACCAGCCCTCATACAACTCCAGACCCCTGCGGGCATGATTCTGCAGTTGAGTCGATTCTGATTTATTGATGGATGGAAAAAGGAGAGGAACTCGGCTCTCGCCAAGCCTTGCCTGTGGAGTCTCTTGGCTGTCGACCAAAATGACGGAGCCAGCTTCCCTGCGCAGGAGGTGATCCGCCACCGCCAAACCGGTGGATCCAGCCCCAATGATCAAATGGTCGCAAATCAGGGGTCGCAAATATGGCCTCAATTTCTGCGTGTTTGGATTGGCACAGGATGCTCAGGGTATCACCCGACGAAGGAGGCAACCACCCGACTGGACTTGACCGCCAAGGTGGATTTGGGATAGAAGCAGGACATGAAATCAGCCATTTACCACCCCCTGTCCTTCTTCGGCTATACCTCCCTGAAGCAATGGTGCTTCCGTCTTCTTGTTGCTTCCACTCTCATCGCGTCCTTTTCCGGTTGTCAGACACCCGGACCTCAAGTCAGCGATGGTGGAGGGCGCTGGCCCGGACTGCTCTCGGAAAACGCGGTCATGAGAACCCAGACGATCCACATGATCCAACAGGGTGGTGATCGCTCGACTGTCCCCTTGCTCTTTCCCCTGCTCAACGATGAAGACCGCTGGGTCCGCTACAATGCCCGAGCAGCGATACTGGTCCTCGCAGGCCCCCACATGGAAACCGCTCCCGTCTATCGCTACATGGCTAAATCATCACTGCTGAAAGTCGCTCCAGAGGAGCACCGCGTCTGGTGGGAGAACTTGTTTCCAGGATCAACCGGCTGACTTTTTCCGACCAGACTTGCGTAAACTTGCGGACGTTGCCGCCAAAACCTTTTTCAAGGCAGCACCGGTAAAACTCTTTTTGCATGCCGCCACCTCTTCCGGTGTGCCTGCGACCACGATGCCACCCCCACTGTCACCACCTTCCGGCCCCATATCGATCACATGATCCGCACTGGCCACCAGATCCATGTCGTGTTCGATGACGATCACGGTGTCTCCCCGGTCAACCAGTCGGTGCAACATTTGCACCAGCAGGCGAACATCACCAAAGTGGAGACCCGTCGTGGGTTCATCCAGAATGTAGACTTTAGTGCCCCGCGACCTGCGCCCCAATTCAGATGCAAGCTTGACCCTTTGTGCTTCTCCCCCTGAGAGGGTGGTTGCAGATTGGCCCAGGGAAAGATAACCGAGCCCGACCTCCTCCAGCGCTGTCAACATCGTCGCCACCGCTGGAACGTCCTGAAATACCTGGCGCGCCATACGCACATCCATCTCCAAAACGTCAGCGATGCTGTGACCTTTCCAGCGAACCTCCAGAGTCTCAGGCTCGTACCGTTTTCCATGGCAATCGTCACAGCGAACCCAGACGTCGCTGAGGAAGTGCATCTCGATCAGCACTCCTCCCTTGCCTTCACAGCTTTCACAACGACCACCGGCAACATTGAAAGAGAAGCGTCCCGGCCCCCAACCCCGCAGGCGGGCGAGAGGTGTTTTCGCATACAAACCGCGCAGCGGAGCCATCAATCCGGTGTAGGTGGCAGCATTCGATGAAGGAGTCCGTCCAAGGGGCTGCTGATCGATGACACCGAGACCGTCAAACTGGTCTACCCCCTCAATTCGTTCATGCTCCGCACTGGCGGGACGAGCGCCGGCAAGGCGGGTAGCCAATTCCCGGGAAAGAATGTCCATGATCAGGGAGGACTTCCCTGAACCGGAAACACCCGTGACACAGGTGAGGACACCTGTCGGAATATGAACCGTCAAATCTTTCAGGTTGTTGGCCTTGGCTCCCACAATCGTCAAAGCATCGCCGTTGGGAGATCGCCGTTCATTGATCTCATGCACCTGTTCTTTCCCCGACAGAAATGCTCCGGTCAACGACTTGCGATTCTTGCGAATGGCAGTGGGGGTCCCCTCAGCGACCACTTCTCCACCGCCGACTCCGGCACCGGGCCCCATGTCCACGATGTGATCCGCACGATCCATCGTTTTTTCGTCATGCTCAACAACGACCAGGGTATTCCCTTGATCCTTCAGAGAGACCAGCGAATCGAGCAACCGGTCCACATCCCTCGGATGCAATCCAATCGTGGGTTCGTCAAGAACATAGAGCACACCCACCAGCTGGTTACCGATCTGCGTCGCCAATCGAATTCTCTGCGCTTCTCCCCCAGAAAGAGATTCGGTCGCCCTGTCGAGGGCTAGATATCCAAGCCCCACCCTCTCAAGAAATCCCAGCCTGCTTGCCACTTCACGATGGATTTGCTCAGCGACTTCGCGGCGATGACCATCCAGCTTCAATGATTCGAAAAATTTCAATCCTTCGGAAACCGTTAGTGCACACACCTCAGAGATGTTGAGCCCGCCGATTTTGACCGCCAATAACTCGGGTTTGAGACGTCCTCCATGGCAGTCGGGGCATGGCCTGATAGCCAAATGATCTTCAATGGCCCTGCGCCAACGGGGAGAACCCGCGCGTTGATGCCAAATCGATACCCGGCGAATCAAGCCTTCCCAGGTCGAGCCGGTCACTCTCCGGAGTCTGCCTGAACCTCGGCGGGTACGGAAGGTCACCGGATACGACTGCTCACCGGTGCCATGCAAAATAATATTCCAACCCTCTTGGCCCAATACACTGACCGGGTCGTCCGGGTCAAATCCATGGGCGATCAGTGCGGCATCGATGACTTTGCGAACCCGGGAACTCCGGCGACCGATCCAGGATCCCAGACGATGATCCATCGCTCCATTGAAGAGGGGCTGATCCGGATCTGTGATCAACAGGCGGGGATCCACTTGCTTCAGGATTCCAAGACCCGAGCAATGTCCGCATGCTCCCGAGTGATGATTAAAGGAGAAGAGTCGCGGAGTGAGTTCCTGGCCCAGCATCATGTGACCTTGAGGACAGGAAAGATGCCGCGTGAAACGCAGAACCTCTTCACCCTCTGCATTGGCCACCACGATGCGATCACCCCCTCGCCGGTAACACTCCTCGACACTTTCTGAAACCCGGGCCCTGCCGGACCTTTCAGGTTTGACCCGATCGATGACCACGTCCAACTGCTCGAGAGAATCCGCGTCAAAGGACTCATCCAGCTCGTCGATCCTCAGGACCCTGCCGCCATCCAGTCTGAGGCGGGCGAATCCTTCCCGTTGAAGAGATTCCAGATCCGGAAAAGGTTTCTTGAGTGGAGCAAGAAGAAGTGTTGGCTCATTTCCGCGAAGCTCCATGATGGTTTTGCTGGCCCCAGCCGGAGTCGCCTCGGACAAGGGAGCCTCGCAATGAGTACAGTGGGCACTCCCGGCCCTCGCAAAAAAGATGCGCAGATAGTCGTAGATTTCAGTGGTGGTTGCGACCGTTGAGCGGGGGTTGCTTCCCCGATTTCGTTGGTCGATGGCCACCGCCGGTGCAATCCCCTCCACGCGATCCACATTGGCCCGGTCCATTCTGCCCAGGAATCTCCGGGCATAAGTCGACAGGCTCTCCAGATATCTCCTTTGCCCCTCCGAAAACAGAATGTCAAAGGCCAAGGTGCTCTTGCCAGAACCACTGGGACCAGTGATCACGGTCATCTTGCCCGCAGGTATTTCCAGCCGTACATCTTTCAGATTGTTCTGACGGGCTCCCTCAATCACGAAACGGTCGCTGGGCTCACCCTTTCCCGAACCCCGCTTCTTTCCCTTTCGTTGAGAAGACTTGCGGTTTCCATGCAACTCAGGAAGCAAAGCCTCGCCGGTCAGACCTCCTGAATCAGCGATCTCTTCCGGGGTTCCACAACAGACGATCTCACCACCACCCCCTCCACCGAAGGGCCCCAGATCGATGACGTGATCGGCCTGCTTGATGACATCCATGCAATGCTCGATGACGATGACCGAGTTGCCTCGATCCACCAGCGCATGCAAACAGGCCAGAAGGTTTTCCACATCCGCAAAGTGAAGCCCCGTCGTCGGTTCATCGAGGATATACAGGGTATTACCCGTGCTGCGCTTGCGAAGTTCCGTGGCCAACTTGACTCTCTGGGCTTCACCACCGGAAAGGGTCGTGCTCGGCTGCCCGAGGGAAACATATCCAAGCCCCACCTTCTGCAATGTTTCCAACGTATTGAAAACCTGCGGTACATCTTCAAAGAGCTTGGTCGCATCGTCGATGGACAAGGCCAAGACTTCAGCGATGTCATGCCCCCGCCAACGCACAGTTCGTGTCTCTTCGTTGAACCGGGTTCCATGGCATTCATCGCAGACCACCTGAATGTCCGCCATGAACTGCATGCCAATGGTGGTCACTCCTGCGCCTTCACAAGCTTCGCAGCGCCCTCCCTTGACGTTGAAGGAGAACCGGCCCTTCTTCCAACCGCGGGCACGAGCTTCCGGTGTTTTCGAAAACAGTTCACGAATATCGTCGAAAACTTTGGTGTAGGTTCCCGGATTTGATCGGGGAGTCCTGCCGATAGGACTTTGATCAATACGGATCAGCTTGTCGATGTTCTCAAGGCCGTCGACCGAATCATGATCTCCGGGAGCCTCTGTCAAAAGTTCCAGATGCTCTGAGACTGCGGGTTGAAGTATCCCCTGAATCAATGTGCTCTTGCCGGAGCCACTGACTCCGGTAACCACGACCAGAGACTGGAGCGGGATCTCAACATCGATGTTTTTCAGGTTGTGCATTCGAGCACCCCGGATGAAGAGACTCTCATCCGACAGGCGGCGCTCCTTTGGAACCGGGATTTCCGCTTTGCCACTCAGATAATGACCCGTGATGGAATCGGGGCTTTTTTTCAGCTGGGTAACCGAACCTTCTCCGGTCAGCACACCACCATGAATTCCAGCGCCAGGACCGATATCCACCACATGATCTGCAGATTCGATGGTCTCACGATCATGCTCCACGACCAGCAGGGAATTGCCCTTGTCACGCAAGCCCCTGAGCATCTCCAGCATGGTGCTGTTGTCCGAGGCGTGCAGTCCGATGGAAGGCTCGTCGAGAACATAGAGCACCCCTCGCAAGCCGCTTCCCAATTGGCTGGCCAAGCGAATCCGCTGCGCCTCTCCTCCTGAAAGTGTGTCTGCGGAACGATCGATGGCCAGATAGCCCAATCCAACTTTCTTCAGAAACTCCAATCGGGCTCGAATCTCCGGGAAGATGGACTGACCAATCAGCAATTCCCGGGCATCCAATTCGAGGGAGTCGAAAAAGCCCTGCGCTTCCTCGACAGTCATCGCGGAAACCTCATCGATTCCCGCCTCATGGAATCTCACTGATCGTGCTGCAGGCTGAAGTCGGGAACCATCACAACCCTTGCAAGGGGCGTAAGGCATCCAGCGCTCCAGTTCACGACCGCCATGCAAATCGTAGGAAACCTCGGCCAAGTGGAAAAGCCCGGGCCAGTCTGCCTTGGACCTCACTGCTGCAGATCCCTCCAGCACAAATCTGCGAGCCCTGTCCGTCAGTTTTTTCCAAGGCTTGGTGGGGTCTACTTTTCCAGCTTTGAGAGCTTCATCCAAAACTTTCCAGGGGATACCCAGACCGCGAATCGCCTTGCCCTGTTTTCTTGTTTGAAGAGCCCCCTCCTCGATGGACAGATCCGCATCGCGAACCACACTGGTGAAAGAGGGAGAGCGTCTCCGCCCCAAACCGTCGCAACGCTCACACGCACCTAGAGGGCTGTTGAATGAAAAGAGGCGCGGCTCCAATTCAGGGATCGTGACGGAACACTCATGGCATCCAAATCGACTGGAGAAGAGGTGCCCCTCATCTCCGATCACCAGATCAACCAATCCGTCTCCCAGAGCGAGTGCTTTTTCCACCGCCTCGGCGAATCGACCCCTTTTGCCATCGATCAACTTCATTCGATCGAGAACAATTTCAATGGTGTGGCGCTCGTATCTCGCAAGGACGATCTCATCCGAAAGGTGGAGAATCTCACCATCGACACGAACTCTCTGGAAACCCTGCTCACGCAGATCGTCCAGTTCCTTGCGGTACTCCCCCTTGCGCTCCAACACGATCGGGGCGCACACCGTGACCTGTTCACCGGCATGGTGATGCCATGCATGAAGAACGATTTGCTCACGACTGCGACCTTCGATCAGTCCACCACAGCTCGGACAATGGGGAGTTCCCAGCCGGGCATACAACAAGCGCATGAGATCGAGAATTTCCGTGATGGTCCCCACCGTCGATCGGGGATTTCGGGAAATCGTCTTTTGATCGATGGCAATGGTCGGGCTAAGCCCTTCAACCATTTCAACCTGAGGGCGATCCATCCGACCCAGATACTGGCGGGCATAAGGACTCAGGCTCTCAACAAAACGACGTTGTCCCTCGCGGCAAATAATCTGATGCGCCAGAGTGGACTTGCCTGAACCACTGACACCGGTAACAACCACCAGTCTTTCCCGGGGGATCTCCACGTCGAGATTCTGCAGGTTGTTTTCGCGAGCCCCTTTGACAACAAGGGGCCGACCCGTGTTCTTTTTCATTGATCCGATTCGCCTTTAACGATCAGTTTTTTGGCGACAGGGGTGACGCGGGACAGGATCTCGTTTTGCAAATCGGGGACGCCGGCAACGATACTTCCGCCGTGCAACCAGTCTTCACCACCGAATCCGTCCGTCACTGTTCCCCCCGCCTCCAAAACCAACAAGGCTCCTGCAGCGACATCGTGGGGAGCCAATCGAAACTCCCAAAAAGCATCGAAAACACCTGCCGCAGTGTGAGCCAGGTCCAGACAGGCGCTGCCTCCCCGACGAATCTCTCGGGCTTCCCGAAGAAGACCCTCGAAGACTGGCAACGCACCGCAGTCCAACTCTTTTCGAGAGTAACTGAATCCGGTCGCCAACAATGCGGAAGAGAGTTCTGATCGGGATTTGACGTGAAGGGAATTCACTCCACCGGCAACCGGATGATGCCAGGCCCCTTGGCCACGAATCGCCCACCAGGTATCCGCCAAGACCGGAGCATGAATCACGGCAGCCAAGGGTCCTTGCAGATCCCAAAGTCCTGCGGAGATTGCAAAAAAAGGATGCCCATGGGCAAAATTCGTCGTTCCGTCCAAAGGATCAAGGATCCAACGACGGTCTCCGGCGCTGGTCACTTCTCCCGATTCTTCACTGTAGATGGAATCCTGAGGAAACAGGCTTTTCAGTCCGGCGATCAATCGCGACTCTGCAGAGCGATCTGCTTCCGTGACCAGATCACGAAAGCCTTTTTTTTCGATGGTCAGGCCCTCTTCCAGAAGCTGTTGACGAAAACCGAGGAGTTCGTCGCCGGTTTCTTCCAGAAGTTCGATCACCGGATCGATGGAAGAGCCACAGGGCAAGCCCTTCTCGGGCCCTTTATCGACCACCCGCCCCTCCACTCCACCGTTTCAGGTGCTGGGCGATGGCTCCCTCGACCATTCGACGGACCAACTCGACTCCCTCAAGTCCACTTTCTCTTGCTGAGTAAGGAACGAGGCTTCGCTCGGTCATGCCAGGACAGGTATTGGTTTCCAGAAAATAGAAATCTTCTTCTGTCAGAATCAGGTCGGTACGGCTACAGGTTCCCAAATCCAATTCCATATGAATCTGTTTCACCGCTCGAGCCAACTCCAGCTGAAGGTTCGAATCGATATCCGGTGGGCAGCGATAGTCGAGAGCACACAACTTTCGAGATTCGGGGTCGACATACTTGCCGTTGTCTTTGACCTGTCGGTCAAAGGGAACTCCTGGTGGCAGGCAAATCTCGACCGGCTGGAGGATTTGTGGCTGTGTTCCCTGACGCAGACTCAAACAGGGAACCGAAAACTCCTGACCGACCAGATATTGCTCCACAAGAGCCATCGGCTGAAGTTTCAGAGTTTCACTGACCGCCTCCTGAAGTTGCGACATATTGTCGACAACTTTCACGCCGTCAGAAGAACCACCGTAGGGATCCTTGACGACCCAGGGGGCAGAAAAGGCAGATCGCAAACGCTGGATCACCACATCTATGTTCTTGCTCCAATAGTCCTCATGAATCACTGCTGCCTGAGGAACCTTGAAACCCATCCCCTTCACTCTTTGACGGAAAGTAATCTTGCAAGCGGAGACGGCTCCCCCTACCACTCCCGCACCGGTGTAGGCCAACTTGAACATGTCCAACCAGGCTGAAACGGTACCGTCTTCACCAGGGCCGCCATGAAGGCAATTGAAAACAACCTCGACCCCATCGGAGGAATACCTGTTCAGTAATTCCCAGGGTTCGTGTGGTTCCCCTGCTGCCTCGAGGTCATCACTGTCGAGCGAGACCCAGCCCGTCTCATCCCAGCGAACCGGGCGAATACGGAAACCGGCAGCTTCCAACCAGGTACGAACCTCAGCAGCACTCTTGATCGAGACATCTCTCTCACTCCAGGTGCCGCCAAACAACAAAAGGACTTCGTCTTTTGCTGAAGACATCAACGACTCCTGTCTGTCATGTAGGTACAGATCATTTCAAACTCCTGAAGCACTTCCCCTGACAATCCGGAGATGGAAGCGAACAATTCCAGTCCTGTTTTCGAGCGCGATTTCGCCTCACCTCGGGCAAAATCGATGGATCCGGCTTTTTGAAAAAGGCCGATGCATTCCTCCACTTCCGAAGCGGAGGTTTCCACACGGGGTAACGCCATGATGTCGACGAGACGCTTGCACTCTGCTTCACTCAAGCTTGCTGACTGCACAGAATGAGCAAAAAGGATGCTTGGTTTTCCTTCTCGTATATCATTCCCGAATTCTCCCCCGCGCCCCTTTTCAGGCGTCAGGTCCAGAAGATCATCCTGAATCTGGAACGCTGGCCCCAACTGGTCACCCACTCGCCACAACGAATTGACGCAATCATCGTCGAAGCCGGCAAGGATGGCCGCACACACCATCCCGAGAGCCAGATAACGACCGGTTTTTGATTTCACCAGCCGCTCATAGTCGGAGAGCTGGAATTGGGAATCAGCCCTTCCTCCCAGATCCAACTGCTGACCTTCGACGGTCCGCCGATGAACATCGGAAACCGCCAGCAGCAATCTCGACCGCACTGAGTCCTCTACAGACAGTCGAGTGATCTCTGAATAAACCGCGGAGAGGAGCCAATCGGCAGCGTTGAGGGCGGTGGCAGTACCATGACTTTTCCACAAGGTGGGCTCATCCCTGCGCCAGACGTCACCATCCTGAATGTCGTCGTGGATCAGAAAGGCGTTGTGCAGCCATTCTGTCAGGCAAGCCACTCCGAGAGATGAATCACGATCCACCCCATGGGCGGCCCCGAACCACAGTGAAATGAGGGGGCGTATCCGCTTCCCGCCCTTACAGGCGCTGCGAATCGCTTCCCCCAGTGAATTGGGCTCAATCTTGGCCAAACGCTGGGAAACCGTCGCTTCCAGAGGGTCTTTCCAACTGCTGAGGGAATTGGGTAACACTGAAGAGTCCACCGCCACCTAAACCACCTAAACCCTTATTTCTACGACACTTAAGCCTGGAAACCGCCCCATTTGAGCAGCTTGAAAGCTCGCAACTTGCCCGTAAAACCCCTGTAAAACCTCTGCGATGTGCCCAAAGAGTCTGCCAGGGGCCCTGTGCCAGCAGGCTCATCCTGTTGGATTTGCAAGGAGGCTGAAATGCCCTCAATCGCTTCGCAAGTGCTCCCTGATTGCGGAAAAGGCTAGGTAAACCCACCCGGACTGTCAAGAAGGACACCGGTCAGAAACCTCACCGAGGGCATACTTTACTCCGATGAAAGGCAATATAGAATGAGGGTTGAAAGAAATGGAGTCGGAAAACAGGATTCCGCGTATTGCCAGAACGAATTCCATTCCCTCTGGAGTTACAAATGGAGGGATAGACTCGTTTTGACTGCGACTCATCGATAGAACTCGATGAAAAACGGATCTAAATCCTGTCGGAAATTTCCATCATTGTCCGACCGACCCGGTTTTCACGGATTCAGTTTGTATAGACGATGTCAGTTACTTTACTTCGAGATAAATGAAGTGGCTTGCGAGTCTTCAACAGGTTTCGAAAGGGTGCCAACAGGAATGAACACCAGCAGAAATTCAACTCTGCTCATTCCAAACAAGAATCTTGCTGATCGACGCCTCTTGAGGTGTTTTTCAGCAATTGTTGCCCTTTTGGTTCTGATCGGCGGATTCCTTCCTGCCATCGCCGAAGCACAAATGCAGTCCTCTACTTCAGGAAATCCCCAGAGTATTCGACTGGGAGAAGCGATCGTCGTTCCGGGAACCGCAGAAGCTCTGGTCCCTGTCTACCTGACTTCCGAGGTCGAAATCGCCACCTGGCAAATGGGTCTTGAATATGACGAATTGCTTTTGAATCTGGTCGATGTGGAATTCACAGGAACCGAAAGTGAACTTCTTGATCCGATTCTCATTCCCACGCTGAATCAGAACTCCAACCTGAGCGGATTTCAGGTCGTTTATCCGGGCCCTGATTTTTTCCCAACGGGTGAAGGTCTCCTGGCGGCATTCCTTCGATTCCAGTGGATCGGAACCATGCCGATCCCCAGTCCTTCCGGACTTTCCATACCCATCAATCTGATTGATCTCGAAACCCTTCCGATCTCGATGACCTCACCATCAGGTCTAGTTACGATTCCGGAAACCCAATCCGCAGACGTCGTGATTCATGATTACCCGCTGATTCTCGTTGAAGAATCGATGGCCCCTCTGACGGCAGAAGACTTCCTGGTTCCGGTCAGGGCGTGGACCAGCGACTCCGCCTCCACCTTCATGATGGGTCTGGAATATGACGAACTGCTGATGACCCAGTTCACCGTCACTGGCAGTGACGCTGACCGCCTGAGCAATGGCAACTGGGACCTCACCATCCAAACGACTCCTGGCGGAGTGATCTGCACCCTTGTGACAGCAACTCCCCTGCCGCCGCTCAATGGCGAAACTCTGGGTTTCTTGCGAATCGACCGCCCTGGCAATCAACCGGGTCAGCCCGGTTGGGGTCCATGGGCCATAGGACTCAACCCTGATAACTGTGAGATCGATGGCACCCCGGTGGCCTACCTTGAACCGGGGAGCATGACATGGATTTCGTGGTTCATGCGCGGTGATGCCAACCTTGACAGCAATCTGGATATTGCAGACGCTGAAACGATTCTGGGAGCCTGTTACCTTGGAATCCCTGTGGACTGCGAAGACGCAGCGGACACCAATGACGATGGCGCTCTCGACGTCTCAGACGTCGTCTCTGTGTTGCAATTCCTTTTCTCCGGATCCCCCTCTCCGCCGGCTCCCTATCCGGATGCAGGATCAGACCCCACTCCGGACCTGCTCGACTGCGAATAGCCCCCGAATCTCTCGTGCGACTCATCGACTTCCTGGACTCAGCGACTTCCTGGACTCATCGACTTCCTGGACTCAGCGACTCCAAGGACTGATCGATCTCTCAACTTCAATCCGGTCTCCAGAGAGAATCCCATGACAGCCCTTTGGTTGATGCCCTCTCTTGAGAGCCTTAGTCTTTGTGAACCTGCGGGGGTTTTGTGGCTATGACCCGCCGGGGAATCCATGAAATGCCACAACACTTTCTCGATCGAAATCTTGAGGGGGAAATCCATGTCCTTTGAACTCCCTGCCCTTCCATACGCCCATGACGCTCTCGAGCCTCATGTCGACGCCCGCACCATGGAAATTCACCATGGCAAACATCACGCCACCTACGTTGCAAACCTCAACAAGGCCCTTGAAGGCCATGAGGATCTGCAAGGCCAGGACATTGCAGACCTCTGTCGCAATATCCAGGAGTTGCCAGAAGCTGTTCGTGGAGCAGTGCGAAACAATGGCGGTGGTCATTTCAATCACAGCCTCTTCTGGACCAGCATGAGTGCCAGTGGTGGAGGAAACCCCAGCGGAGATCTCGCTGCAGCAATCGATTCCGCTTTCGGCAGTTTCGATGCTTTCAAGGAGCAGTTTGCCGCCGCAGCGATGACACGTTTTGGCAGTGGCTGGGCATGGCTGGGAGTCAAGGGCGATGGCAGCCTTTGCGTCTGCTCCTCCGCCAATCAGGACAACCCGTTGATGGCTGGGATCGGAGATTGCGTCTGTGATCCGATTCTGGGCCTCGACGTCTGGGAACACGCCTACTACCTCAACTACCAAAACCGCCGCCCTGATTATGTTTCGGCGTGGTGGAATGTTGTCGACTGGAATGTTGTCAGCGAGAGATTTGCTGCCGCAAACGCCTAGTGCATCTCTTCAGGGGGAAGGATCTGCATGAGCTGGGAACTGGCCGGGGCCACGATTCTTGAAGTCGTCCCCCCCACTCGGGAAAGTGGCGAAGAGGGTTTCTCCAAACGCATGAAGCGTGTGGAGAAACTCCTCTCCGACGGCCAGTTTGATGCCGTCAACGTTCCTGAAATTCATGACGAGGAAAATCGCGACTCGCGGGGAGAAAGAAAGCACAAGTTTTCGACTCGTGTCGACAGTCGCGTCTTCGGTTGCAAAATCCGTGAAGAGTTTGGGCTGCCGATCATCGTCAATCATGTGGTCGCCCACGATCCGCTCGACCGTCAAATCCTCTGGCTCCATGAAACCGTGCGTGAATACGGCATCCATGACCTGGTCCTCGTCGGAGCCCCCCATGACCGCCATCCATGGCCCGGCCCCACCGTCTCCGAGGCAAACGAGGCTTTCAAAGCAGAATTCTCCGACTCACATTTGAGACTGGGAAATATCTGCATTCCGGGCAGGCCGGGAAGCCCCATTCCCGAATCAGAGCGAATGGCAGCCAAAATCAGGGCCGGAGCGGACTTTTTCACGACCCAGATCCTCTTTTCCCTCAACGAGATCACCCAACTGTGGCGTGAATTTGAATCCACCCGTCCGGATTTGCTCGCCACTCCCTTGCTGATCAGCCTTTGTCCCGTTCGAAAAGCGGAAAACCTCGCTTTCCTTCGCTATTTGGGTGTCCATGTCCCTGAAGAGGTCGAATCGACCCTGAAATCAGCCGCTCCTGCAGAATGCCTGGAGCTGTCTCTGCAGATTCTTTGTCGATTACAGGAGCAAATGATCGAAACGGCGCGAAATTACGAGGATTTGGCTTCCCCCGGCTGGAATATCGCCCCCGTAGGCAGCATTCCCGGCGCGGCGGTCCTCGACCTGATTCGCAGACTTCCGGCTTCCCTTTCCCGCTGATCCTGAGGGTCAAAATCTGAGCAGGCTGACGACCCCGGATGCCCCCTGCAAGATCCCGCCTGAGTGCCTCCGGTAAACCCGCTAAACCCTTTTCGGTTTTCGTCGGAGTTTGCTTTCAAGAAGAACAGGTTGATCTAGAATCACTACCGTAGTGTTTGCGAAGGATAGCCTTTGCAGCGAGGTCCGGACCGCTCGGAACCGGATTCGCTGCGTCTTGGATGCAGAGTTCACTCTGGGAGGAAACATGCAAACCATGTCGGATCTGGCAATACCGACGATCCATTGGCCGGCGTTTGCCGCTGCGAATCTGGATCTGTTCTCCATTACGGTCTTTGCCATCTTGACCATCATCGTTGGTGCCGTGCTCTTGCTGCTTTCCGAACTCCTGGGCCCCCGACGCAGAGACCCTGAGAAGGAAACCATTTACGAATGTGGAGTCCCCCTGCTCGACAGTGCGAGGGAACCCTTCACCGTGAAGTTCTACCTGGTCGCCATCCTGTTCATCCTTTTTGACATCGAGACGGTCTTCCTGCTTCCCTATGCAGTGGTCTACAAAAAGCTGGGAATCGTCGGTCTCGCTGAAATGGGTGTTTTCATCCTGATCCTCGCAGGAGGTCTGGTTTATCTCTGGAAGAGAGGAGCTCTCGAATGGGATTAGAGAGTCTCATTGGAGGTGAAGGCTTTCTCACCACCACCGTTAACGGACTCGTCAACTGGGGGCGTAAAAACGCACTCTGGCCGATGCCGTTTGGTACCGCATGTTGCGCCATCGAAATGATGGCGACCTTCTCCGGACGCTATGACATTTCCCGTTTCGGAGCGGAAGTGGTGCGCTTTTCACCAAGACAATCGGACCTGCTGATTGTCAGTGGCCGCATCTCCATCAAAATGATGCCGGTACTGCAAAAGATCTACCGTCAGATGCCTGAACCGAAATGGGTTATTTCCATGGGAGCCTGTGCTTCCTGTGGCGGTGTCTTTGATACTTACACCCTGGTTCAGGGAGTCGATCAGTTCATCCCGGTGGACGTTTACGTTCCCGGCTGCCCTCCCCGCCCCGAATCCCTCCTCGACGCTGTTTTTGAAATCCAAAAACTCGTTGGTGAAGACCGATTCGACAGTGGAAAGCACGGTAGCTGATGGCTGACAACAATCCTTCTTTCGAAGCTCTGCCTGCAGACCTCAAGAGCAAGGTCCTCGAGAGCGTGGAGCATCAGGGTCAGGTCGCACTGCGCTGCCGTGCTGCTGACCAGCGCGCACTTCTCGAAAACTTTCGACTCTCCCAGGGCTACAACTTCCTCGTCGACGTCACAGCGATGGACCATCTCGGCAAAGACACAGAAGAACGTTTCGAAATCGTCTATGTCCTGAGAAACCTGACCGCCAATCACACTTTCAGATTGCATGTGTGGCTCGACGAAAGTGACAACGCGATTCCTTCCGTCTTCGATCTGTGGGATTCCGCACGCTGGGGTGAGCGTGAAACCCATGACATGTTCGGTATCGTCTTTGACGGCAATCCGGATCTTCGCCGATTCCTGATGCCGGAAGACTACCCAGCCTTCCCCTTGCTCAAGGACTACCCTCTCAAGGGGAAAGAAGAGCGACGCCAGTTCCCGAAAGTGGTCGCCCGCGGTGACCGCATGGTCGAGGAAGAGCCCGATACCTACCCCACGAGCATCGGTCGACAGATGCACACCCCCGAGTACATCGAGGAGGTCCGTCGTGACTCAAAACCCAGAGAATAGTGGCCGCAACACCCCGGTCCCCTCTGCAGCGACCCTGGAGAAGGAGCTGGAAAAGGGCTGGCGTGACCATCGCTCAGGAGCCCGACCATCTTCTGTGAGTTCCGTGACCGAGGATGACGGTGACGGCCGCATGGTGATGAACTTTGGTCCCCAGCATCCGGCAACGCACGGAACCCTTCGCAGTGTTTTTACCCTTGAAGGCGAGAGCATCGTTGAGGCGGATGTGGAAATCGGATACCTGCACACGGGATTCGAAAAACTCGGTGAGCACATGACCTACCAACAGTGGGTCACCGTTTCCGATCGCATGAATTACCTTTCCGCGATCAACAATAATGTGGGCTACTCCGTTGCTGTCGAGGAACTTCTGGGAATCGAAGTCCCTCCCCGCTGTGCCGCCCTGCGGGTCATCATGTGCGAACTCTCGCGTATTGCGGACCACGTCCTCTGTGTCGGACTGCAGGGAATGGACCTGGGTGCCTTCAGCGTCATGCTTTGGTCCTTTGAAAAACGCGAACTGGTCTATGACATCATCGAAGCGGTTTGCGGTGCCCGCCTGACTACCAGCTGGACACGGGTGGGAGGCATCATCCGGGACGTCCCAGAGTTCTTCCAGGACCTGGTGTACTCTTTCCTTGATGAGTTCCCGCCGATCATCGAAGAGATTCACGGCATGCTCCTCAACAACAAGATTTTCGTCGACCGCGTAAAGGACATCGGCAAGGTTTCCACCGAGAAAGCCCTGTCCTACGGACTCAGCGGCCCTGTCGGCAGAGCCAGTGGTTTGACGAGTGACGTCCGCAAGGACAACCCTTATCTCGGATACGAAAATTACGACTTCAAGGTTCCGAGCCAGACGGAAGGGGACAGCTTCGCCCGCTACATGCAGCGAATGGAAGAGATCGAGCAATCTCTGGAAATCATTCGCCAGGCGATGGCAACCCTGCCCCAGGGCGAAGTGGTTCATGACGACTTCAAGACCAGCCTTCCCGAAAAGGATGCGGTCTACAACGACATGGAGTCCCTGATCCACCACTTCAAACTGGTCATGCTCGGCCACGGGATTCGACCCGACGAGGGGAAGTCGATCTACAGTGCCACCGAGGCCCCATGTGGAGAACTGGGTTTCTTCATCGCTTCAGACGGCAGCGACACACCCTACCGACTGCGGGTGCGCCCCCCTTCACTTTACAACTACGGACTTTTCCCTCGCCTTGCCGAGGGAGGAATGATTTCCGATGCGGTGGCAATTCTTTCAAGTTTCCATGTGATCGCTGGCGAACTGGATCGGTAGGTTGACCGTGACTGAAACACTGGCCTTCTCTGACGAAGCCATGAAAAAATACGAGTGGCTCCTGTCGCGTTACCCAACACGCAAGGCGGCGCTCCTGCCGACCCTGCGTATCGCCGAATCGGAATTTGGCGAATTGGGTGTGCCACAGATGAAATATGTGGCTGATCTCATGGAGATCCCCCCCGCCACCGTTTTCGGCGTAGTGACCTTTTACACCCACTACCGCAGAGCCGGTGTGGGCAAGTATCACCTGCAGGTTTGCAGCACTCTGTCCTGTGCACTGAGAGGATCTGGAGACGTCGTTTCCAGAGTTACGGAGCGCCTGGGCATCGGTGTCGGCGAAACTTCTGAGTGCGGTCTGTTCACACTCTCAAAGGTGGAATGCCTGGGATCCTGTGACACGGCTCCGGTCATTCAGTGCAACGACGATTACCACGAAGGCCTGAGCCTCGAAGATGTCGACGCCCTGATCGAGCAGTTGCGCCAAGAGGCTGGAAAGGGTGGTGCCTGATGAGCTTCCGCAAGATTTTCACTCCCTACATCCATGAAAACAAATGCCACTCCCTCAAGTTCTACCGGAGCAAGGGGGGCTACGAGCAGGCTCGCAAGGCCCTCAACGACTGGCAGCCGGATGACCTCATCGAAACGGTCAAGGCCGCCAATCTTCGAGGTCGAGGCGGAGCCGGTTTCCCCACAGGCGTGAAATGGGGCTTTGTACCCAAGCAAGTGGACAAGCCGAAGTATCTCGCCGTGAATGCTGACGAATCCGAGCCGGGTACCTTCAAAGATCGACTGATCATGGAGAAAAACCCTCATCTTCTTCTCGAAGGCATCATCATCTGCTGCAAGGCAGTCGGCATTCATCACGCCTACATTTACATTCGCGGAGAATTCGTCTTCGGCGCCAATCGATTGCAGAACGCCATCGATCGGGCCTACTCCGAAGGGATCCTCGGTGAAAACTGCCTTGGCAGCGATTTCAAACTGGACGTCACCGTGCACCGGGGAGCCGGCGCTTACATCTGTGGTGAAGAAACCGGAATGCTGACCTCCATTGAAGGAGATCGGGGCCAACCAAAACTGAAGCCTCCCTTCCCCGCTGTGGAAGGACTTTTCGGCTGCCCGACCGTGGTCAACAACGTCGAGACCCTGGCCAACCTGCCCTACATTCTCGAAATCGGTGCAGAAGAATACCGAAAGATCGGTCCCGAGAATTCTCCGGGCCCCAAACTGTTCTGCGTCAGTGGACATGTGGAGAAGCCCGGAGTCTTTGAGCTCCCCATGGGCGTTTCCCTGAGAACCCTGATCGATGAACACGCCGGTGGTGTCTGGAAGGGTCGCAAACTGAAAGCGGTCATTCCCGGAGGATCATCCGCGCACGTTCTCACTGCTGACGAGTGTGACGTGGCCATGGACATCGAGTCTCTGGCAGCTGCAGGAACCATGCTGGGATCTGCAGGGGTGATCGTCATGGACGAAACAACCTGCATGGTTGACGCCCTGCTGAATATTATGCGTTTCTATCACCACGAATCTTGTGGTCAGTGCACCCCCTGCCGCGAGGGAACCGGTTGGCTTGAAAAAATCGCCCACCGCATCGCCGTCGGTGGAGGTCGCATGGAGGACCTGGATCTGGTGACAGAAGTTTGCGATCGAATGGTCGGCAAAACGATCTGCGCACTGGCCGATGCTGCCGCATTCCCCGCCGAATCCATCGTCAAGAAGTTCCGCGAAGACTTTGTCGCCGCCATCGAAAACGGTGGCAGCCCTGCGTGGGTCAAACGACACCCCGCCAACACGGGAGGAGCCGCAGCACATGTCTGATTCCAACTCAACAGTGCGCTGGACCCTGAATGGAACAGAGGTCGAGAACGAAGCGGGCATGACCATCATGGAGGCCGCAAAAGTCCATGGTGTCGACATTCCCCAGTTCTGTTACCACCCCGGACTGAGTATTGCGGGTAACTGTCGAATCTGCATGGTTGAGAGTAATCGCTCTCCGAAGCCGGTGATCTCCTGTTCGGAAAGAATCGCCGAAGGTCTGGAAATCAAAACACAGAGTGAGGTCGCCGTTGACGCCCGAAACTCGGTGATGGAATTCCAGTTGATCAACCACCCCCTCGACTGCCCCGTCTGCGACAAGGCCGGCGAGTGCGTCCTCCAGGACCATTCCTACGAGCACGGCCCTGATCGCAGTCGATTCGTTGAGGATAAAAACATTCGCCACACCAAGGAGCTCGGTCCGACCATCGACATTTGGGGCAATCGCTGTATCGTCTGCACCCGCTGTGTCCGGTTCTGTGACGAGATCAGTGGCACCGGTGAACTGTGCGTTGTTGAACGTGGCGACCGCTCCGTTGTCGACGTCTTCCCGGGAGTCCCCATCGACAATTCTCTGGCAGGCAACACCGTAGACATCTGCCCCGTCGGAGCATTGATCTCCAGTGACTTCAAATACGAAGCCCGCGTCTGGAATATGGATAAAACCTCTTCCGTCTGTGGAGGGTGCTCCAGGGGCTGCAACGTGGAAGTTGAATCTCTGGATAATTTCGTCAAAAGACTGACGCCCAGAGAGAATCTGGACGTCAACGATTGGTGGATGTGCGATCACGGCCGCTACGGTTGGAGACACCTTTATGCCGATAGCCGCCTCGAGGGCGCACAGCATGACGGTCAAGCCGTTTCGCCCACTGGAACCAGTGGAGCTCTCCACCAGCTGCTCAGCAGTTCTTCTTCCACCGCTTTCCTTGTTGACCCGTTCATGACCTGCGAAGAACTTCATTTGGTTCGCAGCATCGCCAACTCTCTCGGCGGCAGCACCATCGCCGGCTGGCTTCCAGCTACCGGCACTGAAGAAAACTTCCCAGGCGGATTCAAAATCAGTGCGGACAAGCACCCGAACCGAAAAGGGGCTGAGCACGTTCTCGGCGGTGACCTGTTCACGACCTCTGCCGACCAGTTGAAATCCGCTCTTTCCAACGGATCCATCGATACCCTCGTCGCCTTCGTCGGCGGTGACGGATTTGAAGGAGCCGGCGGAGAATGGAATGACCTGATCTCCAAAGCCGGCAAGCGGATTGTCTTCGCCACCCAACAGGGCTCCTGGTGTGACGGTGCCGACCTCGTTATCCCTGCCACTGCTCCTCTCGAAAAGGAAGGTGTCTGGGTCAACGAAGACGACCGGGCACAAAGGACCCGATCCTGCAGGTCCCTGACGTCAAACCACTTCCCTTCCGAGTTGGTGGTCTTGCAGGAGCTTCAGGTACATATGGAACAGCGAAACCGTCCGTTGTCTGCGGCAGGAATCTTCCGTGAACTCTCCGAAGCTTCCGACGCTTTCTCTGGTCACAGCCACAGCAGCCTCGGCGACTCGGGAACTCCCCTTTCACAAAGACCTGCAGCGATGAGCAGTGAAGGAGGCCAGTCATGAGCGACGCCGGTACTCCTTTACTCGATTTCTTTTTTGCAGCTTTGCGAGCCATCGTGATCTTTGCTGCAGTCCTGCAAATCGTTCCGGCTCTGGTCTACTTCGAGCGCCGACTGGCCGCATGGATTCAGGACCGGATCGGACCGAACCAGGTAGGCCCCGTGGGTCTTCTGCAACCCCTCGCCGATGTCATCAAATTGGCATTCAAAGAGGACCTGACCCCTGAAGGTGTCGACAAATGGATCTACCGTCTGGGTCCCGCGCTCGTGTACGCCCCGGCGATACTTGCCTTCACGGTGATCCCTGTGGGCATGGACCTGCAAGTGGCCTCCTTTGACGTGGGCGTGATCTTCCTGCTGACCATCGGCGGCTTCTCCGTTTACGGACTCGCCTTCGGCGGCTGGGCCTCTAACAACAAGTACTCGCTACTCGGTGGACTGCGCGCCTCTGCCCAGTTGATCAGCTACGAAGTTGCTCTCGGTCTATCCGTGATCGCCATCCTGATGACTGCGGAGACGGTCGATCTGAACAGCATCATCCGGCAACAGTGGGCCGCTGGAACGGTAGGACTGCTGGAGTGGAACCTGTTCCAGCAACCCCTCGCCGCTTTCATTTTCCTCGTTGCCGCATTTGCAGAAACAAACCGCCTTCCATTCGACCTCCCCGAGTGTGAGGCAGAATTGGTGGGAGGATTCCACACCGAATACACCGGCCTCAAATTTGCCATGTTCTTCATGGGTGAATATGTCGCCATGATCACCATGTCCGCACTGATGGTGACGATGTTCCTCGGTGGCTGGAGCCTGCCCTGGGTGGAGATTCCAACAAGCCCGTCCATCGGTGACGTGGCACTCAGCGTGGGAATCTTCATGGGCAAACTGGTCCTCTTGCTGTTCTTCTACATCTGGGTGCGCTGGACGCTTCCCAGATTCCGCTACGACCAACTGATGAATATTGGCTGGAAAGTCTTTATTCCGTTGTCCCTTTTGAACCTTGGATTAACCGCTCTCTCCGGAGTGCTTGGCTGGAATTGGCTGATTCCGCTTCCCTGGTAGGAGCGGCTGAAGAAGAAAGGTGTCCCCGTGGCAAACCACGAAGAGACCCCAGAAGAAAAACCGGAAACGGCAACGACCGTCCCTCGGGAGAAAGCTGCCTTCGGCATGCCTCTCATCAAGGGTCTCGCCAACACCCTTTCCCACATTCTTCGTAATGAACCCAATACGATTCACTACCCCGCCGAAAAACGGACTCCGTTTCCGGGCTACCGGGGTGAGCACCGCCTGAAGCGCGATGAACTCGGCAGAGAAAAATGTGTGGCCTGCTTCCTATGCTCCACCGCCTGCCCAGCACATTGCATCGAAATCGTAGCGGAGGAGGCTCCCTGGGGTGACAGGGAGAAGAGGCCCCGTCTCTTCAACATTGACATGATGCGTTGCATCTACTGTGGCATGTGCGAAGAAGCGTGCCCCTGCGACGCCATCGAGTTGACTCCGATCTACAACATCCCCTCCAGAAGCAGGGGTGAAAAAATCTACAACAAAGAAAAACTCCTCTCCCTTTGATGGATTGAGAAATCAAATGGGACCGAAGATGGGGGCGAAAAGTTGAGTGGTTGGTTAGAACATCTGGTATTCGGGATTCTGGCTACTGTTTCAGTACTCAGTTCCTTCCTCGTCGTCACGAGGAAGAACCCGATTTACTCAGCACTATTCCTGGTCGTCATGTTCGCCATGGTCGCCGGGATTTTCATGCTTTTGGACGCGACCTTCCTGGGATTCATGCAGCTCCTCGTCTACGCAGGTGCCATCATGGTTTTGTATCTCTTCGTGATCATGCTGATCAACCCGAGAGACGAGACCCTCCCGGACGAAGGCGGCACCTCAGAAAAAGCTTTTGCCGCAGGAGTTTCTCTCCTGGTCTTCGCATTGCTGACCTTTGGCATCAGCAATTCCGATTTGGTGACAGAAATGACCACCCCCGGTGGCATTCCCGCACTCACTGAAGTCCCCGCTACCCATGGTGCCATCGAGGCTTTTGGTTACGAACTGTTCAGCAAGCACCTGCTGGTCTTCGAAGTGGCTTCCATCCTGATTCTCGTCGGAATCATCGGTGCTGTGCATATTGCCATGAAACAAAGACCGTCTTCTGCGGATGAGGATGAATCCAACGAAGAGAGGCTGGTGACCGATGTTTAGTCTGCCAGCACTCCTTTATCTCAGCGCACTGCTTTTCAGCATCGGGATCTACGGCGTTCTTGCCCGACGCAACATTCTCGTCGTGCTGATGTCCCTCGAGTTGATGCTGAATGCAGTCAACATTGCCCTGGTAGGTTTTGGCAGGGTCCACGCCCTCTCGACCACCTCCGGTGAGCACGGTGGACAGATTTTCACACTGATGGTCCTTGCGGTTGCCGCCGCCGAGGCTGCGATCGGTCTCTCCCTGTTGCTGCTGATCTGGCGCAGGTGGAAAACCATCGACCTCCGCGAACTCTGCCGGTTGAGCGGCTGAGGGGGAAATAATGGACAGTAATCTACTGTGGATCCCGCTCTTCCCATTCCTTGGATTCCTCCTCAACGGAATTCTGGGCAAACGCTTGGGGAACAGGGCCGTATCCGTCATCGCTTCCGTCGCACCACTGCTGGCCTTCATGGTCTCCTTCGGTGCGTGGAGAAAAATCATTGATCCGACCTCTTCCGGGGCTCTCCACTGGGATGGATTCCCGTGGATCTGGCTCGATGGAATTCTCGAGATCCCTTTTGCACTTCACTTTGATGGCCTCAGCGCAGTCATGTGCCTGGTGATCACCGGAGTCGGATCGCTCATTCACCTGTACTCCATCGGGTACATGAAGGGTGACCCCGGATACCACCGCTACTTTGCCTACCTGAACCTGTTCACCACCTTCATGTTGTTGCTGGTGCTCGGTGACAACCTGCTGTTGTTGTTCATCGGATGGGAAGGTGTTGGCCTCTGCTCTTACCTGCTGATCGGATTCTGGTTCCAGGAGGACGAGAATTGCGCTGCGGGCAAGAAGGCCTTCATCGTCAACAGGGTCGGCGATCTGGCATTCCTGCTTGGGATGTTCCTGTGCCTGATCTACTTCGGCACTCTGGAAATGTCCGCCCTGACCAACGCTGACAACATCGCCCAGGTCTCCATGGAGACTACCGGCTTCATGGCAGACCCCGAAACAGGAACGGGAGGCATGGCAGTCATCACTGCGATTGCCATCTTGCTGTTTATCGGGGCCACCGGAAAAAGTGCACAGATCCCCCTTTACGTCTGGCTTCCTGACGCCATGGCAGGCCCCACTCCCGTTTCTGCATTGATTCACGCGGCAACGATGGTGACTTCAGGGGTTTATCTCTGCTGCCGACTCATGCCACTGTTCGAAGCGGCACCCATGGCCCTCAGCATCGTTGCCGTCGTCGGAGCATGCACGGCTCTTCTGGCTGCCCTGATCGCCTTTACACAAAACGACATCAAGAAGGTCCTCGCGTACTCCACTGTCAGTCAGCTGGGATACATGTTCTTCGCCATCGGAGTCGGAGCCTTTTCCGCAGCCTTCTTCCACGTGGTCACCCACGCCTTCTTCAAGGCCCTGCTCTTCCTCGGATCAGGTGCGGTGATTCATGCCATGCACCATGAACAGGACATGAGAAAGATGGGCGGCCTGCGCAAACAGTTGCCGTTTACCCATCTGACCTTCCTCATCGGAACCTTTGCCATTGCCGGAGTGCCCCCCCTTGCAGGATTCTTCTCCAAGGACGAGATCCTCTTTGCGGGCTACAAAGCCGGAATCATGGATGGCAACTCTTTGGCCACGATGTTCTGGTACGTTTCCGTGGCGACAGCGGGCATGACCGCTTTCTACATGATGCGTTGCGTGGCCATGACCTTCTGGGGCAACAGCAATGTCGACGCCAAACTGGAAGGCAAGGTCCATGAGCCGGGAGGCTGGATCGGTTTCGCACTGTTCGTCCTCGCCATTGCCAGTGCGCTGGGTGGATTCCTCAATGTCCCCGAGTTCCTGGGTGGACACGCCATTCTTGGACACTTCACCGGATTGCATGTTTCGCATGCAAACATGACTCCGGAGGAGTTGGACATTCTTCATGCCGGAGAATGGACCAGCATGTTCATCAGCCTGGCCATCGCCGGTGCTGGACTTCTCGTGGGATATCTCTTCTATCGCAATGGAAGTGGATTGCCTGCGGCATTCCGCTCCAGTGCTCCGGGAGCATTCCTCGGCAAACTTTCCGAGAACAAGTTTTACGTTGATGAACTTTATGCATTTCTGATCGTTCGTCCTTTCGAGGCGATCAGTCAGTTGATGCATACCCTGATCGACCAGGTCCTGATCGACCGCCTTCTGGTCGGTGGCTCCGCCCTCCTCGTCAGGGGATTCGGTGAGCTGACCCGCAGGATGCAGACCGGATTCATTCCCGGATATCTGCTGACCTTCGGTTGTGGTGCATTGGTCCTGATCTACATCCTTCTGAACCAACTGGCGAAGGGAGGTGCACAATGATTCCCGAACTTGAATCCTTCAAGATGCCGATTCTGAGTCTTGTGACCCTGACTCCCGCATTGGGTGCCCTGTTGCTGACTCTGATCGACCACAACAACAAGGCGCTAATCCGCCAAATTGCCCTGATGGTCAGTTTTCTGGGGCTCCTCTTTTCCCTGATCATGGTGGGCAACTTCGACGCAACCGTGGGAACGATGCAGATGGAGGAAAACCTTCCCTGGATCGAATCCCTTGGGATCTCCTACCATTTGGGAGTTGACGGTTTCTCCGTGTTGCTGATTTTGTTGACCAGCTTCAGCATGCCCTTCGTTTTCCTCAGTACCTGGAAAGCGGTCGACTCACGGGTCAAAGAGTTCCACATCGCCCTTCTGCTGTTGCAGACCGGCATGATTGGTGCCTTTGTCGCCCTCGATCTCATCCTCTTCTATCTCTTCTATGAGGCAATGCTGGTGCCGATGTACTTGATCATCGGTATTTGGGGCGGCAAAGACCGGGTCTATGCAGCGTTGAAGTTCTTCATCTACACGATGGTCGGCAGTCTCTTCATGTTTCTGGCGATCCTCTATCTCTACAACCATGCCGGCACCTTTGACTTGCCGCTGTTGCTGGAGCGATTGAGAACCACCAACCCCCTCGACGGCACACAGCAATTCTGGCTCTTCCTGGCATTTGCATTGTCTTTCGCCATCAAGGTGCCACTCTTCCCCTTGCATACATGGCTACCGGATGCACACGTTCAGGCACCGACTGCTGGATCGGTCGTGCTGGCGGGTGTGTTGCTGAAGATGGGCACCTATGGATTACTGCGATTCGCCATCCCCCTCTTCCCCGAGGCGGCGATGGATTTGCGCGAGGAATTCTGCTGGCTGGCTGTCACCGGAATCATCTTCGGGGCCTGCATGGCACTGGTTCAGACAGACATCAAGAAGTTGATCGCCTATTCGTCGGTCAGTCACCTTGGGTTTGTCGTTCTCGCCTGCTTCATGAACGACGTTGAATCCCTCACCGGAGCGATCCTTCAAATGGTCAACCACGGCCTGTCGACCGGAATGCTCTTCCTGATGATCGGGATCATTTACGAGCGGCGTCACACCCGTGAACTGGCGGATTACGGCGGACTCGCAGGAGTCGTCCCTGTTTACTCCGTTTTCTTCATCATCGCCGTGCTCTCCAGTATTGGACTGCCGGGTCTCAACGGCTTTGTCGGTGAGTTCCTGATCCTCTTCGGTGCATTCCGTGCCGACGCTGTCTGGGGAATATTGGCCGCTTCCGGTGTCGTGCTTGGAGCACTTTACATGTTGAAGATGACGAAGATGTTTCTCTTTGGCCCACTCGTTCACGATGCCAACAGAAATGTCCCGGATCTTCAAACGCGGGAGATTCTCTACTTGAGCCCCTTTGTGATCATGATGGTTTGGCTCGGTCTTTACCCGTCGACCTTCACCAAACTGGTTCAGCCGACGCTGAGCCTTTACGTGCAGATGCTGCAGAACTAGGGAGTCATGATGGAACCATTGACCCTCTCAAAAGCTGAGATCCTCGCTGTCCTTCCTGCTGGAGCCCTGTTTATCACAGGTCTGATTCAACTGTTGTCAGACCTTGGGGACCCCAACAAGACTTCACGCCAGGAAAAAACCCATTTGGCGATGATTGGTGCGACCGGAGCCCTGGTGGCACTGGCCTCCCTCTTCGTGCAGGGTACAGCCGCCTCCACTGGTGAGCTCTACGCCGGAGCCATGACCGACGACCTCTTTGGTCGCCTGGGCGCTGGAGTGATCATCGTCACCAGCCTTTTCTGCACCCTGATGGCGGGTGGATATCTCTCCAGTAGCGGAAACAATCGGGCAGAGTTCCACGCCCTGGTCAGTTTCAGTGCTGGTGCCATGGTCCTGTTGTGCCAATCCACCAACCTGGTCTCCATGTTTGTCGCCATTGAAACCCTCTCTCTTGCTGTCTACGTCCTTGCAGGATTCTTCCGACAGCAAAAGGCCGCGAGTGAGGGCGCATTCAAATACTTCGTGATGGGTGCATTCTCGAGCGGATTCCTTCTTCTCGGAATGGCGATCATTTATGGCCTGAGTGGAGCTTCTCTCTCATTCAGTGCCATTGCCGCTGCCGGAGCCAGTGACGACGCTCTCTTTGCTGTCGGTGCCCTGTTGGTCCTCATCGGATTCGCCTTCAAGGTTGGCGTGGTCCCGTTCCACTCGTGGGTTCCGGATGTCTACCAGGGAGCCCCGATTCTCGCCGTGGGCTGGATGGCCGTCGCCGTCAAAGCTTCCAGCTTCTTCGCTCTTTGCCGCTTCCTCTATCACACCGGTGGAGGAGCCTACATGGACCAGATCCTGATCGCTCTTTCCATCGTGACGATGATCCTCGGCAATCTCGCCGCCCTGAATCAGCAAAGTCTCAAGAGAATGCTGGCCTATTCCGGTATCGCCCACAGTGGATATCTGATGATCCCACTGATTGTCGCCCTCTCCGGAGACGACATTCTCATCGGGGCTTCATTACCGTTTTATCTGTGCGCCTACGCTGGAACCACACTGGCCGCTTTCGGGGTTCTTACAGCCCTCAGCAAGGCCACAGACAAGGATCAACTGGGTGACCTCAATGGACTCGCCAAAAGCAGGCCTCTGTTGGCTCTCGGCTTTACTGTCGCCCTGATCTCTCTCGCAGGAATCCCGCTGACTGCGGGCTTCATCGGCAAGTTGATGATCTTCAGCGATGCGATCGGTGCCGGATTTGTCCAACTTGCGATCATCGGAATCCTGACTTCACTGGTGAGCGTTTATTACTACCTGAGGCCCATCGTTGCGATGTGGTTCAGAGACCCGCGATCCTCCTTCGATCTGATCCCCGCTCCCTGGGGAGTTCAATTCACGGTCGGGGCCTGCGGAATCGCCACCATCGTCTTCGGAATCTTCCCCGACTGGCTCATTGAGTTGTCGCGGATTTCGGTAGAGACGATTCTCGGCTGATCAGATCTCACCTATGGCTTCACCGCCACAGGCGATCTAGAATGCCGTTTGAGTCGGATTTGACGGGGCAGAATTTTGCCGCTCGCTGGAACGGAAACTCACTCCAGTGAGTCCTGCCCGATACGAGCAGTGAAATCCCGTTGGAAATGTATGAATCAGAGGAACGGATCGTCGATTCACCGCGTTTTGCGGAAAGAAAAGACCTGATCCTGGGGGAAAACAAATGCGCAACTTTATCCTGATTGCAATCATCGGTAGTGGCATCTGGTGGGCTTACTCCCAATGGACCGGTAATCCGACCACTCCCGAGCCTTCGGCAACCGGCACTCCCAGTGAAGCCGTCTCCGGAACCTCTTCCGGCGGCACAGGTACTACTGATACGACCTCCTCCGGTGGCACCACCCCATCCACTAACGTCGAAGCAACAATGCCGAATCCATCAGGGGAAGAAGCCAGCGCAACCATGAGCCCCCTCGATCGTGAGATCCTCATGCTTCGAGAAGAGATTGCCCGATTCAACACTCCGGAAAACCTCGTCAAGTTGAGTGAACTGCTCCTCTCGACGAACAAGCCGGCATTGATTGGTGAAGGCCGGGGAAACCTTAAAACCCTTCTTGCTCAAGCTCCCGACAGTGCCGCCGCAGCAGAAGCACGAAGATTGATGTTGGGAGAGGTTTCCGGTGACGCATTGATCCAACTCGCTCAGGAGATTCACAGCAACGGTCCAAGCGCTCCCGGCTACGGCCTTTCTGCAGAAATCCTCGCAGATCAATACGGCACCTCAGATTCCAAGTCGGCTCTGGCAACCTGGGAAATGTTGACCTCGGCCTACATCAATGCGTCCGACCTTGAATCAAAGGCCCCACTCCGCTCAAAGTTGTGGAATCTGGTCGATCAGTGGGTGTTGTCCTCCAAAGAGTTTCCCGAAGTCTCCACGTTTGACACCGTCATGTCCGGAGACAGCCTTTCAGTTATTGCCCAGCGAAACAAAACCACCGTCGACGCTCTGAAAAGTCTGAACGGTCTCAATAGCGATGTCATTCATCCCGGACAGAAACTCAAGATTCTCAACGGCGAAGTCACTGTCAACGTGGACAAGAGCGATTTCCGTATCGACGTTTATCTGGATGGTCGCTGGTTGATGGGATTCCCTGTTGGCCACGGCCGTATTGAAAAGAGAACTCCCACTGGCGAGTTTGTCGTCGGAATCCGCCAGAAGGAACCGATGTGGCAACCGCGGGATGGTCGTCCGTCGATTCCCTATGGGGAACCTGGAAATCCTCTGGGTGATCGTTGGATCGGCTTCAAGGACGGTGTTCACTTCGGCCTGGGTATTCATGGCACCGACGATCCGAAATCCATCGGAACCCTGTGCTCAGAAGGTTGTGTTCGTTTACGCAACGAAGACGTCACAACAATTTACCCATGGATTCGCAGCGGAACTCGAGTGGTCATCCAGGAATAAAACCCGGCGCCGAGTCAGCACACAGAAGTGATTGCTGATACGTTGATTGATGATGGGTTCGATGAGGACCAACTGCTCGGAGATACCTCGTCGACGACGATCAGACGGGACATCCAGACCTGAGTGATTTGGTCAGCTTCGCAGTTCTGCCTGAAGCTTCTCACCCAACCTGCCAACCAGTTTTTCGACCGACTGATCGATCTCCTCGTGGGTCAGGGTCCGATCTGCGGCGCGGAAAGTCAGTGAAAAGGTCATACTTTTGCGCCCCTGACCAACCTGCTTTCCCCGGTACATGTCGATAAACCTTCGAGACTCGAGATGCTCCAGAGAAGCGGCGTCGATTTCAGAGGAGAGATCACGCCAAAGAACCTCATCCGATACAACAAAGTTTAAATCCCGAGTGATCACGGGGTGCCGGGAAAACTCACTGAATCTGACGTCCTCGATGGATTGATCCAACAGGTATCCGAGATCCAACTCCCCGTACCAGGTTTCCCCGCCGAGATCGTCGACGTCGATCCTGCCGACAAGACCGATCTGTTCCCCTGAAAAGCTGAGGGCAGCGGTGGATCCCGGAACGAATCCGGCTCCATCACCCACGGGGCTCCACGACGGTGTCAGCGGGCCGGACTCGGCGACTCTCAAAAGGTCGAGAATGCCATCGGCGACGCCGCGGACCTCTCGATAACTCTGGAGATTCTTCTCTTCCTGGGCCCGAGAGAGGACCCAGGCGACGTGGTTCTTCTCCACTGGCCTGTCGACTCCGTCCCTGCGATGAAACACGTTGGCGACCTCAAAGAGACGCACTTCGTCCACTCCATGGGTCCGGTTGCCACGGACGCTGGTGAGCAATCCTGGAATCAGGCTTTTCCTGAGGGATCCTTCATTGGCACGGATCGGATTTCGAACGACCCAATGCTCTCCGAGATTCCACCAATTCTCGATGGACTGAAAGTCCCCTTCGGCCACACCAAATGAGATGGTCATCGCCTCATGGTAACTGGCACCGACAAGGTACTCATGGACCCGTTCAATCTTGTCAGCCCTGGCATTCTCCGGGACTGCTCGTACTTCCATTCGTCGATCATCCATCTGATCGAGTCCGCGGATTCGGCCGATTTCTTCAATCAGGTCCGCTTCACGAGAACAATCCACTCTCCAAGTTGGCGGAGTCCAGGGGCCCGCATCGTCGGATCCTTGAGTGGTGAATCCAAGAGCAGACAGGATGGAAGAGATCTCCCCTTCGGGAATGACATCACCGAGAAGGCTGGAGGCTCGCTGCGGACGAATTGCGATCGCCTCGGCCTGATCGAGGAGTCCGTCGCGGACGACCTCAAGACAACCCGAGAGGATCGAACACTCTGACTCCCGGGCCAGCAGATGCATGAAACGCCGAGAAGCGATTTCACACGCTTCCACATCCAACCTGCGCTCAAAGCGGTAGGAGGAATCAGAAGCAAGAATCAAACGGCGCGAAGACGAGCGAACCGGAACGGGCTCAAACCAGGCTGATTCGAGAAGGATTCGCTGAGTCCCCTCGTGAACCTCTGTTCGGGTTCCACCCATGATTCCGGCGAGAGCTGCTGTGCCTGCTTGATCTGCAATCACCAGATCTTCGCTGTCCAATTCATGGTCTGAGCCATCGATGGCAGAGAACTTCTCCATTCTCTGGGCTCTGCGGACGATCACCTCACCACCCTCCAGACGGTCCAGGTCGAAGGTGTGCAGAGGCTGCCCCAAATCCATCAGGACATAGTTGGTCAGATCGACCACCAGATTGATCGGACGCAGTCCGATCGCCTCAAGTCGACGACGAATCCAATCCGGGCTCTCCGAGATTTTCAATCCTTCTGCGACACGAGCGGTGTACCGCCCACATCGCTCTTCGTCATCGATGACAATGCTGGCGACTTCATCGAGAGTGAGCCCGGAAGCGGTGGCTTCTACGGTATCAAAATCCAGATCCAGGGGTTTGAGAGGAACTTTCAGAAGACAGGAGAGCTCTCTGGCGACTCCCCGGTGTCCCAGATGATCCGGACGATTGGAGGTCACCTCCAACTCAAGAACATGGTCATCTCCATGCTCCTCAATGCCCTCACAGTTGAGGCCACACATCGTCAGCAGGTGGGACAGTTCCTCAATCTTGAGATTGAAATCCACGTGATCGCGGAGCCAGTCGACAGATACCTTCATCTCAGTCCCCTTGTGAACAATGGGCAGTCATCCCGTCAGGAGAACTGCCTGAGAAACCTGACGTCATTTTCAGTGAAGTAGCGAATATCCGGAATGTTGTAGGAAGCCATCGTCACCCGTTCGACTCCCAAACCGAATGCAAATCCGGTGTACTTCTCGGGGTCAATATTGACCGCCTCCAGTACATTCGGATCCACCATCCCGCAACCGCCCATCTCCATCCATTTCCCCCTCCACCAGAGATCCACTTCAGCACTGGGTTCTGTGAATGGAAAGAAAGAAGGACGCAGGCGCAATTTCATGTTTTCGTCCTGCAGGAGTTGCTGGAAAAAGGTCAGCAGGGTCGTTTTCAGATGACCAAACGTCATTCCCTCATCGACGACAAGACCTTCCAGCTGGTGAAACATGTAATGGTGAGTAGCGTCCACCTCGTCCGGGCGAAAAACCTTGCCCGGAGAAATGATACGCAAGGGTGGCTGGGAATTTTCCATGACCCGAACCTGAACAGTCGAGGTCTGGCTTCTCATCAACAGGTCATCTGTCAGAAAGAAGTTTTCCGAGGGATCCCGTGCGATGTGATCCGCAGGAATATTCAAACCCGTAAAGTTGTGCCACTCGTCTTCGACCTCGGGACCATCCGCCACTTCAAAGCCGAGACTGGCAAAGATGCGGCTCATTCTGGCCATGACCAGTCTGACCGGGTGACGACTGCCCCTTTGCGGCATCAGGCCGGGAAGAGTGAGGTCCTCCGTTGCTGAAGAATTGCCCACCCCCTGTTTGGCGGGAGAGCCCAGCCGGGACTTCGCTTCATCGAGAGCAGCCTGGACCTTTTCCTTGACCACATTGGCACGAGCCCCGAAGAGTGGACGCTCTTCAGGGGTCAGGCCGCCCAGATTGCGAAGTATCTGTTTGAGGGAGCCCTTTTTTCCCAGAACCTGAATCCGGACCTGGTCGAGGGCTTCCGCATCCCCGGCAGCCTCGACGGCAGCCAGGGCATCTTTCTCAATGGCATCCAGATCCGAAAAGGACCCGTCTTGGCTCATGAAAGAGCGCCGCGGGCAATGCCCACCAAAGAGGAGAAGGCTTCAGGATTGCGAATTGCCAACTCGGAAATCATCTTCCGGTCAAGGTCGACATTGGCTTTCTTCAGACCGTGAATGAAACGGCTGTAAGAAAGGTCAGTCCCTTGACAGGCTGCGGAAATCCGGGTGATCCACAAACGGCGATACATCCTTTTGCGATTTCTGCGGTCGCGGGTTGCGAAGACCTCAGAGCGGACGATCGACTGGCGGGCGGTTCTGTACTGGCGGCTGCCAGCTCCGAAGAATCCCCGTGCTTTCTTGAGGATCCGCTTTTGCTTGCGGTGGCGGGCGACGCCATAGCGTACGCGTGGCATGTGTTTCCCTTTCCAAAGGACGACGACGGGAGGGGCTTCTGTCCCACTTTTCAATCCCCGCTATCGCCGGTTGTTACGCCGGGAAGGCGTGTAAATACTCCTAGCCGAGGCCGAGGAGTGCCTTGATCACTTTTTCGTCACAGGACGGGCAAATTTCGGCGCGACGACCGCGACGAACTCGGGTAGCAGTCCAGGACCTGCGCGACATGCGGTGGCTTTTGCCTGCACGGTGACGCTTGACCTTGCCGGTTCCCGTCAATTTGACACGTTTCTGCAGCCCCTTGTGAGGCTTGTGAGTTTTCCTGGGCACGAGTCCCCTTTTCCATGTCATCCCTCAGCGGGATATACTGTCACCCCTCTGAAGGGGTTTTACTTCTTTTTCGCCAGAACCATGGCCATACGGTTACGGGCTTCCTGCAAAGGCTCCCGTTCCATTTTTGCCAGGTCTTCCATCTCCTCGAAGAAGCGCAGCAGCACTTCGCGACCGATCTCGGGATGACGCTGTTCGCGTCCCCGGTAAACCATCGTCACGAGAACCTTGTGGCCCTCTTCGATAAACTTGCGCGCTCTTTTCAGCTTGACGTCGAAATCATGTTTCTCCGTCTTCGGGCGCAGTTTGACTTCTTTCACCTTGCGGACCTTTTGGGTCTGCTTCGCATTCTTGGACTGGTCGTACTTGAATTTGCCGTAGTCCATCAGTTTGCACAGGGGCGGATCGGTGTTCGGGTTCAATTCCACCAGATCAAGATCACGGTCTGTGGCAAGATCGAGTGCCTCGGATCTTCCCAGAACTCCCACTTGTTGACCCTCTTCATCGATCAGGCGAACCTCTCCGGGTCCGGGTCGATCGATGACCCTGTATTTCGTTTGCTCGCTGATGTTTCTGACTCCTGTTCTTCAGGCCACGCACTCTCCGGGCTCACTTTGCCCGGATTTACGGCAAATCATGCCGTCCTTCCAAAAACCTGTCATTGGCAAGCCCCGATGAATACACTGTCGGGGCCCCTGCTGGCAAGTCGGATCTGCGAATTCTCGCACCAAACCACCGAAAAACAACGAATTCCGGAGGATCAACTCACCGATTTCCCGGGGAGTCTCACCAGGGAGAACGGTTTCGGCCCCGTCTCCGATCCCACTCAGGAATCGTCCTCATCCGGGCTTTCGGGCTGGATGACGGCCTGAAGACCCACTTCGCCCAATTGCTCTCCTGTGACGGGATCCGGGGCATTCGTCAATTGGCACGTTCCGCGCTGGGTTTTGGGGAATGCGATCACCTCCCGGATGGTATCGAGACCGGAGAGCAGCATCGCCAATCGGTCCATTCCCAGTGCAATTCCACCATGGGGTGGTGCACCGTATTTGAGGGCCTCCAGCAGGAAGCTGAATTTGGACTCTGCCTCCTCGGCAGAAATGCCGATGGCCTCAAAAACCCGCTCCTGAAGTTCCCTCTGATGAATCCGGATACTGCCTCCACCGACCTCGAAACCATTCAGGACCAGGTCGTAGGCCCTCGCCCTGACTTTCAGCGGTTCATCCGCCAGCTGGTCCAGATCATCCGGGTGAGGACAGGTGAAGGGGTGGTGACACGGTGTTGGACGGCCACTTTCTTCATCCTCGTCAAAGAGGGGAAATTCCTCGACCCAACAGAACTTCAGATCCTCGGCATCGAGGTGACCCAATTTCTGGGCCACTTCCTTGCGTAATTGCCCCAGGGAATTGACGACCACACGGGTTTGGCCGTCGGCGACAAAGCAGGCGAGATCACCCGCTTCCATCTCCAGTCTTTGAATCAGTTCTGCACCCGCATCACCCCCGAGGAATCTCGAGACCGGTCCGGCGGGACCGTCGTCGGTCATTTTGAACCATGCGAGCCCTCCCGCTCCCTGCTGGGTCACGATGGGCTCCAGGGATTCGATTTCCTTGCGACTCCACTGACCGCCTCCGGGAATCCGCATACCGCGTACGCAACCCCCTGCCTCGACCGCCCCGGAGAAGACCTTGAATTCCAGTCCTTCAGCCAGATCGGAAACCTCACGGATCACAAGGTCACTGCGAAGGTCGGGAGAATCGCTGCCATAGGAGAGCATCGCTTCGGAATAACTGAGCCTCTGGAAGGATCCTTCAATCTCGCGACCGAGCACCTCTTTGACCACATGCACCATCAAACCTTCGACCAGATCAATGATGTCCGACTCTTCGATGCATGCCATCTCAAGGTCCAACTGCGTGAACTCGGGTTGACGATCCGCACGCAGGTCTTCGTCACGGAAACAGCGAACGACCTGCATGTAGCGGTCAAACCCGGAGATCATGAAGATCTGTTTGAAAATTTGTGGTGACTGGGGAAGTGCATAGAATTCGCCAGGATTGAGACGACTGGGAACCAGAAAATCCCGAGCCCCCTCAGGCGTACTCTTGGTCAACATGGGAGTTTCAAGATCGAGAAAGTCCTCACCATGAAGATACTGGCGCATGGCAAACTGCATGTCGCTGCGCAAACGGAATCTGCGCTGAACTTCCTCACGACGCATGTCTATGAAACGATATCTGAAACGCAGCTCATCGTTGACCTGATCACCCGATTCCGGACTGAAGGGCAAAGGAGGGCACTCACCAATGATCTCTGCGCTGGAAGCCATCACCTCGACATCGCCGGTTTCCAGTTTGGGATTGCGCATCCCTTCAGGGCGTGCCTGAACCGAGCCGCTGACCTTCAAAACCTGATCAAAGCGCAGGGTCGACAACGATTCCTCGTTGATCGACTCTGGAGAAATCTGGACCTGGATACGTCCGTAACGGTCGCGAAGATCGACAAACTTCAGTCCCCCGTGGTCCCGAACCGCATCGATCCAGCCCACCAGAGTCACATCCTGTCCGACATTTTCTTGACGCAATTGCCCGCAAGTATGAGATCTCAGCACGGGTTCTTTCCCTTCAGGGGGCATCTGCCCCAACACTCTCCCCTGATTCTACGCCAGCAGATTATTTCGACCACCCATCCGCCAACTTAATCGACCTGATCCCCTGACCGTCTTGGACTCCAAGCCACTCAGACAGTGTCGATCTCGACGTCCCCTCGGGGGCTTGCTGGCACCACCGGTCCAATTCCCTTTGTGCGGCCGCCTCGAGAGTCCTTGCAGAAACTGAATCTCCCTTTTGACCGCGCAACCGCGACCAAAAACTGAGGACCATTGCCCTCCCCTCGCGGGAAGGCAATCGAACCGCTTTTTTCCAGCACTGACGAATCAGTGCTTCCGGGTCCGGATGAGGGGAACTGAGGGTTCTTGCCAGCTGTATCCGTAATGACAGAGGCTGAATGCGCAAACGAAGTGCCTCGAGAGCGACTCGTTCCAGTCCATTTTCCCAGTCTTCACACTCTTCTTTTCCCCGGCTGAACTGGCGAAGCAAATCATCAAGGGCTGCTTTCGCCCGGCGGGATCCTCCGGGCTCAGGATCCAGCCCTGGTTCACTTCCACGGGCCCCTCGTAACTTGCGCTCTTCCATACGTGCCAATGAAGTCCGCCCCAGGATCTTGAGGATCGAAACCCGTTCCCTGCGCAATGAAATCAGGTCACTGTCGACTCCACGAAGCCTCAGTTGTGTCAACGCATGATCGACAACAAAGAGGCTGCCTGAAAGATCACCCTGCGATCTCAGACACCGACTTTTGAGAATCGAGTGTCGTGCGTGAACGTCGATTCTTTCCGGTTCATGCGGGGCCCATTCCGGGCTGGCTGCATCGAGGATTCGCAAGGCTGTGCTCGACCGTCCTGCGACCCATTCCGACGCTGCCACCAGAAGGTTTCCTTCCCATGCAACGATTCCAGCGGGCCCCTCCAGCGACATCGCCTCTTCCAGCAATCGGGAGGCAGAACGGATAAATCCTGCCCCTGCCTCTTCCCTTGCTTTGACCAGCAAGGCCCGGGGTAATTGTGCCGGGCATTCCTTGCGAGCTCTTTCGATGACTCCATGAACTTCTTCATTCACAAACTGGGTTTCACCCATGCGCTGAAGAGCCTCGACCGAATCCACTTCCGCTGCGGTGGCGGCTTCATGGCGATGCTCTCGCCGAGCAAGGTAGGAATGGAGTCGGCTCCACAACCTCAGCGAAGGCAGATCATTCTGGGCGCGGGCCAACAACCCCATTGCTTCCGCAATGATTCTTCCATCCCTGTTTTCTCTCAAGGCGATGCGCGCATGATCGCGAGCCCGCAACCGACTGCCCTGAAGAAGGTAACGGCGACACTGCTCAAGAATCAGGGAGGTACGGAGGTTTCCTTTGCAACGTGGAATCCATTCAGCAAGCGGATCCCGCTTTGGCAACTTCCCCAAACCCTGCCTTACGACCGCTCTCTGAATCCGCGAGTACTCCAGCGCCACAAGCGTGGCCTCCTTGACCACTTGTGGACAAGAAAAGTCGATGGCCTGTTTCGAAACCTCTTCAATACAGGAAAGCGCTTTACGGGTCTCCCCGTCTCTTCTTTGCACCGAAGCTCGCCATCGGGTCAACCTCAGCGCTTCACTCGACCCCGGACTTGTGCCAGCCACCGCTTGACGCCAGGCGTGATCACGCAAGGCTCCGTGACCACATCGATCTTCCATCTGCCCTAATACTTCAAGCCAGGGTCGCTGTCTCTTCTCCGGAAGCATATGGATCAATGAAGACAGGACAGGAATCCAGCGCGATGCCTCCTCAAAGGGAACGGGTTTTTCTGTATTCTCCACCAAAGGACTCAATGATTTCGTTGCTCCCTCGATGTCTCCAGAACTCAATTGATGATGGGCCTTCTCAAGCAAGCTCCGTTGTTCAAATGCCAGAACTCTTTTATGAATCGACTGGCGATCAGCAGAAGAAAGGGAAGCAAGGACCGCTTCCTGCTGAAAGACTCTGCGAAACTCGATACTGCGACCGACACCTATCCAGTTTTTGGAGGACAGTTCAGAAACCCTTGCAGGAAAATCTCCTCCGGAAAGTCGGACTAATCTGGACAATTCAGACACCGACGCAGGCCTGCCCAAAACGGCAAGTGACTCCAAAATTCGGCGACAAGACACTGGAAGATCCGAAAGTTGCTGCTGTGACCGAACCTTCCAACGCTCCTCTGGAGGCTGAATTGACAGCTGCCAATTCCAGCGGAGCCCGTCATGGGTCAATTCACCTGCCTGGATACGCCCCTTGAGAATTCGTCTCCACATACCCGGCTCATCCTGCCCCCAACTTTGCAGACGGCTTCTGACACGAGTGGGAACTGAACAATCAGGCAATGCCATTTCAAGAAAAGGCTCGAGTAGCATTTCCGAACTCTGACAAGTGGAGATCTCAGTGCTACCTACCTCGGCAAGGGCTTCTCCGATGAACCCTGACGGAGTTTCACGACTGCTCACCCACCAATGAAGTCTCGCTTCCTTCCACTGATGAATCTTGAGCAATCTCTGCCAATGCTGATTTGCTGAATCGGGATTCTCAAGCAGAACGATGACTCTGGAAGCCATAGGATCAATGCCCTGAGACAAACCAGAGAAGGGGTCTTCACTTTGTGAGTTCAGGGAAAGGATGGAGCACCCCTTCGACTGAAGAAGTGCCTTGGCCTGGTCAACGATCCAGCGCCGATCAGACTCATGAGAGTGCAGGTGAAGCAAGACTTCTTCTGGGGGAGACAGCTTCAACCATTGCTCTATCTTTGCAGCCAAGTCAGTCGCGACAGAGTTGCCAGTCCCTGCGTATTCCACTTGAGCCAGCAGTGAATCTCGTGATTCGGCCTCCGACCCTTCCCCCTGTTGAAGAATCGTCGACAACTCAAAAAGGGTTTCGCCTGCATGGGCATGACGATCATCGGGCTTCTTCGCCAACATTTTCATGATCACATTTTCGACATCCGGAGGCAGCCCGGGTCGAAGACTCGCCAGTGGTGGTACTTCGTCATGCAGGTGTGCACTACTCAATAGCGGCTTGACGACAGCGTCAAAAGGGAACTCCCCCGTCCACCAGTGATAGAGGAGGACCCCGGCTGAATACACATCGCTTCGAAGCTGAGGTGGCTGCCCGAGCCATTGCTCAGGAGCCATCGATTGTGGCGTTCCCAGAATCTTTTCTTCCGCCGGCAAATGCTCCTGACGACTCAATCCAAAATCGAGCAGGACAGGATCCAGAGTGCTCTCAGCAACATCTGCCCGAAGGCGAATATTGTCCGGTTTGATATCTCCATGAACCCAGCGATTGCGGTGCATAAAGGAAAGAGCTCGCAAAAACCCCGCGGACATCTGCCACCACTGCTGAAGGGTGATTTGGCCTGCGATTTCTGTAGAGACGGGTCCACGCAACACTTCACTGGTGAACCAGGTTTCTCCGGTCTTTGGACTGACTCCAAAATCGTGAACCCGGAGAATGGAAGGATGGGAAAGTTTTTTCAGATGCAAAAACTCTCGACGCAGTCTCTGCCCCAAAGGGGATCTCGCCTGTTCGGCATCAATCTTCTTTAATGAGACGAGTTCTCCGGATTTACGGTCTTTGACCAGCCAGACCTCTCCCATACCGCCGCGGCCAAGCGGGGATATCGCTTCGAAACGATCGGTGTACCCGGTCAGACCGGGTGCTCCCTGCTGAATTGCCACGGAACTCCTATCCGGGACAAAACCACTCCTGTCCCGAGGAATTGTACGATTTTCCGCAGAATTTGGCTTTTCAGCTCATTTCTCACAGTCAGGTATCCGGCTATATTTACCGATAGGAATGTTCAGCCCGTGACTTGGACTGGTGACGGGTACCATAGATTCAATCAAGACAGAGCCCGGTCTCCCTGTGACCGGTATGATGCTGGAGTCGCTGTGATCCACGCCCCCATCAATTCACAAGTACCTATTTTGAATGAACTTAAGAATCCGCTGTCTTCAAAGGCCAATCTCCTGAATCGAATCGGGCTCCCCCTCTTTTGGCTGTTGATTTTGACGAGTGGTCCTCTCGAAGCCCAAGTTTCCGGAACCGTCATCGACAGCAATACCGGCCTTCCAGTCGTCGGTGCCAGAGTGACCCTGCAAGCCACGGACATCCGTACCGAGACCGCAGTGGATGGCTCATTCTCCCTGCCTTCCGTCAACGGATTGGCTCTCAAAGTCGTCGGTGCCAAGAAGGGCTACTTCAATCAATCTGTGACCGTTGATACTCCCCAAACAGGCACAGTCATCTCTCTCGATCCGGTCATTGCAGCCGACGACCCAAGCTACAATTTTGTGACCCCTTTCCAGTGCGCCGTCTGCCATCCTACCCAATATGAACAGTGGGCCGATTCACGCATGTCCCATACCGGGCTCAATACTTGGGTCTACGATCTCTTCGATGGAACGGGTACCGCCGGGGGCAACAATGGATACGTCTATTTGACGGACTCTGTGCATGCCGGTGTTGCTCCAGATGGAAGTTGTGCTTCCTGCCACCAGCCTGAGGGCTGGATCGCCAACCCCTTCTCACCCCTGGCTCCTCTTTCGGGTCCCTTGACCGATGCTCAGGAACGGGGTGTCTCTTGCGAAACCTGCCACAAAATCGCAGACGTCGATGAAAGTAATCTGAACGCCACCGGCTTCATCCCTGGTGCGGTCACTGTACAACGCCCCGACTCGAGCGGGCTGATCGATCAGGTGATGTACGGCCTTCTGGGTGACGTGGATTTCGTCGTTCAAAACCAGATGCGTGGAAGCTTTCAGCCACAATTGGCTGCGGAGGCGTGCGCCGTATGTCACCAGTACAGCAATGACCCGGACCACGACAACATCTTCAACGAACCCTCAAGCATTCCGGCACAGGAAACCTACACCGAGTGGAAAAATTCACCCTACGGAGACCCCAACGACCCTCTCTATCAGACCTGCGTCGATTGTCATATGTCTCCCTTCTCTACCGATCCCGTCGATGCTTGTGCCGCCCTCTTCCCGCCATTGCTGCGTGACCCTTCAACTGTTCACGGCCACGACATTCAGGGAACCACGCCTCTCTTCCTCGAAAATGCCGTCACATTGACGTTGGGGGCGATTCAGGATGGAGATGAATTGGCCGTCGATGCCGAGATCCTCAATGACCAGACAGGGCATGCCGTTCCTTCAGGTGTCACGCTGAGAAACATGATTCTCAAGATCGAGGCGACCGATGCCCAAGGGACGATCCTGACACAAAACTCCGGGGATACGATCCACCCCCTCGGTGGCACCGGAGACCCGGCTCAGGGCTTTTTCTCCGGCTTACCGGGGAAACTCTTCGCCAAAATCAATCGCAATGCCGAAGGAACCGAAGGCGTCATCTTCACCGATGCTGAAGCCATCGTCAGCGACAACAGGATCGCTCCGCTTGCTACTGACCTCACACAAGTCCGCTTTGATCTGACCGGAACTGTCAGCCCCATCCAGGTGGAAGCTCGTCTGATTTACCGCAGGGCCCCAAGGGACCTGGTTGCGATCAAAGGGTGGCAACTGGATGGCATCGGTCAACCTCTCGCCGATATCGAAGGGCCCGACTTTGGAGCCCTGATGGAAAACTCCACTACCACCGTCGATGTGGTTCCACCCACGATTTCCCCCTTCACCTACCGTATTCCGGTGCTGAACAGCGATGGTCAAAACGGATTCTCTGCAACCCCGGAAATTATCCAGACCAGCGGAAGCCCCATTCCGTGTGGCGGATTTTCCATGGCAGTGGGACATTCTTCCGCTTCACTGCAGGCAATCTCGATCCAGATCAGCGATGAGCTGGCGGCCATCGACAACAACACCGGTCCCGACTTCTTCGAGACTGCCATTTTCGGTAACGGCATCACCATCGCCTGTCTCTTTGATTTTGCCTTGCAGCAAAACCTGACCTTTGAAAATGCCACGCCCATCGCGACCATCGAGTATTCAGGTTCTGCACCACAACAAAGCCCCTACCTCGATTTCGTCGAAACTCTGGGGCAACCGGTGGTACAGAATGTTGTGGCCACTGTCGCCGGAGACTCCGTGGCCCCCGAAACGGAAGGTGCGACAGAGATCCTCGTCAGTGCAGAATTCTTTTTGCGTGGTGACGCCAATCTCGATGGCGCACGGGATATTGGCGATCCCATCTCGCTCTTGGGGGTGCTCTTCGCCAACGCGACTCCCATCGATTGCGACGATGCACTCGATGCCAATGACGATGGACTCATCGATATCGCGGATGCGATCCAGATCCTGTCATTCCTTTTTGGCAACCAGACGTTGCCGGAACCCAATGACTGCGGACCTGATCCCACCATCGATTCCCTCGATTGCCCCGGCTACACCTGCCCCTGATCAAGGGAGTCGTCTTTGGCGTGGCATTCCTGCCAACGCCACCAGACCTGAAGAAGAAAGGCGGCAGACCAACCGGTCTGCCGCTGTAATTCTTCGAGCTTCTGCTCCTCGGGGGGCGAAATCCCTTTCCGCTTCCAACCGCAGGCCTTCCACAACTCTCTCAGCCTTCTCTCCTGTGCCAAAAAGTGACTGGAATCCCTCCCCGTGAAAACCCATTCCTGCACCTCTGCGACCGACTCCATGAGAAGCGCCCCATCGCGTATCAGTGAGTGGCATCCGGCGTGACACCCACCGACAACACTGCCTGGAAAGGTGAGCACGGTACGCCCCATCTCCTGAGCCCGGTGAGCAGTTCCCAGAGAACCGGATCGGCGGGTCGCCTCCACGACCACAACCGCTTCAGACCACGCACTGATCAAGCGATTGCGTTGCGGAAAGTGATACCCCCTGGGCGGAGTTCCCGGTGGATATTCTGAAACCAGGAGCCCCCCTGCAGAGACCATCTCTTCTGCAAGCCCCCGATTTTCTGGCGGATAGATCTGAGGCAACCCATTCCCCAGAATGGCAATCGGCGGAACAGGCCCACGCAATGCCCCCTTGAGTGCTGCGGCGTCGATTCCCCGAGCCAATCCACTGACAACACAGATCCCGGAACAGGACAAACTTTCACCGATTTCCTGGGCACAGGCTTTCCCCCAGACAGATGCCTTGCGAGAACCCACCACGGCGATGCAACGCTTGTCACGCCAATCCGTCTTTCCCGGATTCTTTTCGCAGACTTTCCACAATCGTTGCGGCTGTGCATCCCCGAGGTCTTCGAAACCTGTTGGCCACGCGTCATCTGATCGCTTCCACAGCTGGAGACCCATTCCTCCCAATGATGCGCCTGACTTCTGCAACATGTTCCTCCAACAAACACGAGTTCCTGCCTGGATTGACAACGCAGGAAGATGCCGTGTCTCCCATCAGACGAACAGGGTGGTTTGTTGAAAATTGTCCGATTCCGATCGGTAGCATGCATGATTTTGAGTCATCCCGATCGATTCAAATCGAGCCGCAAGCTTTCAGAGAGACCTAACCCGTCAGCCTCTGCACTTCCCGAAATTTCATCGCTTTGGCACGGGCATTGCTTGTTCCATAGATACGGGACTTCATTCATGAGTTTCGAAAAGGATTCAACCCTGACCTTGGAAGGAGTCTGGTTTGATGGAGAAGGTACAAGAATTCAGAGCGGATCGCTTCGCGTCCCTCACCCTGTGGTTTCACTTTTGCAACACTTACCAGCTGGACCTGTGTCCGCGCTGCCAACGGGGAGCACGGCAACGGCTTTCGTCACCCGTCCCCTCTTGGCGCTGGGTCTGCACTCCCTGTTCATCCGAATCCGCCCATCAGCCGGTGGATTTCTCATCCGGCAACCCGGAGAGAGCAGATGCTGTGGCCGTTGCAACTGGACCACACCATGGAGTGGGGTCGAAACCGACCGCACTTGTCCAGGCAAAACTGGCATTCCCAAAATTCAAAAATCGTGTAGCCTGAGGTCGGGCATTGCCGCTGCCCATAGACCCGGAAGGGTCCCATTGATGACGAACATGACGCTCTTGACGAACAGCTCGATGATCAACCGCTTCTTCGGATCCCGTCTTCGAAGCAATCTTTCCATCTTTCTTTTGTCGCTCACAACGGCATGCATTCTCCAACACAGTTTTGACCAATTGCGCCTGAATCCTATCCAGGAGATGTATCAAAAAATTGATCAACTCCCTCTGGAAGACTCACAAAGAGTCGCTCTTCGGGCGATTCGCAATCTCTATGTTGAAGAATCCGCTTTGGAAACAGGATCAGAAATCACCTCGGATTTCCTGCTTTCTGTCTCAGGAATATTGACCGAAGATCAATTTCTGGAGGTCTCGGGAAAAGCCAAGGATGAACGCCAGAAACTTCGGTATGAACTTCGTCAGATTCGTGCTGAGATGGCTTTGGGTGCAGAGGGGATTCTCCCGCCTCACCGATAGGAGAACTCAACCGTGCCAAACCGCCTGCGTTTACCTGGATTGACGCTGATACTGGAGTTCCTCTGCATCGCCTTGTGCCCCCTGCTCATCCTTTCGAGCGTCGGCTGTCAGGGAATAGACAAATCCGGATCCAGTCACTCCCATCGCTTTTCTTCTCGTCGTCAGGCAGAAATCCACTGGAGTCCCACCCTCTATTTCGGGGACATGCGATTTCGCTTTCAACTTCCAGCAAACCAGCAGGATGCAGAACCCAACTTCGGCCACCTCAACAGGATGGATTATGTTGAGGTCGATGGAGTTCGCGTCTATCGCGACAGAAAACGTTTCAAGATCGGATCAACCAATTTTCGGTGGGACAGGGACAGTATCATCTGGATTCACTCACCACCGACAGACACCACTCCCTTCCAACGACAACAGGGTCCTGCAGATCTGACGTTTTTCGGTCGAGGGACTGACGCCGTGGTCGAAGAACAGAAACCCGATGGTGGATTCACCTGGACCTACATGAATTCACGAATCACATTGACCGCTGACCAACAGCTCAACTATCAATACCGGGGCACCCAAACCCCCTACCCCGGGAATACGCCCCTGATTCTGGGCCCCCAGGGGGAATTACTGGAGAAACGCAGTCGATGAACACTCCTTCTGAACCGCACGGCCACCTGATCGACTTCTCTCCGGAAGAGCTGGACCTGCACCTCAGTGATTGGTGTAAACAACATCAGCTTCCCGCATACCGGAGTCGCCAGATCCGGGATCACCTGATCGACCAGCGAGTTTTATTGGCTTCGGAAATGACCTCTCTGCCCAAAGCAATCCGGGAGGATTTGGCGAAAAGCCTTCTCGCTCCTGCAGTGACTATTAAAACGGTCCTCCGCTCCTCTGATGGGACCCTCAAATTTCTCTTCCGTCTGAAGGATGGGAAATCGGTTGAGGCAGTTTGGATTCCGACACAGGACCGGGGAACTCTTTGTGTCTCGAGTCAGGTCGGCTGCGCCGCAGGCTGCACTTTCTGCGCAACAGGGACGATGAAGTTGTCCCGAAACCTCACCTCCAGTGAAATCGTCGGCCAATGGCATGCGGTCGATCGCATGACTCGAGAGGAGGGCAAGGTCGGTGTCACCCAGATCGTCTTCATGGGTATGGGTGAACCGCTGCATAATTTTCCCGCCGTGTCCCGATCCCTGCACTGGTTGACTTCTCCTGAAGCCTTTGGGATGAGTCCCCGCAGGATCACGGTTTCCACCGTCGGCATCGTTCCAAAGATTCGTCCCCTGATCGAAGAGCATCCCCAGATTCGCCTGGCGGTCAGCCTTCACAGTGCCGTCGATGAAACCCGTGCACGCATCGTTCCGATTCAGTCCAAACATTCCCTGTCTGAACTTCTCGATACACTCTCCAGACTGCGCAATACGATCCGCCGTATCAGCCTGGAGTACGTGGTACTGCCCGGGGTCAATGACGACATCCAGGAAGCACTGGCCCTGGCAGCCTTTGCCCGCAAATGCCACGGTCACATCAACCTGCTGCCCTTCCACCCCTTCGAAGGCGCCCCCTTCAAGGCGGCCGACGACGAAACAGTCGAACGTTTCCGGGAGGAAGTCAGTCGCCATTACGACGGTCAAGTGACCGCCCGTCGCAGTCGTGGACTCGATATTGATGGTGCCTGTGGACAACTGGCATTGAAGAGTGGCGACGTCTCCTCTGGTCAGTAGTTTGATCGAAAGATCCGCCTCCTGCTGACCCATTCCCGCTCCTCAAAATCGCCATAAAAAAAGGGTGCGACCGAAGATCGGCCGCACCCTTTTCGTATCCGTCAGTTCAGTGACTAACGGCCACCCTCCTTGGATCCCTCAGCGGGAGCCGGAGCGGGAGTCGGTTTCTGGTCCGGCTTCGGAGCGGGCTTCGGCTTGGGCTTTTCCCAGACTGGCTTGGGTTTCGGCTTCGGCTTCTCCCAGACCGGCTTCTTTTCACCATCCTTGGCTTCGCCTTCCGCTCCACCCTCGGCCTCTTTGGCACGGGCAGCCTCACGCTCGCGACGAACCTCTTCAAAGGAACGGCCATCCGGGCGTCCAAAGATGTTGGAGGAAACGCCACCATTCAGGGTGATCTCGTCGAAGTTCACCTCAAGGCTCAGCTCACCATCCTCGAAAATCTTTTTGGCGATGGGGGTCTGGATCCACTGGTTGCGGTCATCGCTGAAGCGGATACGGGTGTAATCCTCGTAGAAGACCTCTTTGGTGATGACTGCGGGCGGCTGACCCTCTTGCCAGGTCTTGCGCAGCAACAGGCCATCTTCGTCATTGAAGGCAAACAGCATTCGCTGGTTTCCTGCAAAAGAGTTCAACTCCACGATCTTGCAACTCTTGCCCTGCACAGTATCCGTACCGGCCATCTTGGCGATGTAGCCATTGTCCGAGAAGGTGCAGAAGAAATCGTCGATGTGCTTGTCCCAGACGAACACGATCAGGGTCTTGCCCGCCAACGGGGATACCGCCCCCATGGCTTTGACAAACGCTTTTTCGCCGTCGTAAACCTGCACAAAGTTGAGAGGCTCATTGTTTTTGGTCAAGCCGAGACCGGGAAGCTGCCACTCCTCACGAATCATCAAGGCGCCATCATTGCGCTTGAGAAAGCGGGACATCTTCATGATGGTCTCGTTGGTCGGTTCAATCTTCTTGTTGCGGAAGCGCTCGACCCGATCCTGAATACTCTTCAGGCGCTCTTTACCGCCGACAGACTCGAGATAGCGGTCGATGACTGCCACCGCTTCAGGCTCACTGGTAGGAAGGCCCAGAATGTCGTCGACCTCGCCGGCAGCAGCGTCGTCTGCAGCAGGTGCGACCTTGGCTTCTTTGGCTGGAGCAGGGGGATCCTGAGCAGGTGAATCCTGAGCACTGACACCTGAGTTAAAGGTCAGCAGGCAAAGGGCTGACAGTGCGGCTACAGCAAGCCATTTTGTGATCGATCCAGCGTTCATCGCTGAGTTCCTTCCGGTTTCAATCCATTCAAATCGATGGAGAAAGAGCATTATGCCACTCCTTCTTGAGGACGATCTGCGCCCCGCAAAGAAGCGTTCTGATTCCCTAGTCCCCTGCCGGAGACCTGATTCGGAATCTTGATGGATTCAAGGATACAAGGATCGCCCCTGCGGGTCAAAATGACCCGGATTCTCCCTCGGAAATGGACATATCGGTCCCGGAGGCGGTAACAGGCAATCCTTCAGAAGTTCCCAAAAGATGCACGAACCCCTCCCGCCGCAACCAGGAACGCACCTGGGCCAGGGGAACAAAGAGACCCATATGGGGCACGACCATGGGAGAACGCTTGCCATAGGTGTAGATCATGCTGCTGATTCCGACCAATTGGCCATTTTCCGACAGAAAGATCCCCCCGCCGGAGTTGCCGAAAAAGGTCGGTGCGCTGACCATCCAATAAACTTCGTCGCCCACCTTTTTGTACTGGGAAGAGATTTCACCGCGAGTCGGGATCGGCTGGTTGCCCAGGGGGCAACCGACCGCATAAACCGGATCGAAAACGGAGAGTTGTTCACAGACTTCTTCCGGGGCCACATCTGCCAGATAAGGCCAGGGCTGATGACGATCAATCCTCAGCAGGGACAGATCCGCTTCCGGATAAGCCACGACTTCAAGCCCGGTACAGGATTCCTCAGAAACCCTGCCCAATTCGGCATCAAAGAAATGAACGTCGACAACGGTCTCGTCATAGTTGCTGAAATCGCGGACTTCCTCGACCACATGGTAGGCGGTGACGACCCAGACGTACCAGTTTTGCTCCGGCCCCGGTTCGTTGGCAACGACGACTCCACTTCCTACCGTGCCATTGCCCTTCATCTGGACAATCGGGTAGATCATGCGTTCCATTTTTGTTTTGGATCGACCTGGAGCAGAGACCCCCCCTGAGGAAGTCACAGGCTCCGTCATGTTGAGAGTCCTCGTCATTTCAGGGATCTGCCGGTTTTCAACCCAACCCTGCAAACGACTCTCGAAGTCCTGTTGGGATGCCTGCCACTCACTGCGCAATTTCCGCGTCAGCGTTGCACTGCGATTTTCGAGATCGAGGAGAAACCTGCTGCGCTCCTGTGCTCTCTCATCGAAGGGCAGCGAAATGGTTCCGGTGACGGATCCCGTCGTGTCTTCAGTAATGGCGGAGTTGGAATCAGCAGTAGCGGGAGCCCCATCGGGAATTCCCTTCAACTCCCATTGAGTCGGAATTGGAAAGGTGTCCGCCAGTGCCTTCTGAGTGGTTACCGGAGTTTGGGCATCACGCCACAATCCGTTCAATCCGAGGGTCAAAAGCACCGCTGCGACGACCAGTGGCAACGTTCTGGAGGTGTTCTGATTGGTCACCGATTCCCCATTTCCGCGCAGTTCGCTCCCGGAAGGATCGATTCCTTCATCGGAGTGAACTCACAGAGGAGATTACGATGGCTTAACAAACTCCGGCAAAAGCGTACAAGCCCTGACCACGGGCAATACAGCACGAATTTGCGATTGGAGGCATTTCAGAACCATTATTCAACTATTTGGATCGAAAAACGGCTCTTCGGGTGGAGTTTCTTCCGCAGATTCATTCCCCTGCGAATAGACCAGTTTGAGGAGACGGTCGGGAACATGAATCACCCGATCCGCAGATTTCCCTCCGGTCCGCTCCTGAACCTTGTTCAACTCCAGAGCCTGATCGATGACCTGATTCTTGGTCGCTTCAAGCTCCACCGTCATCCGGTCCACCAGAGAGTCGTTGACGAAAACGGCCAGTTCCACTTCAGTCGGTTGCAACAACTCATCGCTGTGCTCCGGCCACGATTCGGAGGTCAGAGGTCCCGCCTCTCCCAACTGCTCCCACAGTTCATGGGCCATGTGAGGGGCAAAGGGAGCCAAAAGAATCGTGAAGGTGCGCAAGGTCTGCTTGTCCACCTCATCCATGGAGAACTCATCGCCGCGGAGCAACTTGATAAATTCCATGAAGGCGCTGACCGCCTTGTTCAGTCTGTAGGTGCGAATGGCACGGGTTACCCTGCGAATAAGACGATGCTTGGCGACCAGTACATTTCGACTGACAAATTTGCCCTTGCCAATCCGCTGGGAGATCGCTTCGTGGGTTCGCTGGAGAAAACGGGCACAACCCTTCAGGCCCTCATCACTCCATTCGACATGATCCTGAGGAGGTCCCATGAAGAGCAGGTGCAACCTCAGGGCGTCTGCCCCGTAATGATCGAGGTATTCACTGGCGATAACCCTGGGACCACGCCGACTGGCCTCAGCTTCATTGTCGTTGGCGGTTTCCTGCGATCGAATCCGTCCCTGATTGAAGAGTCTTCGATAGGGTTCCTGCCTCGGGGTCACACCCAGGTCGGCAAGGAAATGGCTGACGAAACGCACGTACATCAGGTGCAACTCCGCATGCTCAATCCCTCCGACACAAAGATTGGCCGGAGTCCAGCGCTGGAGGTGCTCACGGCTTGCAATGGCTTCAGAGAATCGCGGATCCAGACAACGCAAATGCCCCCAGCAGGATCCGATCCAGTCAGGCATCGTGTCGACACTCCGAAGCGCGCCCTTCCCACAGGAGGGGCAATCCACCGCTCTCCATTCTTCGAATGAGGCCAGCGGGTTCTCTCCGGCATCCACCTTCTCGAGACGATCTACATCTGGCAACTTTACGGGCAGATCCGACTCCGCCACAGGAACGGTGCCGCACTCATCACATTCGATCATGGGGATCGGAACTCCCCAGAAACGCTGACGATCAAAAACCCAATCGTGCAACTTGTAGTCGATGTGGGGCTCGGTCAGTCCCCTGGATTCGAGGGAACCTTGCAGCCCCTTCTTTTGATCGGAACTCTCTCCGCCCTGACGACGTCTGGGAGGACGACGACGGCGGCGGCCTGAATTGCCTCCAGCCCCCGTCAGCGGGATTCCATGTCGATTGGCAAAATCCTTGTGAGCCTCATTTTCCTCGGGCATCCCCAGAATGGCCCCAAAGCGGATGTCCGGCATGACGTAACTACTGACCCAGATCGGAATCGGCTCCAGAGTTGCAGGATTGAGGGCATATGCCCCCGTCGCCACTCCATCCGATTCAGCCCGATTCGCAATCCGCTCACGTTCATCCAGCTGGGCAGCCCGTTCCTGCAAATCCCGAACGTCGTTCTCCTGAATCGGGTCGACGATCTTTTCCAGAAGCGGGTGCTCCGGACACAACACCACAAAGCTTGCTTCCGGCAAGGCTTCAATCTTGCGAGCGAAAACCTCCAGCTCTTCCCAGCCGTCGTAAAGTTCTGAACTGGCCTTGAGAACCAGCTTGGTTCCCTCACGGCGGCCGATCCAATTCCGTTGAAGCGCCTTGGTTCGCGGAGGCCATTTCAGATTCTTGAGACCGGAGTGAAGCGGCTCTGCGTAGTCGGTGATCGCCACCTTCCAGCCAGCGTCATCCTGATGGACGAGCCCCTTCTCCCGCAACTGCAGGAAAAGCCACTGCGACCAGCGATAATCTTCGGGATCACTGGTGTCGACTTCATGATCCCAGTGAACAAGAGCGCCAAATCGGCGCAACTGCTCACGCATCAACTCGACTCCCTGGTCGACCACCTGCCGGGGAGAGATCTCTTTCTGTCTTGCTTCTTCTTCAACGGAAGCCTGGAAGGCATCCCAGCCGATGGGGCGCAAAACCCTTTTCCCCCGGGACTGTTGGTAACGGGCAACCACATCATTGGTCGCCACACCCCTCAACTGACTGACACTGAAACCATCCAGCGAAGGGTAGGGAAACATATCGAGCGAGAAAAAGGTTCGGGGTCCGCGACGACGGCGACGACGGGGAGGTTTTTCTTCGGATGCGGCCGCAGACTCTTCGGCGGTGACCTCCGACGACTCCGTCGTCGACGTGGGCTCACCAGGAGACTTTTCATCCGCTGCGTCAGGCTCAACCGGGGTGGCTGATTCGGCCCCGTCTTGCGAAGACAATCCGTCGCCAAACCCGGAATCCCCATTCGCTGCTGCGGCATTGTCCGGCGATATGGGCAAACTTTCGGAAGAAGCATTCGTCGCTTCCGGTTCGGAAGTCGGAGATTCAGACAGGGAATCGACCGGTTCACTGGCCGCTTCTTCCGCCAATTCCCGGGCTTTCTCCTCATCGTCCGTTTTCACCGGTGAGGGCAACGGGTTTTCCCGCCACATTTCCTGCCAGCGTTTTTCGATATCTCTCAGATCCACGCCCATGGGGGCCTCGATTCAATCATGAGAGGATTTCCGGGGAGGGATCGAAATCCTGACAGGAGCCCCGAATCACATCGCTGGGCCTCCGACAATCTCCCTGGGCCGGAAGAGTCCACAGACCCCATCAACAGCCTCAGAATCCATAGGTGAATCGTAGGTGGAACCGGCCTCCGGAACAATCGGTTCCCTTGACGCAAGACCCGCCACGGATATGCTTTGGGATTGGGCATGGATGCTCGCTGGAGTCAGTGACAGGAGTCAATGTCATTGGCCTCGCAGCCCCCACCCAACCCAAATCATGGGCCTGTAGCTCAGCTGGGAGAGCGCCACACTGGCAGTGTGGAGGTCAGGGGTTCGAGCCCCCTCAGGTCCACCAATTTCAAACCATGACCCCAAACGGCTTTTCCGCTGTTTGGGGTTTTCTTTTGCACCCGTGATCAATACTCGAAACCGAGCTTCAAGGATTTCATCGAACATTCCCCCCGGATTCGTGTGTAAACTGACCCTGAAATGCGCAGACACCTCTCATTCCTAATGATGACCGCAGTGCTTGCAGGGTGTTCCCCCATGAAGGGAAACCTCTCTTCATCATCTGACGCCTCTGCCCCGCTTCGGGTGGCGACCTACAACATCAAACATGGTCGCGGCATGGATGGGGTTCTGGATCTCGAGCGAACCCTGGCCACCCTGAGGTTACTCAATGCGGACATCATCGCTTTGCAGGAGGTGGATGATCAGGCACGCCGAAGTGGAGGAGTTGATCAGGCCTCATGGCTCGCCGAGCAGCTGGGCATGCACTCCGCCTACGGGGCGTTCATGGATTTTCAGGGTGGGCGCTATGGATTGGCCATCCTTTCCCGACAACCGATTCTCTCCCATGAAACGTGGCGACTGCCCGAAGGGAATGAACCCCGGGTCGCTCTGGCGACTCGCATCGAGACCGATGCAGGAAAGTTCGTCACCGCTGTCGCCGTTCACTATGACTGGGTCAAGAATGATGGATTTCGATACGCACAGGCAATGGAGACCCTTCGCCAGATCCAGCGCCTTGACACCCCCTGGATCGTCTTCGGCGATTTCAATGACGTCCCGGAATCACGGACGATGAATGCCTTCGAGCAGGTTGCCAGAGATGCGACGAAGCCGAGTGATTCCGCCGCCACCTTTCCTGCAGACGAACCGACCATCGAAATCGATTACATCCTCAGCGGACCTTCCAGTTCATGGTCCCCCGCCTCAGCCACTGTGATGGAAGAATCCATCGCCTCCGACCATCGACCGGTCGTGGCAGAACTGAACCTGAACCAGAATCGCTGACCACTGACTTCGAGTTCTCGCGCTACAATCCCGAAGATACGGAGTTCGGTAATTCAGCCACTCAGGGCTTTTTTTTTACATTCTTCACTCCCATAGTGGGTTCTGTGAGCACCTTTCAGGAAGGGATTGAGCCTTGAATACCTTTTTACGAAGCAGTCTCCTGACACTGGTCTTCCTCGTTTCGGGATGCACCGGCTGGAAGATGGATTACGGAAATCCGTCGGCACACATTCTGGCGGAGGACCTGCGGACGAAGGGGAAACCCTACATTGGCAAGAAGATCGCCATCCGCGGCAAGGTGGAGAGTGTCGACACCACCGATCCTCAATCCTGCTGGGTGATTCTGGAAGGCAATGTCCGATGTCACTACGGTGATTTTCAGGCCGCTGTCAATCAGGAGAAGATCGGAGAGTTGATCACGGTCCGCGGAATCTTGAGAGTGGTCGAGGATGGGAAAGTGGTTCTCGACCCGGCAAGTGGGCGCGATCCCCTAGCACCTTTCAACCCATTGAAGTGACCAGGAGGTCATCCCCATGTTTTACGTCAAGATGCTTGGAGCTTTTCTTCTGGGTATGGTCGTCGGCATGATCGCCAACATGGTGCTGATTCAGATCAACCTGTCCCTCTATCCCGCTCCGGAGGGAATGGATTTGAATGATATGGAGGCGTGGAAAAGCTTTGCTGCCACCCTGCCTCCTGCGGCATTTCTGATTCCCGTCATCGCACATCTCGCACAGGCTTTTCTCGGTGGCTGGGTTGCTGCCCGAATCGCGCCCGCCCATGTCATGGGCATCGCTCTCACCATCGGCGGAGTCTCGATGCTGGGCGGGTTCATGAACCTGATCAATCTGGCTCCCCCCTCATGGATGTGGGCTGAGCTGCCCTTCTATCTGGTCCTCTCCGGTCTTGCGGGCAAACTGGAATTGAAACGCAGAAGCGGTCTGTCCGCTTCGGACAAGGCCTCTGCGTGAGCAGGGTCGTCATCGACCAGCCGTATGAGTTTGTCCCGCCCCACAAGGGTGGGCTACTTCCACGAATGCTGGGAAATCTGCTCTTGCCACGGATTCTCGACAAAAGTTACGGAATCACCTCCGCACAGGTCGATGGCCAGGAGAAGATCCGTGAGGCGCAAAAAGCGGGACACGGAATCCTGATCACTCCCAACCACCCCCACGCTGCCGATCCACTATCCCTTTTTCATCTTTCCCAGGCGACCGGCTCCCTCTTCTACGTTATGGCCAGCTGGCATCTGTTCATGGAAGGGGCGATTCAGAGATTTCTGATCCGGACGATGGGGGCCTTCAGCATCTACCGGGAAGGGATCGATCGATCCTCCCTGCAGTTTGCCATGGAAGTTCTCGAAAATGGGGACCGGCCCCTGGTGATCTTTCCGGAAGGAGCAGTCACCCGGACCAATGATCTGCTGAGCCCGTTGATGGAAGGGGTTTCGACCATCGCCCGTGGAGCAGCCCGCAAGCGTGCCAAGGCGGATGGTGGCAAAGTTCTGCTCTTTCCACTGGCACTGCGCTATCGACTGGAAACTTCCGTTGAAGAGGCGATTGAAACAGCTCTCCGGGAGATGGAGGAGCGCCTCTCGTGGAAACCACAAAATCAGTTGCCGATGCTGGAACGAGTTCGAAAGGTGGCCCGCGCACTTTTGGGCCTGAAGGAGATCGAATTTCTGGGTGAGGTTCAATCGGGAGACCTCTTTGAACGCTCCACCAGACTGATCGATCATTTGTTGCACCCACTCGAAGAGGAGTGGCTCGGTGGTCCTCAGGATGGAGACGTCGTCAAAAGGGGTAAAGACCTGCGCTCCACCATCCTCAAGGGCATGGTCAGTGGGAAAGACGACATCGATGAAGAGGAACGGGATCGTCGCTGGAAACAGTTCCGTGCCCTGGAACTGGCACAGAAGATCTCCCTCTACCCCCGCGGCTACCTTTCCGAAAATGCCCCCGCCGACCGTTTTCTGGAAACGGTGGAGCGTCTGGAAGAGGACTTCATCGGCAAAGCGCGGCGCTATGCTCCCCGATCGGTCACCCTGACCGTCTGCGACCCCCTGGAGGTCTCCCCGGAGAAGGAGACTGCCGAGTCCGTCCCTCTCATGGATCAGTTGGAGGAGCGACTGGAGGAAACTTTGGGGATCGAACATCTGGAATTTGGTTCCGGCGAATGAACGGGGTTCATCTCCACCGACTCCGATCCAGAACTCTCCCGGGGTTTCTCTGCTGTTTGATTTTGGCAGGATCAGTGGCGATGAGCGTCTTTGGTGCTTCCGTCGATACCGGGTTTTCGAAGAATGATCCTCTGGAACCCTTCAAAGAGAATTTTTCACTGGAAGCAGCACTGCGATTCTCGCAGAAGAGTGCCGATCAATGGGCCCGGGATCGCAATTGCGTCACCTGCCACACCAACGGGCTCCACCTGATCACCGTGTCCCAACTGAGCCCGACTTCTGAGGGGAATCAGCGCACACGGAAGTATGCAAAAGAATACCTGAAACGCTACATCGTGGATGAAGTTCCTCCTTCCCGACAACACGGTTCGGTGGAAGGAAAAGTGGCGACGAGCTGTTTCCTGGTATTGAGTGACATGACCACCAATGGACAACTGTCACCGATCACCCGCAAGGGGCTGGAGCATTTGTGGTCCTTGCAACAGGAGGACGGATCTTGGAGCCAATGGCTCAAATGCGGTTGGCCCCCCTACGAATCGGATGATCACTTTGGAGTCACTCTGGTGGCACTGGCGATGAGTGCGTTACCCGCCGCAGAGAGATCGACTGAAGACGCGGCAAAGGGAATTGCGGGAATCCGGAACTGGTTGAGAAAACACCCTCCTGCCAACCTTCATCACAAAGGCATGCTGATGTGGATTTCCCGTCATTGGGACGATTTCATGCCAGAGATACCGGTGAAATCATGGTGCAAGGAATGGCTCTCTCATCAGCGAGAAGATGGGGGTTGGCGCCTGGTTGACCTCGGTGCGGGTCAGTGGAGACGTGCGGACGACGACATGGAGGAGCTGCCCAGCGACGCTTACGCCACAGCCTATAGCATCTTCTGCCTGCGCAAGGGTGGTCTCCCCGCGGACCACCCCGCCCTCCAGAAAGGGCTCCAGTGGCTTCGGGATCACCAGCGTCAAAGCGGAAGGTGGTTTGCCAGATCCCCTCGCAGGGACGGGCATCACTTCATCAGTCATGCTGCGACACACTTCGCCCTCCTCGCTTTTCAGGTTTGTGAGCCAGAAGCACACCCCCCAGCCAAATCGGATTGAGGCGACCCTTCCTGCTCTCACAAAAAAGCGGTCCCAAAGCCCCGTCTTTCCGGATTCGGGAAGTGGAAAGAACTGCAGCAGGATCGACCTAAACATTGATCAGATCTTGACCTATCCGCTACTTGATCCCTTGATCGGCAGCGGAAGTCTGCAGACAATAGATACAGAGCAATCAGGGACCTGTCCAAATCCCATTTCACGCTGAAGTGATCTGCCGAATCCGGTTCCCACTGGGCACCCAAACCCAGAGGGCACCCTGACCCCTTGAAGGAGACTTTCTTGTCCGGAATGAGTCCTCCTGCCCAGTCCCTGAGAATCTCTTCAAACCCCTTCATGTGGGTACTGATATTCCTCAGCCTGCTGACCCCCTTTGTCTTCTCTCAGGCGGCCTTCTCTCAGGAAGCGACCCCACCGGAATCACTCGATGGCTCCGCAGTGATCGTCACCATTTTGGGAACCATCGATGGCGGGACCTTTGAAGATTTCCGGGATACCGTTGAGGCTCTCAAGGAGAAGAACCTCCGATTCCTCATTATCAAACTCGACACTCCCGGCGGAACCATCGAGGCCAGCCGCCAGTTGGCCGAATACATCGACAATCTGGGCGATGAAAACATTGAAACCTTCGGCTGGGTACCCAATGGAACCAGTGCCTACAGCGGTGGAA